>CAUZJR010000151.1:0-11100 GCA_963580005.1 Planctomycetota bacterium
CGATTGCCCTTGGAGCCGGGTTCGTTTGACCTGGTGTTTTCGATCGGCGTGATGCATCACGACCAGGACACTCGCGAGGTCTTCGACCAGGTGGCACGGATGGTACGTCCCGGCGGTCGGCTGGCGGTGTGGCTGTATCGCCGCAACAGCTGGTGGCAGGAGTGGCTCAATGAGCGGATGCGGAGGCGAGCGGCGGGGATGTCGGCTGAGCGGCTCGAGCGTTGGTGTCGGCGGCTGTCGTGGTGGGGCGGGGTGCCGCTGTTCAACAAGCTGTTCAACAAGCTGATCAACTTCAGCAATCACCCCGACCCAGAATTGCGGATGTGCGACACCTACGACTGGTACGCTCCGACCTACCAGCACCATCACACGGTGGATGAGTTGTGCGAGTGGTTCGAGTCGGCGGGGTTTGGTGAGTTGCGGGAGTTACCTCCGGAGAAGACCGGAGCGATCTACCGCTGGGCCTGGCGGTCCAACCTGATCCCCGGCAGTGGCGTCAACGTGGTGGGGACCCGGCTGGCCGGCTGAGGGGGGCTGTTAGCGGCCCTTGATGTCGAAGGCGAGCAGGATGTTCTGATCGCGGAGGAACAGCTTGCCATCGGCGACGACCGGGTGCGGCCAGGCGGGTCGTCGGCTGCGTTGTGGCTGAGCGAAGACTCCGGTCTGCTTGTAGGCGGAGGTGCTCGCCTCGACCAACGCCACCCGTCCGCCCTCGCTGCGGAGATACACATGGCCGTCGGCGTAGGTGACAGCGCCCTTGCCGACGGATCGGTTCCGCCAGGCCACCTTGCCGGTCTTCAACTCCAGGCAGGTCAGTCCGCCGCCGTCATTGAATCCGTACAGGAACCCCTTGAGCAGGAGCATCCCGCCGTGGTGGTTCTTCATGTTGCGGGTGTGATAGATCTGCCTGGCGGAGGTCTTGCCACCCGAGGAGGTCAATTCGACCAGGGCGCCTCCCTTGCCGTAGCCCGATGCGCTGAAGACAAGATTCGCGGCGGCCACGGGGCTCGAGCAGTTCGCCGTGCCGTTGACCGAGCCGGACTGTTTCCAGAGGAAGGTTCCGTCGGAGGCTCGGACTCCGATCACCGCGTTGCGTGTGAAGTTGACGTACTGCTTGACGCCACCGGCGGTGGTCACGATCGGGGACGAGTAGGCGGCTCCGGGGTTGCCCGGCACGGCCGATCGCCACAGTTCATCGCCGGTGACCTTGTCGAGAGCGACCATGGTGGCATCGCGGCCACCGGGAGTGCAGATCATCTTCTGCCCGTCGATCATCACGCTCTCGCAGATCGCCCAGCCCGGCCGTCCACCTCCGAAGGTCTTGAGCACGTTTTTCTGCCAGATGATGCGGCCGCTTTCGAGGTCCAGGCAGGCGACGTCGCCGCTGAGTCCCTGGGCGTAGAGACGGCTGCCGTCGATGGTCGGCGTGGCACGAGGACCGTTGCCGGCGCTGGCACCGTACTGGGAACTGATCTTGGTCGACCAGACGATGTTGCCACCAGCCAGGTCGATCGCATGTACGCTCTCGCCCCCGGCCCGAGTCGCACCCATCGTGTAAGCTCGACCTCCGACGATGCTGACCGTCGAGTAGCCTTCGCCGAGGCCCTTGGCAGTCCACAGCAGCTTGGGGCCGCCCACGGGCCACTGCTTCAGCAGTCCGGTTTCGGTCGAAATGTTGTCACGCTTGGGACCACGGAAGCCCGAGAAATCGGCGGCTTCGATCGGTCCGGCAGCCAGACTCAACAGGGTTCCGATAGCGAGGACGGCGGTGGCAGTGCGTCGAAGGGTCATCGGCAGGTCCCGGTGAAAACAGGCTGTGGGGCAGGATTTTGGAGGGTCGGCAGGTCAGCCGCGGCCGGATGGCGATGCGGGGGGGTGGGCAACTGCGTAGACTATGACGCACCCGTCCGGAGGCGACAACCGCAACGTGTCGAGGGGGGGCGTCCGGACGATTCGGGGTCTCAGCGTCATGCAATCTGCCGCACTGGCCGCCTGTGGTCTGTTGCTGATCGGCGTGCTGTTGCGGGCTCGGATCGCCCTGCTGCGGAAGGCACTGATCCCCGCGTCGGTCGCCGGCGGCCTGGTCGGGCTGATCGTTGTGCAACTGGCCCGGGTCGTAGATGACCCGGTGGTTTCGCCCGAGTTGATGACTCGTGGTGCGGGCGTGATCCAGTGGCTGGCGGTGGAGTGTCCTGGCGAGTTGTCGAGTTGGCCGGGTTGGCTGATCTCGGTGGTCTTTGCCGGGCTGTTGCTCGATCGGCCGGCCCGGCTCGACCGCGGCGGTCTGCGTCGCGTGTTGGCCGAGGGGTCGATGGTGTGGGTGATCGTGCTGGGCCAGGTGGCCCTGGGTCTCCTGGCGACCTGGCTGGTCATCCGGCCGCTGTTCCCCGAGATCCCTGCCAGCTTCGGGCTGTTGATCGAAACCGGCTGGGCCGGTGGACACGGCACCGCGGCGGCGATGGGGGGAGTGTTTCGCGACACGGTGGGCTGGGACCAGGGTGCCGACCTGGGGATGTTCATGGCGACGGTGGGGCTGGGCTGGAGCGTGGTCAGCGGAATCGCCTGGACCAACCTGGCGGTGCGTCGAGGATGGACGAGGGTCTCGATCGAGTCCCTGGCCAGCGGCGGGGATGGGACGTTCGAACCGACCGAGACCAGGCCGGCGATCGGCCGCGGAGTGATTCGCTCGGATGTGCTCGATCCACTCGTCTTCCAGATCCTGTTCCTGGCGATGGCGTTCCTGGTCGGAGTCGCGTTGTCGTGGGCGATCAGGAACCTGGGGCTGGACCTTATCGGGTCGTTCCAGGGAACGATAACCGATGAGACGCTGGCCAAGTTGCAACGCTCGGTCGGCAACCTGCCTCTGTTCCTGTTCACGCTGCTGGGCGGCCTGGCGGTCCGTCGTGGACTCGACCTGTGTGGCTGGGGGCACTTGGTCGATGGAGACTCGATCCGCCGCGTGACGGCCGGGGCGATGGAGTTCCTGGTCGTGGCGGCGATCGCGTCGTTGAAGCTGGATGCCGTGCTGTCGTTGGCCGGTCCGCTGGCGTTATTGATCGTGCTGGCGGCGGGCTGGACGGCGTTGTGCCTGCTGTGGATCGGTCGCAGCGTGTTGCCGGGTGATCGCTGGATGGAGCTGGGACTGATCAACTACGGCATGTCGACGGGCACCACGGCGACCGGTCTGTTGCTGTTGCGGATGGTCGACACGGATCTCGAGTCGGGTGCTGCCGAGGACTACGCGCTGGCGGCTCCGCTGTCGGCTCCGTTGATCGGCGGCGGCCTGTTGACGCTGATGATGCCGCTGGTGCTTGAGTTCGTGCACGTGGGGATCGTGGCCGCGGTCGTCTCGGCAGCCGTCGTCGTCCTGGTGCTAATTGGCCGCCGGCTCCGAGGGACCCTCTGACGGCTGGACCTCGAGGTGTTCGTCGGCCAGGACCGCACGGCGGGTCCAGCGGAGTTGTTGGGGTGAGGGTCGTTGGGGGATCACCAGCGAGAGTCCCAGGGCGGTGATCATGGTAGCGGCCCAGGCGGCGGGGACGATCAGGTGAGTCGAGAAGGGGGCTCCGAAGAACTCCATGCTGTAGCTGGCACTGACGCCGACGACTTCGCCGAGAATGAAGGCGAGGGCCATGTGAGTCGAGGCGACTCTGCGGGAGAACATCCCGAGCATGAAGGTGGCACCCAGCGGGCCCAGGAAGCAGTTGAAGCCTCGCTGGCAGAGATCGATGATGTTGGTGCCCTTGGAGAGGTGGTAGAGACCCAGGGTGTAGAGCACGACGACGAACCCCATCGCCGCGGTCAGGTAGCGGGCTCGTGCCAATTCACCCGCCTCGGTCGCCTGCGTCTTGGAGAGTGGTCGGAAGAAGTCAACGGTCAGGATGGTGCTGGTCGAGTTGGCTCCCGAGTCGATCGTCGACATCGCCGCGGCGAACAGCGCCGCCACCACCAGTCCGCGGAGGATCGGAGGCATGTAGTGGCGAATGAACTGGGGGAAGATGCTGTCCTGGGCCTTGTTGAGTGTCTTCCTGAGTTCTCGTCGCTGTGCGGACTGGTCGGCTGCGATCGTCTCGGCGGCCTGCTGGCCGTCGTTCTTGCGAGCGGCTTCGAGGGTGTCGTCGAGTTGTTTGAGTGATGCGGTGGACTGGTTTCGGGCGATGCTGGCGTCGAGAGGATGGTCCTGGATGTAGTAGGCCAGGGAGACTCCGACACCGGCCAGGATGATCCCGATCCCAAAACTGGCCAGAGCGCTGACCAGGTAGCTGATCCGGGCTTCGCGGACAGTCTTGACCGTGAAGTACCTCTGCAGCGCCACCTGGTTGGCTCCGTGGGTGCAGACGAACCAGAAGAACATCCCAATGGAGATCGTGAACACGGTCGAGCGGTTCCCGACATCCAGGCTGAACCACTCGACCTCCTCGTGCTTGGTCGTCATCGAGTGGCTGACCCAATCGCCCAGTCCGCTACCGGTGTCGTAGGCGATGTAGCCCATGGTGAACAGGGCACCGACCATCAGTACCAGGAACTGGATCACGTCGGTCCAGACCACCGCGCGGATGCCGCCCAGGGTGGTGTAGAGGATCGAGAACATCCCCACGGCGGCGATCACCAAGTGCATGTCGGCGTCGCGGTATCCGGTCGAGGGGTCGTTGGTGCCCAGGAACCAGCCGATGTCCAGGTGGGCGATATCGACCAGTGCCCCGGCGGCGGTCAGCACGACGACCGAGATCCAGCCGAAGAGCAGCAGCAGGCAGAAGACGGCCGCGAGTGCTCGGACCGTGTAGTTGAAGCGGCGATCGAGGTATTCGTAGGCGCTGGTCAGGTCCAGCCGCATGAAGAACGGGATCCACAGTCCCCAGACCACCACCAGCACCAGCGGGATCGGCAGTTGCCGGGTCAGGAATGCGACACCGGTGCGGAACATTTCCCCGGGCATCCCCAGGTAGGTGATCGTGGAAAGCAGCGAGGCGAAGATGCTGATCCCGACGGCCCAGGCCGGCAGCGAGCGGCCTCCGAGGAAGAAGTCGTCGGTCGACTTCTGCTTGCGGGCGATCGCCAATCCCATCCCCATCATGGCTGCCAGGTAGAGCACGATCACGACCAGGTCCGCGGTGCTCAGGCCCCCTGCGGGGATCACCGAGGTCGCGTCTGGCGTCGAGGATTCGGCCGGTGGCAGCATGGTGGGCGGGGCCTGGAGTCAGTGCGAGATGTCCGAGGGTACTCGAGGGGGTGATCGAGATGCCAGCCAGCGGGATTGGTTGCAATCGAGGTGACCCGGTTGCAGGATGAGACGCTTGAGCGGGGACCGTGTCGGGTTTCCCGGCGACTTCGATTCAGCAGCAGGAGCGGTCGAGGATGAGTGCAACGGAGACGAGGCTGAGGGAGTTGGGGATCACGTTGCCCGAGGCACCTCCGGCTGTGGCTGCCTATGTGCCCTGGGTGCGGACCGGTTCATTGGTGGTGACCAGCGGCCAGTTGCCCTGGGTCGACGGCGAGTTGTCTCACACGGGCCGGATCGGCGCCGAGTTGACCGACGAGGAGGGCTACCAGGCTGCGCGGAACGCGTTGATCAACGCGTTGGCTCAATTGAAGGAGGCGGTTGGTGACCTGGACCGCGTGGTACAGATCGTGCGGATGGAGGGCAACACGCATTCGGCCCCGGGCCATCGTGGCCAGCCGCAGGTCCTCAACGGAGCCTCGGACCTGTTACTGGAGGTCTTTGGCGATCGCGGCCGTCACACTCGAACGGCTCTGGGCATCAGCGAGATGCCGTTGGATGCCGCGGTACAGATCTCGATCTGGGCCGAGGTCAGCGACGAGTGACCCTGCTAGAGAACGTCAACCCGCCCGATCGCTCGTCGCCTCGGCTTTCTGTCATAACCCCGCGGTCGGTTTGAGTTCGCCATGGAGATTCAAGAAGAGCAGTGCCAGGCTTCTTCGAAATGCTGGAGTGCACTGCTGGACCCGTGGCATCATGTCATCCCGAGCGGAGTGAAGGATCTCACCGCGGATTCGTGACGTTGCGTGTCCGATGTGAAGTCACACGCCTTCGAAGTCCATGGCCCGGCCCACCTGGCACGCAGAGTCCTTCACTCACGACTGTTGCATAAGGTACTGGATAACATCCCTCGAGAGTCGTCGTTCAACTTGGGTCCACCAGCATCTTACACTCTCCTGGCAAGAGATGATCGTTCTGCAGGTTGCTGCGGTGAGCGTCTCCGATCGTGGTCGCCTGGGTGATTGGGAGGGGTAAGGTCGATCTTCTATCCCACAACAGCCTCGTGTGCGGATCTGCGATGTCGGTAAGCCGACGGCCTCGACTCTGCGGTTGACTATCGCACCGGCCGACGGCTATCGACACGGCGCAAGAAAGCGGGCGACGCCTCCTGTGGAGGCGTCGCCCGAAGGGGATCAGGCCGGCCGTCGGAGGCAGGTCTACTTGGCGGCGGCGGCCGTTTGGGGGGCCTTGTAGCCGGGTGCGGCGACGAAGGTCACGGTGCCCTTGCCGTCGGCGGCGTTCCAGATGCGGATCTCTCCGTCGTAGCTTCCCGTGGCGATCAGCTTGCTGTCGGCGGTGACGGCGACCGAGTAGACCCAGTCCTTGTGGCCGGCGAGGCTGCGGATCTGCTTGCCGTCGGCAACGGTGTGCACCCGGGCGGTCTTGTCGGCGCTTGAGCTGTAGACCTTGCCGTCCTTGGCCACCACCACCCGAAAGACCTCGTCGCCGAAACCTCCGATCGCTCGGACCTGCTTGGCGTCCTTGGTGTTCCAGACACGAATGTTCTTGTCGCGTCCACTGGTGATGACCAGCTTGCCGTCGGCGCTGAAACCGACACCGAAGACCGGCTGGCCGTGGCTGTTGAAGGTGACCAGCGAGTCGCCGGTCTTGGCGTCGAAGACCTTCGAGGTCTTGTCGCGGCTGGCGCTCGCCAGCTTGTTGCCATCGGGAGCCCAGGCGACGTCCATCACCCAGTCGGCATGGTCCTCGATCGCCAGTATCTGCTTGCCGCTGGCGAGGTCGTAGACGCGGATAGCTCGGTCGGCTCCGGCGGCGGCCAGTTTCTTGCCGTCGGGACTGTAGGCGACCGAGAACACCGAATCGCCGGTGCGGACCAGGTCGGCCTGGAGTTTCCCGTCGGCTGTGGAGAACAGCTTGATCTCACCGATCTGACCGGGTGTCCCGGCGGCAACGGCCAACTGCTTGCCATCGGCCGAGAAGGCGATGTCGTAGACTCGTTCGGCGACGTTGGTGATCCGGCGTACGATCTTGCCGTCGGCGGAGTTCCAGAGAATCACCTCGTGGTAACCCGAGCTGGCCAGTTGTTTGCCATCGGGGCTGAAGGCGACGGCGGTCACGGGGACCGGCACGCGGTAGGCCTTGGGGGGCATCGGCTGGGGCAGCTTGGGAACGATGGCGATCAGCGGGTCGTTGACGCCGACTCCGGCGTTGAGCCCGGCGCCGGTGTTGATCCACTTCTTGATCAGCGCGATCTGGCCGGCGGTCAGCGGATCGGCGTCCTTGGGCATCGAGCCGTCGGAGATCATCGACACCAGAGTACTCTCATCAGCCTTACCGGCGGCAAACGACAGGCCGCTTTCGCCGCCCTTGAGTGTGGCGGCGAAGGAGTCGAGGTTGAGTCGACCCTTGGCGGTGCGGGCGTTGTGGCAGGCGGTGCAGCGGCTGGCGAAGATCGGTGCGATCGAGTCGGAGAACGAGACCATCTTGTCGGTGGCGATCAGCACGCTTTCAAACTGCTTGGCGGCAGAGATCGAGGCGAGTGTCTGGGTTTCGAGGGTCGCTTCGACCTTGGCCAGGTTGGGGGCGAGCTTGGTGATGGCCGCCTCGGTGGTCTTCACCTTGGCGTTGGAATCTGTGACGGTTTTCTTGGAGGCCACGATCGTGTCGTTGGTTTTCTTGAGTGTGTCGGTGGCGGTCTTGGCCGTGGCGGTGGCCTTGGTGGCCTTGTCCATGGCGGCCTTGGCCCGTTTCTGTGCATCGACGAGAGCCTTGGCGGCTGTGGCGGCTTCCTTGTCGGCGGTGGTCTTGGCGTCGGTGGCCTTCTTGGCCGCATCGGTCTGCGGCTTGACGTTCTTCTCGGCGGCCTTCTGATCGTTGGTGGCCTTGGCGACACCAGCCTTGAGCTTGGCCACTTCGTCCTTCATGCCCTGGGTCTTGGTGCGAGCGACCTTGGCGGCGGCTTCGGCGGTCTTCTTCAGCGCGGCCGCGGCATCGGCTTTCTTCTTCAGATCGGCTGCCTGCAAGGCGGCGATCTTGGCGGTGGCAGCCTGCTGAGCCTTCAACGCGGTCTCGACCTCGGCGGCAGCCTTCAGGGCCTTGGCGGCGTCGGCCTTGAGCTTGGCGAGCTTGGTCTCGAGCACCTTCGCCTTGGCGACGGCAGCCTTGAGCGCGTCGGCCGGTGACGGCTTGTCCTGGGCGACCAGCGAGAGAGCCGGGCCGAGCAGAATGGCCAAGGCCAGGCCGAAGCTCAAGAGGATCGCGGGGATGCGGGTGAGGTGCTGTGTGTCGCGCATGTCATTCCCTTTGGGTCAATGGGCCGGAGTCTGCCTGGTCTTGGCGGACCGGTCGCCACAGTCTTTGTCGTGTTCCAGAGTTTCGCAACCGGATCCCCGATGGGAATCTCGGCGAGGTGGGAAAAGTTGGATGGTTCTGAGGGTGGGACGGTCTGGGTGGGTTGCTCCAGCATCCGCGCAGCGGGGGGCAAAGTCAAGAGGGAGCCTCACGGTGCACAACGGTAGCGTGAATGAAGGAGTCAGCTGGCCGCGGCGAGAGAGTTCGGGGCCGGTCCGAGAGAGGTCGGACTACTTCTTGCGGTGTCGGATCTTGCTGCGATTCCGTCGCTTCTTGCGACCGATCTTGCGGCGACCCTTGCCTGATTTCTTTGTACCCATGTGGCTCTTCGCGAGAAAATCTTCCGTGCGGCACCCCAGCGGCACTCCCACAGCACCACCCTGCCAGCAAACCGGGACTCTAGCAGGCCCGGCGACGTCGAGCAACAGCCCGGGCCGCTCGAAGGGCCGATGCCCCAAGGCGGAAAACACCACGCCGGATCGCTATCATGACCGCTTCGCTGGCGGCGGTTCCCACGTGACACACAGACCAAGAGGATCTCGATGAGCTCGATGAAATACCGGTGGCTGGGACGAACGGGATTGCAGGTCTCGGAAATCTGCCTGGGCACGATGATGTTCGGCGGACGCACCGACGAGACACTCTCGCGCGAGATCATCGCCCGGGCGATCGACGACGGGATCAACTTCATCGACACCGCAGACATCTACAACGCGGGGGTTTCCGAGGAGATCACCGGCCGGGGGATCGCCGATTGCCGTGACCAGCTGATCCTGGCCACCAAGGGCCGCAACCCGATGGGGCAGGGGGTCAACGACAAGGGGACCAGCCGGGGGTACCTGGTGAAGGCGTTGGAGGCCAGCCTGAAGCGGTTGGGCACCGACTACATCGACGTCTACTACGTCCACTCGCCCGACTACGACACTCCAATGGAGGAGACTCTTCGCGCACTGGACGACATGGTCCGATCGGGCAAGGTCCGCTACATCGCCTGTTCGAACTTCCGTGCGTGGTACCTGGCCCTGGCGCTGGGCATCAGCGAGCAGAGCGGGCTGGAGCGGTTTTCGTGCGTTCAGCCGCTGTACAACATCGTCAACCGGGACATCGAGGTCGAGTTGATGCCGTTGTGCCGCGACCAGCAACTGGGCGTGGTCAGCTACAGCGGATTGGCTCGAGGGATCCTGACCGGCAAGTACACGAAGTTCGGCGAGTATCCCGAGGGGACCCGCGCGTCGCTGGACGATCCGCGGATGGTGCAGGCCGAGCTGCGGGAAGCGAGCATCCTGGTCAGCCAGTCGATCAAGGAGTACTGCGACGGCCGAGGCACTCGCTGCAGCCACTTCTCGCTGGCCTGGTGCCTGGCCAACCCGATCCTGACCTCGGTGATCATCGGGCCGCGGACGATGGAGCAGTACCAGGACAACCTGGGGTGTCTGGAGGTCGAGTGGACCGAGGCCGACGAGGCGATGGTCGACTCGCTGGTGCCGCCCGGAGAGCACTCTGGCCAGGGGTTCCAGGACTCGGCCTATCCGGTCACCGGCCGCGGCTAGTCACTCATAGATCTCAACCCGGCGATCGTCTCGAGATCGGATCAACTCCTCGAGCCGCTTCCAGTCGACCTGTCCGTCGGGTCGTACCAGGAGCTGGGGGCGGCCCTCGTCACCAGGCCGGGTCTCTGCGGGCACCGGTTGGCCGCGACGTCCGGGTGCAAGTTGATTGACGACTCGCTGTCGGTGCTCGGGGGTGCCGTCGAAGTCGTAGTCGAACGCCGCCACACCCGGCAGCGACTTCAGGCTCTGCCAACTCATCCAGCGGACAGCCGGGTAGGGGTCTTCGAGTGCGGGGGCCAGCCGGGGTGAGATCCAGTCGGTGCTCGAGGTCTCACGAGCCGGTTGCCAACCGAAGTGCCAGGCCGCGATCGCCCGCTGGCCGGCGTCACCTGCGAGCACCCAGCGGAGTGCCGCCGAGGTGTCTCGATCCGGGCCAGCCAGTTCGACCGGGGGCTGGTCATACCAGTCGGCGAGGTGATCGGAGGTCCATTCGAGAGTGCGGTCGAGGTGACAGAGGTTGCAGGCGTTGGGTCGTGTGTCGGGGCCGGTGGGCTGGACCCGGGGGCTGTCGATCTGGTGCGAGCGGATGGCCTTGAACAGTGCGTAGCTGGTGTGGGGCATGTGGCAGTTGTAGCACTGGCTGCCGTGGCTGTTGGCGGCGTGGTGGGTGTGGGCCTTGAGTGCGGCGGTTTCGCGGAACTTCGGGTGGCAGGTGGTGCAGGCGGAGTTGCCGGTGGCGACGGGTTTCAGCTGGTCGTTGGCCGGGGCGTTGTGCATCGAGTGGCACGAGAGGCAGGAGAGTTGTCGTGAGTGGTCGTTGGTGGCGGCGGGGACCTGGTAGCAGGGCGAACCGAGCAGCCCGTTGTACTCGCGGCCGCCGCTGCGGCAGTTGCCGTCGGCCCAAAAGCGGTGTTCGTTGCCGGGGAATCCGTCTCCGAGTGACAGGAAGCGGGCGAAGCG
>CAUZJR010000152.1:0-11080 GCA_963580005.1 Planctomycetota bacterium
GTTCGCTCAAACGACTCGTCACGGCAGCCAGCACCAGGACAACCTGTTTGCTTCCGACTTCTTTCCTTTCAACAGCGTGCCTCAGGTCGATCCGGTCACCGGCCGCAAGGGCGATTCGTTTGCGAAGCTGCGTGCACGCAGGCACTTGCCGAAGGTGTTTTTTACGGAGACGTCTGCGGAGTACTGGAGCCGTGCGGCGTCGTTGCTGCACACCGACACGGTGGGGAAGACCGACGCGGGGATCGACCCCAACCTGCGGCTGTATTTCTTCACCGGTGCTCAGCATGGCGTATCGAGTTCGACGTCTCGCGGCATCTTCCGTAACCTCCGCAACGATCTCGACCATCGTCCGTTGTTGCGTGCCCTGCTGGTGGCGATGGATCGCTGGGTGACGTCGGGCGTCGAGCCACCTCCGACGTCGATTCCGCGAATCTCTGAGGGGACGCTGGTCGGATTGTCGGCGTGGCAGGATCAGTTCCCCGACGTCCCGGGCGTGACCAAAGCGGGAATCATGTTCCGCCCCTTGCGACTGGATCCCGGTCCCCGCTGGTTCACTCGGGGAATCGCTGATCACGTTCCGCCGAAGGTTGGTCCGGCCTACAACACGCTGGTGCCGTCCGTTGATGCGGACGGGATCGAGCGAGCGGGTGTCAAGCTGCCGACGGTGGCTGTGCCGTTGGGTGCCTACAGTGGTTGGAACGTGCGTGGGAAGTCGGGCGGGGCCGAGGGCATGCTGGGCCGGTTTTCCGGCAGCTGGATGCCATTTGCCAGGACGAAGGCCGAGCGATTGAAGAGCGGCGACCCGCGTCGCAGCGTCCTCGAGCGGTATCCCACGAAGGCGGATTACGTGTCGGGGGTCACGTCGGCGGTGCTGTCGCTGCGGAGCCGCAAGCTATTGCTGGACGAGGACGTCATTCGCATTCTCGAGAAGGCCAGCCGGCAGGAGCTGTGGAGGAAGTGATCAGCCAGCAGGTGGTGCGTGGCTGCCAGTCGCGGATCGTCAGCCGCCGAGGGCGCAACGGTGGACTCGCCGCAATGCGAACAGAACTTCGCGTCGGCGGGGAGATCGACAGAACACGATCCGCAGACAGCCATCAATCAGTTTTGTAGTGAGAAGTGGAGGACGCCAAGCAGTCCACCACCGGCCCGGTACATACATCTTGCCACGAGCAAATGAGAAATTCCCAGTTGGTTGTGGCAAAGGGATGCGCTAATTGGCGGCTGCGAAGCAGACGGTTCGGCCGTCGATCAGTGTCAGCACGACTCGACCGTCGCGGTCGATCGCCAGGCCCCACTTCTGGGGTGGAGCCGGCAGGGCCTGGGCCCACAGCGGCTTGCCGTCTTCCGGATCGCGGGCGACCACCGCCGGCCGCATTGGCCCGTCGGCCTTCAGGGCGGGCAGTTCACCGGCCACGATCACCGCGTTTGACGTCAGCACCACCGCCTCGGTCTTGGCGAAACTCGAGTCCTTCCAGAGAATCTTCGACTTGCCATCGGGCCCGCCCTTGGGGTCGACCCGCAACAGCGTCTTGTCGGTGCCCTGGATGATCACGTCGCCCAGGCTCGCCTGCAGCAGGTACTTGGCGTTGTAACGCGACGGGGGGCCTGGTGTTCGTGCCGAGTACAGCATGTCGCCGGCCACCGCCACCTGGCCCTCGACCAGGAACAACTCGCTGCCACGACTGGACCGCTGCATCTTCCAGTGCTCGTCGAGCGATTTGCCGGGCTTCTGGACCAGGGTGTTCAGGCACTTTCCGGTCTTGGTATCGAACTTCGCCGGCGAGACCACGTTGCCTCCGGCCAGGTGTACGACTCCGTTGTGCAACAGCATGTGGCCCTGCACGCTGACTCCCACCGACTCATCCTCACCCAACAGGTTGCCCGAGCTGTTGTTCTGCCAGCGGATTTTTCCGGTGGCCGCATCGAGTGCGTAGACGTGGGTTCCGTCGTGGCAGATGATCCCCGCCGCACAGTAGGCAACTCCATCGGCAACCATCACTCCGCTGGCCACAGGCCAGGTCGAGAGCAGTCGGCCGTAGACCGGGATCCGCCTCTGGAGCGGGGCAGCCCGGAAGCACCAAAGTGTCTTGCCGGTGGCCAGGTCGAAGCACCAGGCCAGGCCGTCGCCGGATCCGACATGGACGCGGCCGCTGGCGATCGTGGGAGGATAGGCGATGGCTCCGCCGGTAAATGCCGTCCAGCGAGACTTGCCGGTGGCCGAATCGAAAGCCCGCACCGCTCCATCGGATCCCGCCACCAGCGTCAGGCCCGCCGCGGTCACAGGTGCGGTGGGCTCGATCGCCTCACGTGGCGACGTCTGCCACGCCAGCTTCAGTTTTGCGGGAACCCGGACCGGTGTTGCTGCGGTCCGCTGGTTGTTGGCCCGGTAGGTCGGCCAGTCGGCTGTGGTCAGAGACGGAGACCGGGCCGGCGAAGGAGCAAAGGTCTCGAGCCGTTCACTCTCGATCGCCTCACGATCGAATTCAAAGTCACCCGCCCCGGTCAGGCTGATGACTCCGACCAGCGAGTGATTGCAGTCGCACATCCAGGGCCCCCAGTACAGCTGCCCGTTGGCGACGACGACTCCGTCCTGGCAGGCGGGTCTCATTCCCGGCAGCCGGCGGGGTTTGCCGTATGAGACATCGAACCGCATCGTGCCGGTGTGCCGGTAGCCTCGAGCAAAGATCGAATCGACCGTCCCGGTCGCCCTCGTGCAATTGCCTCGGAAGCACTGCAGGTCGGCCAGCACTTTCCCGGTGAGCGGGTCGAACTTCTTGCTCTGGCTCAATCGGCCCATCGCGTACAGGCCGTCGTCCCGGATGATCAGCTGCATGTTGCCGTCCTGGTAGCTCCAGAGCAGCTTGCCGGTATCGGCCGAGACGGCGACGAGCTTGGTGCGTGTGGGTCCGGCGAAGAACAGCGCGTCGTCGTTGCACTTGAGGTAGGCGGAGGTGGAGTATCCGAGGCTGGCGGTCTGTGCCCGGTGGTGGGCCCCGATCGTCTCGAGCAGTTGCTTGTCGGCGGTCTTCCAGGCGGTCTTGCCGTCGGCGGCGTTGACCGCTTCGAGGTGGTCCTGGTGGCTGTAGAGGAAGATGCGGTTCTTGTTCATGACCACGGCCCGGCCGTCGATCGGGGCGGTGGTGGTATGAGACCAGAGCACTTTCCGGGTCGTGGCGTCGAAGGCCAACAGCGTGCGGCCGAAGCCCCAGGTCTCGATCGAGCCGCCGTAGGTACTGCGGACCGTCGCCCACGGCCAGCCGGTCTTTGTGCGAGTGCCGAGATGGACCTGGTGGAGTTTTTCGCTGGGACCGACCAGTGCGTAGAGCACGCCGTTGCGGAGTGTCATCCATTTCCAGGTCTTGCCGTGTCCGGCGTGAG
Source organism: Planctomycetota bacterium (assembly GCA_963580005.1). GTDB lineage: Bacteria > Planctomycetota > Planctomycetia > Planctomycetales > Planctomycetaceae > UBA8437. Next base: position 3,379 of record CAUZJR010000152.1, read on the forward strand.
ATTCGGGCACGACGATCTCGCCGCGGACCGCACCGGTGGCCGCGTCGATCAGCTTGCAGGAGGTATTGTCGGCGAGGTAGAGCGTGTCGGGTGTGGCGACGATCGTGTTGCGGTGGATCATGAACCCGGGCGTGAGCAGCCTGGTCCAGAGAGTGGCGCCGTTGTAGCCGTTGAGGCAGATCAGCTTGCCCACCATGGGCCATTCGCGGCGCTTGAACGCCAGGAATCCAAATGCCTTGAACATCCGTCCTCCCGAGGAGACGGTCACCTCGGGCATCGGCCCGTACCAGGGTGTGGCGAGGAACTTGGTCAGGTAGGGCGCCTTGGCCAGGGTGTCGTTCGATTGCGGGTTGTTGTCGGCTCCGTGATACGGATGACTCCATTCCCCGGTCCCCCTGGGCACCGGCTTGGTGCGGACCTCGCCGTCGACCACCAGTCGGCCTCGCGGGCGGATGACTCGCATCAACTCAGACACCGGTGTCCCGGTCTTTCCCTCGACCACCACCGCGTCGGCCAGGTCGCTGGCCAATCCGATCCGTGCCGCGTTTCCGTGGTCGACGATGATCCGGGTCCCCAGCAGTCCGGCCTGTTCGGCGGCGGCCCGCACGGTGGTGGCCCGGGCATGGGTGGTGGTGGGGACATAGATCACCAGGTCGCTGACCTTCGCCAGTGCCAGGGCCCGTTCGACCAGGTCGTCACCCAGCAGCACGCACAACCCGGCGTGGACGCCGATTTGCTTGTGAGTCGTGGCGGCGTCGGCACCTTCTGAGACTGCCGAGGTGGCAGCAAGCAGCAGGACAACAGCGGTGGCGAGTCGCAGCAGATGGCTCATGTCGAGACCTCCGGTGCCGGGGCGAACGGGAGCCATCCTACCACAGCAGCTTGGCGGCTGGCTCGCCCGTCGGGGGGGCTGAGATGAGCCAGTCTCTAGCGATCCCGAAAGGCGAAGGTCCGCTCGGTCTTCTCCACCGGCCAGCTCTCACCATCCACCTCGATGTAGGGGTAGATGAAGTAGTTGAGAGGTTCGCCGTGCTGGGCGGGTTCGAGCGTGATGTCGCGACCGATGGTCAATTGCACCCGGTCTTCGGTCAGGTTGCCGTAGTAGTAGTCCTTGAGTTCGGGATTCTTGTCGGCTTCGGAGATATCGGTGGGAACCCAGCCGTGCCCGTCGACGTGGAACTGTGCCCAGCAATGGTAGCCACCAATGGCCCCCTCGCCCCGAGTCGGCGGCAGCGGGAAGCCGATCTCGAAGCGGGCCGGGAGATCCTGGCCGCGGGCCAGGGAGATGAACAGGCTGTGGAAGTCGGTGCAGTTGCCGACCCCGCTGTCGCAGGCCCACAGCACGTCGCCGTTTCCGAAGCCCGGCTGCGACTTGTCGTAGCGCATGTGGTCGTCGACGTGCTCATAAAGCGAACGGCCCAGCTCGATCGGGTTGTCTCGCGAGAGCTTCGAGGAATCGATCAGCGTCAACGGCTTGCCGTCGATCGGCACCTTGAGGTTGGCCGACAGGAAGGTCTTGCGATTCGCTTCGTCGAGCCTGGCGTTGGGATCGGAGTGATCCAGGCCGCGCACCTCGTTGCGAGTGATCTGCCAGGTGATCTGGAATATGAGCGGTTTGGCCGAGGCCGGTTCGAGTTCGAAGTGCAGCATCTGGTTGCCGTATTTCGATTCGGTCGTATGCATGGGTTTGACCGGCACCACCTGTCTCAGTCGGCTGGCCTGCTGGTGGCTGGTCGTCTGCGGCACCGGCAACCAGACCTTGAGCACAGACCCCTGGGGCACATCCCGAACCGTCACGCCGTAGTCGAACTCGAACGTGCGGGAACGAGGCTTGGTCGTTGTTCCGACCTCGTGGACTGGCGTGCCGGCACCGGCGGGCGGGTCGTCATCTGACTGGCAGGCCCCGACTGTGAGTCCGAAAAGCAGGAGTGCGGTGAGCACTGCAAGCCGTTGCCCCAACAACATCATCTGCATCTTGCTGTACGATCCCGAAGGCATCATCTCGACGTTTCAATAGTTGCATCACGTGTGATGCCTGTCGAGAGACTCACGCGACGCCGTACCGTGTGGCAACGGCTCGCGAGGCTCGTACACTCGTGTCGATGGACGTACCCAGCGAGATCCGTCGGTCGTTCGACCTGTTCGCGGCCGGTCGGTTGGATGAGGCGGCGGGGGTGGCTCGCGAGGTGCTGGCGGTATCTGCCGAGGAGCCTTCGGCGTACCGGGTGTTGGCGGGCGTATTCCTGCGGCGGGGGGATCTGGAGCAGGCGGTGGCTTCGGCCCGGCGGGCCTACGAGATCGACTCGAGCGTTCCCGAAGCGGCGGCCAACCTGGCTGCGGTGCTGGTAGCGTCTGGTGAGGGGGGTGAGGCCGAGCGGATGGCACGGCGGGCGATCGAGCTGGACGCCCGGTTCGTTTCGGCGTGGGTCAACCTGGGCCTGGCCTGTCGATGCCAGATGCGACAGCACGACGCGGTCGAGGCCTTTCGTCGAGCGGTCGAGCTGCAGCCGAACCATCACGGTGCCTGGACCAACCTGGGCAACGTGCTGATCGAGGTGGGTGATTTCGTCGAGGCGGTCGAGTGCAGTCGTCGGGCGTTGTCGATCCGGCCCGGCCTGGCGGCCGCCGAAAACAGCATGGGCAACGCGCTGTTGAAGCTCGGACGACTCGACGAATCGATCGCCGCCTATCACCGGGCACTCGGCACGGAACAGGGTGATATCGAGACCAGTTACAACCTGGGGATTGCCCTGGAACATTCGGGTCGATTGTCTGAAGCCGAGGCGACTCAACGGGACGTTCTGGAACGTGATCCCCAGCACGCCCGGGCCTCCAACAACCTCGGCGTCAGCCTGAAGCTGCAGGGCCGGGTTGTCGAGGCCGCCGAGCAATTCGAACAGGCTCACCGGCTTGCACCCGGCTCGAGCGCCGCGGTTGCCAACCGACTGGCGACGATGCTCTGCCGGGGAGATGTCACGGCAGAGGAGATTCTGAAAGCCCACTGCGAGTCGTCACACGTCCTCTGGGGAGATCTCAAACCCTCCCCCACCGGCTCCTCACGCCGTCGTCGGGACCGGGCACCTCTGAAGGTCGGTTTCGTGTCTCCGGACTTCGGCCAGCACCCGGTGGGCCGGTTCCTGCTGGGTGCATTCGAGTCGTTCGACACGAGCCGGGTGCAGGCAGTCTGTTTCAGCGATCGGATCCAGGTTGATGCCTTCACCGACCGGTTTCGCAGTGCAGCGGCCGAGTGGTTTGACATCCGGGGCCGTGAGGACGAGGAGGTGTCGGAGTGGATTGGCGGTGCGGGGGTTGATGTACTGGTGGACCTGACCGGTCATACAGGTCGCCACCGGCTGGGAGTCTTCGCTCGTCGTTCGGCACCCCTGCAGTTGAGCTGGATCGGCTACCCCTCGACCACGGGGCTTGAAGCGATCGACGTGCTGGTGGCCGACGAGGTCCTGGTGCCGCGGGGGGCGGAGGCGTTGTTTTGTGAGAGGGTTGAGCGGCTGGAGGGTGGCCACATCAGCTACCTGCCACCGGTCGGGGCTCCCGAGGTGGAGGTTCGGCCCGAGTCTGACGAGGTGGTTTTCGGCAGCTTCAACAAGCTCGACAAGACGACTCCCGAGGTGCTGGCCACGTTTGCCGAGGTCGTGCTGGGCCAGCCAGGATCGCGACTGGTGCTACGCAGCCGTGGCCTCGATGACTCGAAAGTCGTCGATCGCGTGATCGGGATACTCGGCGATTCGGGACTCGAACGGGATCGGATCCAGTGCCATGGCTGGGTGAGTCACGGCGAGCTGCTGGCCGGCTACGGTGAGATCGACATCGGGCTGGATCCGTTTCCATTCAGCGGCGGCTTGACCACCTGCGAGGCGCTCTGGATGGGTGTGCCGGTGGTGACCTGGTCGGGGGATCGCATGTGTGGTCGCCAGAGCGCCTCCTTCCTGGCCCGAGTCGGTCTCGAGGACCTGGTCGCGTCGTCTCGGCAGGACTACGTTGCCAGGGCGATTGGCCTGGCCGAAGATTCCGGGCGTCGGAGGGTACTGCGGGATGAGCTGAGGGGTCGGGTGGCGGGGGGGGCCCTGGGTGACGAACAACGACTGGCGGAGGAGTTCACGTCGATGCTCGAGCGGGTTTGGCGGGAAGCGGATGTGGTATGATCGATCCTCGGCCACCAGGCCATCGTCCTGACACCCGTCTCCCAGTCGTGTCTCACCGATGATTCGCATCCCGCTCCCGACCCGTCTGGCGGTTCTGCTGGCTGTTCTGCTGGCTGTTCTGCCGGTCGTATTGCCGGTGTGTTCGGGCGTGGTCGAGGCTGCCGAGGGGCCGTTTTTCGAAGAGCGTGTGCGTGGATTACTGAAGACGTATTGCTGGAAGTGTCACGGGGGTGAGGGCCGAGAGGCGGGACTGGATCTTCGGTCTCTGCCGCTGATCAAGCGGGGCGGCAAGCAAGGTCCGGCCGTCGTCGACGGCGATCCTGGCAAGAGCCTGTTGGTGCAGAAGCTGGTCAGCGGCCAGATGCCACCAGGCAAGGAGCTTCGTCCGACGGATGCTCACATCGAGATCATCAAGACGTGGGTCGCCGGCGGGGCCCGGGCTCGATATGTCAAGCGGGGGCTGGATGAATCGGAGGAGCCTCAACTGGACGAGTCGGACCGTCGGTGGTGGTCGTTTCGCCCGCCGCAGCGGCCGGTGGTGCCCGCGGTCCGGGCGACCGATCGTGTGGCCAGTGGTGTCGACGCGTTCGTGCTGAAACGACTCGAGGACGTCGGTCTCGAGCTTGCTCCCGAGGCGACTCGGACCGAGCTGGTCCGACGAGCTCACCTGGACGTGCTCGGATTGCCGCCCTCGCCCGAGGAGGTTGCGGGCTTTCTGGCCGATCGCCGGCCGGGTGCCTGGAGCCGGCTGGTCGATCGGCTGCTGGCCGACCCGAGGTACGGCGAGCGATGGGGTCGGCACTGGCTGGACGTGGCCGGCTACGTCGACACGATCGGATCCGACAACGATGCCGGGATCATCAAGCCGGCACCGGGTGTCTGGCGGTACCGAGACTACGTGATCGCCGCATTCAATTCGGACAAGCCCTTCGACGAATTCCTGGTCGAACAGCTCGCCGGTGACGAACTGGTCGATTGGCGAAATGCCGAGAGCCTGGATGCGAGAGAACTGCAGCAGATCGTCGCCACAGGGTTCCTGCGACAGGCTCGCGACTCGACCTCGTCCCCGGAACTCAACACGGCCGACATCCGCCACCAGGTGCTCTACGAAACCCTCCAGACCGTCTCAACCTCGCTCCTGGGACTGACAGTTCACTGTGCCCAGTGTCACTCGCACAAGTTCGACCCGATCAGCCAGGCCGACTACTATCGCCTGGCCGCGATATTCACTCCGTCGCTGGACGTACAGAACTGGATCCAGGCCGACAAGCGTCACCTGCACACGGTCTCACCCAGGCACAGGGCACGAATTGACGAGCACAACGGTCGGGTGGATGCCCGGGTGGCGGAGTTGAACAAGCAGGTGGGCGGGATCCGGGCTGAAGTATCGAAACGTCTGAGTGCTGCGAAGGTGTCGATGTTGCCCGAGCCGATCCGGGCCGACACGGCCAGGGCCCTCAAGCTGGCCAAGGACAAGCGTGGTCCGGTCGAGGCCTACCTGGCCACGAAGCTGGGTCCGCTGGTTGCGGTTTCGGCGGCGGAAGTCGCGGCGGGTCTGAGTCCTGTGCAGCGAAAGTCGGTGAGTGCCTCGCAGGCCGAGATCGCTCGGTTGAACTCCACTCGAAGTTCGTACGAGACGGTACGAGTGACATGGGAGCCGGCCGTGCCGCCACCCACGTACCTCTATCGTCGCGGCGACTTCACCACACCGGGTCCGGAGGTCCAACCGGGAGTCCCGGTGGTGCTTGATCCAAGCGGTCGCCGGACTCCGATCGGATTGGCGGCCCAGGACCCCAGGCCGGCCAGCAGCGGTCGTCGCCTGGCGTTTGCCCGCTGGCTGACCCGGCCGGGAAACCCGGTGACTGCGCGGGTGATCGTCAACCGGCTGTGGATGCGTTACTTCGTGACGGGGCTGGTCTCGACCCCGGCCAACTTCGGTCTCTCAGGCACTCAGCCCACTCATCCCGGCCTGCTCGACTGGCTGGCTGTTGAGCTGGTCGAGGGTGATTGGAGCTTGAAGCGGGTGCACCGTCGCGTGCTGCTCTCCTCGACCTACCGCCAGTCGACCTCGCGCACCGCCGCCGACTGGCAGGCGAGTCGCCGGATCGATCCGGCCAATCACCTGCTGTGGCATCGGCCTCTGAAGCGACTCGAGTCTGAAGCGGTTCGGGACAGCGTGTTACGAGTCAGCGGCGAGATCGATTTCTACCAGGGTGGCCCGGCGGTGCCGATCAAGGCGAACAGTGATAGCAGCGTGGTGGTCGACACGGGCAAGCTGGCCCGGCCCAGCGACCCGAATCGCCGTAGTCTCTACCTGACCTGCCGTCGCAACTATCATCCGACGGAATTGAACGTATTTGATCAGCCGACGGTGGCCAGCAACTGCACTCAACGCGACACCTCGGCCGTCGTGCTCCAGTCGCTGGCGATGCTCAACGGTCGTTTCTCGATGACCCAGGCTCGACGTTTTGCTGCTCGCGTGGTGTCGGAGACTCCCGCGGGCGACCAGGCGACGCGGATCGACCGGGCATTTCAGCTGGCGTTGGGGCGGGTGGCGACCGACGAGGAACAGGGGTTGGCGTCCGATTTGCTGAAGCGGCAGGCCACCGAATCGGCCAAGGCCCCTCAGCGGCCCCTGGAACACCTGTGCCACATGCTGCTCAATTCCAACGAGTTCCTCTACGTTCCCTGAACCGTCAACGATGTGATCCCGATGTTGTTCTCTTCCCATTCACCGACCGACCGCGGCGGGTCTCTGCCGATGACCCGCCGCCGGATGCTCGAGCTGGGCAGCCTGGGTTTCGGCGGGCTGGCTCTGAAGGCCTTGTTGGCTGATTCGTCGAGTCGCTTGCGTGCCGATGCTGGTGATTCGGCCCTGGCTCCTCACGTCAGGCCTCGAGCCAAGTCGGTCATCCTGATGATGCAAAACGGCGGCCCCAGCCAGATGGATCTCTTCGAGCGCAAGCCGGCTCTCGAGAAGTTCGACGGCAAGCAGCACTCGATCAAGGTCGAGATGTTCCAGCCGGGCAGCGAGCAGAACAAGTTGATGAACAGTCCGTTCCGGTTCCGGAATTATGGAGCCTCGGGCATCGAGCTCTCCGAGATCATCCCGGGCATCGGCAGCGTGATCGACGACATGACGCTGGTGCGTTCGATGCACACCGGTCACAACAACCACACCGAGGCGTTGGTGATGTTCATGACCGGGAAGATCTTCCAGGATCGCCCGGCGTTGGGAGCGTGGGTCAGTTACGGACTGGGGACCGAGAACAACAGCCTGCCGGGCTATGTCGTGTTGCGGGATCCGTCGGGTTACAACACCAGCGGCACCCTGACCTGGACCAACGGCTGGTTGCCGGCCCGGTACCGGGGCACCGAGTTTTCCAGCAGTGGGACCCCGGTCTTGAATCTGAAGTCGGCGTTGCCGGTGAGTTCGACCGAGCAGCGCAACAACCTCGATTTCCTGAACCGGCTCAACCGGATCCACCAGCGTCGGTTGCCTGGCGAGGAGGACTTGGAGGCCAGGATCCAGAACTACGAGC
>CAUZJR010000153.1:0-11025 GCA_963580005.1 Planctomycetota bacterium
CCACGGGCGGAACGGCAGGACTTCCCGGCAGCGAGCCGCCCCAGCCGATCACTCTGGTGCTGTCGAACCTGGCGGAACACACCAGCCTGGACATCAACTTCCTGCTGGCGATCATCGAGAACTGGGACGGCAACACGTCGGCCGGCGATGCCCAAGCCGACCCGGTCGACTATCCCGACTCTTTCAGCGTGGCGGTTGATGGTGAGTTGGTCTACAGCGTCGCGTTTGACCAGCAACTGGCCAGTGACACCTACGACCTTCTGGCCGATGACGTCTACGCGCCGGCCCCTGGCGTTCGGCTGCAGCACATTGGCAACAACCTGTTCGCTCCGGCCGGTGGCAGTCACCCGATCTACATCAACGACTCGGCCTGGGACCTTGGTCTCGATGCCTCCTTTGACGCGATCTCTCATACCGCCAGCACCGTGACGATCCAGTTCTTTGCTGGTGGCGCGGGGTACCAGGGTGGTGACGACGAGTCGTGGGCGATCGACAATGTCGAGGTGATCCTCAACGGCCTGACCGACCGGACCGATGCGACCCTGACCGTGACGCTCTCGCGGCCTCATGAACAGGTGGTCTCGGTGAACTACTCGACCAGCGACGGCACGGCCACGGCGGTGAGCGAGGACTACCTGCCGACGTCGGGCAAGCTGGTGTTTGCTCCCGGCCAGGTGATTCAGACCTTCACGGTTTCGGTGCAGGGTGACTCTGAGGACGAGGGTGACGAGACGTTTGACGTGGTGCTCTCGAGTGCCAGGAACGCGAGGATCTCCGACGGGCAGGGAACCGTCACGATCATCGACGACGACGGTCCCTCCTCGAATCTTCTCCCCAGCATGCTGTTGGCTCCGGGGACCAGCGACGAGTTCATCCAGGATCTCTACGAATCGCTGGTTGCCAACGTCGTGCAGTTCACGGCCCCGGACAATTCACGGTGGACCACGACGGCGACCGATGGAGCTGGTCTCACGCAGGGCGATCCCACCAATCTCACCTGGGGCATCGTCCCCGACGGGACGACCATCCCCAGTTTCGGAGATGGCCAGGCGGCCGGCAGCAACCTGATCGCAGATTTCGACAGTCGATACAACGAGACGGCCAGCGGCCCGGACGTCACCAACCGGACCTGGTTCGCGTTGATTGAAACGGTCTTTGACCGGATCGAGTCCCTGTCGGCGGTCAACTTCATCCACGAGCCGGCCGACGACAGCGCGGACTTCAGTTCCTCGATTCCGCCCCCGGCTCCCGGTGTGGTCGGTGTGCGACCCGACATCCGGATTGGTGGCCGGACTGTCGATGGCAATTTCGGAACCCTGGCGTTCAACTTCCTGCCGCCGATCGGCGACATGGTCATCGATACCAGCGACAGCTACTTCGACGATTTCAGCAACAACTCGAACAACCTCCGCGACACGGTGACCCACGAGTTGGGTCATGGAGTCGGCCTGATCCATGTCTGCCCCAACGACCAGTCGAAGTTGCTGGAACCGTTTGCGGGTGGGACGTTTGACGGTCCCCAGTTTGACGACATCCTGGGAGTGCAGCGTGGCTATGGCGACGCGTACGAGAAGATGTCCCAGAACGACACTCCCGCGACCGCCTCGCCGCTGGGGCCGATTTCCGACACGACGGTGATCCTGGGTGGTGACGCGGCCGGGATTGTCGACAGTGATGGCGACGGGACGGTCGACGTCCAGGTGCTGCCATCCCAGACTGACTTCGTCACAATCGACGGCGCCAACGACATAGACGTGTTCAGTTTTTCGGTCGGCTCGGGTGCCACGATTGGCCTGCTGCTGACCCCGGTCGGTCCCTCGTACCTCTCCGGTCCCGTGGTGGCTCCGAGCGACTGCGGGAGCGGTCCGTTCCCGACCTACGATGCTGCTGTGCAGAGTGACCTGACGCTCGAGTTGATCGACTCGGACCGGACAACCGTACTGGCCCAATCGAGTGCCGGCGGGCTGGGAGAGGCTGAGCAGATCACATCGTTCACGGTCACATCGACCGGGACGTACTATGTCCGCGTGGCCGGATCGAATGACGTAGTGCAGAGTTATCAACTTGACGTGACGACTGCGGGTGGTAGCGGTGGTGGGCCGACGGGTCCAGGCGGCCCCGGCCTAGTCGGCGACACGTTGCTGGGCAGCGGTGGACAGGACACTCTGGTCGGCAGCAGTGATGGGGACCTGATCAACGGTGGAGGCGATGCGGACCTGCTCGTGGGCCGCAGCGGCAACGACTCGATTTATGGCGGTGGCGGCAACGACGAGATCTACGGCGGCACCGGCCAGGACCTGCTGTACGGGCAGGGCGGCATCGATTCGCTGCACGGAGACTCGGGAGACGACCGACTGGTCTGGCGGCTCGGGGACAGCTCGGACCTGCTCGACGGCGGCCTCGATGCCGACCTGGTGCTGGTGCAGGGCAACAGCCGCAACAACCAGGTGACCATATCGCAGAATGTCTCCTCACAATTGCAGGTCAACGACGGCAGCGGCACGATCACGATCGAGGACTCGATTTCCTGGGTACAGGTCGATGCCGGAGCCGGCCGCGACACGGTCACCATCGGCACCATCGACCAGGTGCAGACGGTGATGCTGACCGTCTACGGACAGGGCGGACACGATACGATCGACGCCGGCGGCCGGGACCTGGGAGCGGTGCGGCTCATGGTCGACGCTGGCAGCGGTAACGACACGATCACCGGCAGCAACGAGGACGATTTGCTGATGGGTGGTGACGGCGCCGACGTGGTCTTCGCCCGGGGCGGCGACGATACGGTGTACGGCGGCACCGGCAATGACAGCCTGGACGGAGGTGATGGTGAGGATGAGCTGTACGGTGGCGAGGGCGACGACACGCTCGATGGCCACGACGGGCGGGACGAACTGGACGGCGGCGACGGGGACGACCAACTGACCGGTCACACCGGCGACGATACGCTGAGCGGTTCCGCCGGCGACGATACACTCAACGGTTCCGGCGGAAACGACCGTTTGAACGGAGACGCGGGCCGCGACACCTTGCTGGGTGGTGGCGGCGACGACACGCTCGATGGCGGTACCGACGACGACTTCCTGGTCGGCAATGCCGGAGACGACGTAATACTGGCTGGACACGGCCACGACCGTGCCAGCGGTGGGAGCGGCGCCGATTCGATTCTCGGCAACGACGGCCATGACACTCTCGATGGCGGCAGCGGAAACGACCTCCTCGCCGGAGGCGACGGCAGCGACCGGCTCAATTCCCGTACCGGTGATGACACGCTGCTGGGTGGTGACGGCAAGGACACGCTGCTGGGCGGCAATGGCAGAGACCTGCTGCTGGGTGGCGACAATGACGACTTCCTCAACGGACAGGGCGGAATCGATACGCTGTCCACCGGGCTGGGCAGCGACATCATCGCTGACGGCAGCGATGATGATGTGATCAACGAGGCCTTTACCGAGGCGGCGTTTGCGTCGCTGCTGGATGAGCTGGAATCGTTGTAGAACGGGCTGGGGTCTGACGCCCGCCCCGGTTGGTGTTCGCTCCAATGCAAACGGTTCGCAGGCGGGGGCCTGACCCCTTTCTGGCAAGTGGCTGCGGTATCTCCCAAAGGGGTCAGGCCCCGCTGCTGGCGGACTGTCGCCCGCCGACAGCGGCGTCAGACCCCACCGCCAGCGTCAGACCCCGACGTTTTAGAGCGACGAGGGGGGAGAGTCGGGTGGTGCGTTGGAGTCGAGGTACATCCGGTGCCAGACTTCCAGGCAGACCAGGCACCACAGCCGGTAACTGTGGTCCCAGCGGTTGCTGACGTGTTCATCGACGAGCTGCCTCACCGCCTCGGGCCGGAAGTAGCCTCGGGACACCGCCACCGGGTCCAGCAACACCTCCTCGAGCAACGGTCTCAACTCGTTGCGGAACCAGTGATCCAGCGGCACGCCGAACCCCATCTTCGGTCTCGACTGGATCGACTCGGGCAGCAGGTCGGCAAAGGTCTCGACCAGGATCGTCTTCCCACGTCGTCCTCGTCGCTTGAGCGACATCGGCATCCTGGCGGCCAGCTCGACCACGTGGTGATCCAGCAGCGGGCTGCGGCATTCGAGGCTGTAGGCCATGCTGGCGATGTCGACCTTGTTGAGGATGTCGCAGGGGAGGTAGGTCAGGACATCGGCACAGGTGGTGCGGGTGACGAATCCCCGCTGGGGGCATTCGGCGTAGGCGTCCATCAGGAACTCCGAGGCGTCCGCGGACCCGAGTCTTTCGCGGAAGTCGTCGGTAAACAGATCGCTGCGACGTTGTGCGTCGAAGATGCCGACCCACTGCAGGTACCTCTGCTCGGGCGAATGGCCCAGCGCCTCGGCAAACCGTTTGCCTCGTCTCACCAGCGACTTCTGCCGGGTCGAGGCCGGCAGAAGTCTCCAGGCCGACGAGGTGGCGAGGGATCTCAGGGGGCCGGGCATGCGATCGATGCGGGCGGCGAGTTTCACGGCGCGGTACCGGTCGTACCCGGCAAACAGCTCGTCGCCGCCGTCACCCGAGAGTGCCACGGTGACCTGCTGTCGGGTCATTTCCGAGAGGTACATGGTGGGGATGGCCGAGGGGTCGCCGAAGGGTTCGTCGTAGTGCCAGGCCAACCGCGGCAGAATCTCAAGCGCACTGGGCTCGACCACCGATTCGTGGTGGATGGTCCCGAGGTGTTCGGCCGCCTCTCGGGCGAAGCGGCGTTCATCGAACTGCTCGACCGGGAACCCGATCGAAAAGGTGTGAACCGGAGTGCTGCTCTGTTCCTGCATCAGCCCGGCGATGATCGTCGAATCGACTCCACCGGAGAGGAACGCACCGAGTGGCACGTCGCTGCGGAGCCGCAGTCGGACCGCCTCGGTCAACGTCTCACGCAACGATTCCTGCCACTCGTCTTGACCACGGTTCTCGATCGGTTCCTCGTACCCCGGTCGCCAGTACCGGCTGACGGTCAACCGGCCCTCGTGGTAGACCGCCTTGTGGGCCGGAGGCAGCTTGCGGTATCCGGCCAGCATGGTGCGGGGATGCGGGACGTACTGGTAGGTGAGGAATTCGTCGAGCGAGACGGGGTCGAGTTCCCGGGGCGCGCCGGGGACTTGCAGCAGTGCCTTCAGTTCGCTGGCGAACAGCAGCCTGCGGGGCTCTTCGCGGTAGATCAACGGCTTTTGCCCCAAACGGTCGCGGGCCAGCAGCAGCCGTCGCTGTTGGGTGTCCCAGATGGCCAGGGCGAACATGCCTCGCAGATGATCCAGGCACTCGTCACCGTGCTCCTCGTACAGGTGCACGATCACCTCGGTGTCGCTCTGGGTTGCGAACACATGTCCGCGTCCCTGCAGCTGGTCTCGCAGCTCACGGTAATTGTAGATTTCTCCGTTGAAGACGACCTGCACGCTGCCGTCCTCGTTTCCCAGGGGTTGCCGGCCCGAGTCGAGGTCGATGATCGAGAGCCGTCGGTGTCCCAGCGCGGCGTGCGGATCGAACCACGAGCCCGATTGGTCGGGGCCGCGGTGAGTCAGCACTCGTGTCATCGCCTCCAGCGTCGAGGCGTCGATCGCGCACTGCGGGTCATTCCAGCTGGCTCCGGCGAATCCACACATGGCCTCAGGCGACTCCTGAGGCGGGGCGGGCGGGGTCGGCGGTGTGGGCAAGTCGGTGGTAGAGCTGTACGTGGGCGTCGATGTTGGCCTCGACGCTATGGTGCTCGAGCATGCTCTGGCGTGCGGCCTGTCCCAGTTCCCGTGCCTGTTGCGGGTTCTCGAAGAGCCTGGCGGTCCGGCTGGCGAATCCGGCGGCATCGCCCACTTCGACCAGGTGACCGGTCTGCCGATCGACGACCAGTTCGGCGTTGGCGGGGATATTGCTGGCGAGAACCGGCAGTCCGGCGGCCATGGCTTCCATCAGGCTGTTGGATTGTCCTTCGAAGTCGCTGGCCAGCCAGGCCACGTCGCTGGCGGCCCAGATCTCGGGCACGTCGTCGCGGTGCCCGGCGAAGTGGACCCGCTGTTCGCAGCGGATCTCTTCGGCGAACCGCTTTAATCGGTCTCGTTCGGTCCCATCGCCGACGATCAGCAGGTGCGCCGTGGGGGCTTGATGTCCGAGCAGTTCGATGGCCCAGACCAGGTCTTCGATGCGTTTCTGAGCCGCGAGCCGACCGACGCAGGTCACCAGTACGGTCTCAGGCGGCAGGCCAAACTCCTCGCGGATCAGCCGTCGCCGCTGGTGGTTCTCGGGATGGGTTCCGGCCAGCGGCAGGCCGCCGGCATCGATCCCGTTGGCAATCACCTCGATCCGCTCACCCGGCACCCCCACCGATCGATAGAACTCGGCGACGCTGTTGGAGTTGGCCAGGAACCAGTCGGTCCGCGGGATCAGTCGTCGGTCGAGCCACAGTTGCCAGCGGCTCTTCCAGCTGTCGACGCAGCGTTCCGAGACGATGACGCGGGTTGCGGGGCTGGCGGTTCGGGCGAGGCGGCCGTAGGAGTTGGCGGCGAACAGACAGGTGTGCAGCAGGTTGGGTTGGTTGAAGGCGAGGTGACGTTTGAGTTGTCTGAGTGCGCGGAGATCGAGCCGGTGCCGTTTGCCGATGAGTGTCAGGGTGATGCCGTGCTGGTCGAGTTCCTGTTCGAGCGGCCCGCCTCGAGTCAGCGCAATTACCTCCACCCGAAACTCGCCCCGTGGTAAGCCGCAGGCGAGTTGCACGAGCTGCTTTTCGGCACCCGAGCGATCGAGGGTGGGGATCAGCAGCGAGACTGTGGTGGGTGGTCGGTTGGTCACGTTTGGGGCTTGAGGGTCGTGGGGTGTGGCGGGGAGTATACTGAAGGAGCGGCATCGAGGGAGCCTCGACCCGTGGCCGCGTCGGTTGGCACTGGGAGTAGATACGTCTGCGATGTTGATCACGGTGGAAGACTGTTCGTTGCAGTTGGTGCAGGGCGACATCACGTTGCAGGAAGTCGACGCGATCGTGAATGCGGCGAACGAGCAATTGTCGGGCGGGGGCGGTGTGGACGGAGCGATTCACGCGGCGGCGGGTCCGACGGTGATCGAGGAGACCGGTCGCGAGTTCCCCGGGGGGTGTGCGACCGGCTCGGCGGTTGCGACGTCAGCCGGACTGCTTCCGGCCCAGTACGTCCTTCACGCGGTGGGTCCGATCTGGCGGGGTGGGGGTGCTGATGAGGAGGAGTTGTTACGGGGGTGTTACCGCAGTTGTCTTGAGTTGACCGTCGAGCGGGATCTGCAGAGCGTGGCGTTTCCTTCGATCAGCACCGGCGTGTACCGTTACCCGATCGACCTGGCGGCCGAGGCGTCGTTGGACGAGGTGCGGCGATTTCTGGAGACACATCGCCGCCCGTCGCTGGTGCGGTTCGTGCTGTTCAGCGAGGGCGATTTCGGGGCCTACTCTCGTGTCCTGGAAGAGATGGTTGGCTGAGTGACGATGATCGAGCCGGAACACCACGAGTTTGTTGCCTCGGACTCTCGCCGCCTGGCTTGGCAGCGATGGCGAACGGCGGACGTTGAGCATCGCGGGTACGTGGTGGCGTTGCACGGGATCCAGAGTCACGCGGGCTGGTACGAGTATTCGAGTCGTCGGTTGGCAGAGTCGGGATTCGAGGTCTGTTTCCTGGACCGTCGCGGTTCGGGTCGCAACTCGCAATCGCGGGGCGATGCGGTGCATTGCGACCGGCTGGTCAACGACGTGACCCAGTTCCTGATCGAGCTGGGACACCGCCGCGACCTTGAGCATCCCGGGAGCCCGGTGGTGCTGCAGGCGGTCAGCTGGGGTGGCAAGCTGGCGACGGTGGTCGCGTCGCGGAGGCCGGATTTGATTGACGCGGTGGCGTTGCTGTACCCGGGCCTCAAGTCACGGGTCCGCCCCGGCTGGTGGGCGCGGTTTCGCCTGGGTCTGGCGCGGCGGCTGGAGATCCGTGACAAGCTGGTTGAGATTCCGTTGCAGGATCCGTCGCTGTTCACGCGGGACCCCGACTGGCAGCGGTTCATTCGCAACGACCCCCTGACCCTGCGCGACGTGACCGTGGGCTTCCTGCTGGCCAACCAGGACCTCGATCGACAGGTCGATGCCGCGGTGGCCGGGATCGGCTGTCCGCTGCTGCTGATGCTTGCCGGAGGAGACCGGATCATCGACAACGCGGCGGTGCGTGAGCTGTACGGGCGAGTGGTTTCGGAACAGAAGCGGTTGCACGAGTACAGCGATTCGGCTCATACGCTGGAGTTCGAGTCGACTCGAGATGAGTTCGTCGAGGATCTGCTGGGTTGGTTCGACCAGGTTGCCGCGGGAACGGGGTCAGCCGTCTCCACCGACGGCGGGTGACCCCGGCAGCAGATCCGGCCCTCTGGCGAGTGTGCCAGAAGTGTTGGTAGACTGGGCGTGTGCGAAGCGGGCTAGGAGGTCGAGCGATGAGTCGTTGGCTGGCAGGGCTGAGCCTGGTGCTGGTGCTGGTGCTGGTGTTGGTGTTGCAATCGGCTTCTGCGATTGAGCCGGATCGTGGAGCGACCGCGTCGAAGAAGCCGTCGAAGAAGCCGGTGGCCAAACCGATCGCGCTGAATCCCAAGGGCACGGTTTTGCTCGACCGGGCCGGCAAGCGGTTGTTGCTCAAGGCCAAGGTCTGTGCGCGAGACCGTGTGCTGGAGATGTTGTGCTGCCTGAAGCGGACCAAGGAGCACGAGTCGATCCTGACGCTCGATGCCAGTGCGGCGGTGGTCCATGCCGGCCTGCTGGCCCTGGGAGCCAAGCAGGGAACGCCGGTGCGTCATTACAAGGAAGTAGCACCGGGCAAGGTGGTGCCCGACTTCAAGCCTCCGACCGGACAGCGGATCGAGATCTTCCTGCAGTGGAACGACAAGGCGGGCAAGCCTCGCCGGGTCCGCGCCCAACGCTGGATCCGCAAGGCTATTCAGCGGTACTTCAGCGCCCCGCTGGTCAAGCTGCCCAAGGGGGTGGTGTTGCCCACGGAGAGGCCCAAGCTGGTTTTTGATGAGAAGAACAAGGAACTGGTCTGGTTCGGAACGATGAAGCCCGCTCAGCGCGACGTGTTCCTGAAGCTCACCGGCGACAAGGTGTTTGGCACGGCGGTGAAGCGTTTGTTCGCCGAGAGTCAACCGACGCAGATGCAGGCCCACTGGGTGTTTGCCGGCAGTGGCTTTGTTGTCGACATGAAGACCAGGAAGAAGGTTTACCTGGCCGAGAACGGGAACCTGGTCTGCGTGGCCAATTTTCCCTCGGCGACTCTCGACATCGCCCAGGTCAGCAGCGACAAGGGATCCAGCCTGTTGTACGAGGCGTTCATCGAGCGGATCCCTCCGGTCAACACGGAGGTGTTGATCGAGCTGATCCCGAAGAGTGCACCGGTTGGGAAGACCTCGCCGCCTCCGCCCCCTCGCCCCCGCCGCTTGCCTCGCTAGGCTGCCTGCTGCGGTGTGAAGCTGGGTAACCGGCGGTGGCTTGTCCGGTTTGCGTGGTCGAGTTGTCTTTCCGAGGCCCCCGGTTCAGTCGGGCTGCCCGAGTTGGTTGCCCTGTCGCGATTGTTCGTACGGTGGTGCTGGGACTGGGACCGATCCTCAGGTGGTGTCGACCTTCAGGAATGCAACTCCCGAAGATTCACATCACAGGTGCTCCCATGTCCAAGCTCTTGCAGCTGATCTCCACGTCCGTTGCGGTCTCGATCGGCCTGGTCTCACTTCTGGCCCGCATTCTGTTGTGGCCGGTGCGGTTTGCACTGGGGATGGTGTTCGGTCCGGTGCGTTGGGCGTATCGGGTCACGGTATCGCAGTTTCCCAACGTGCTGGCCGCGTCGATCGCCGTCGTCTCCTTCGCATTCATCTCGGCCAGCTTCGGTCCGGCCTCTGCCGACGCCGACCTGATTGACACCGACCAGTCGGTGCCAACGGTCTCGCTGGACTTCGGTGCCGAACTTGGTGAGGACGTCGGGCTGGTTGAAGATGCCGAGTTGGGTGACGACTCGGAGTTGGGCGAAGGCGACTCGAGTGGTTCGGTTGGCGGACCTTCGTCGCGGATGGCGTTGCTGATGCAGGTGTTGATGCTCGAGAAGGCCGAAGCGGTTTTGAAGTCGATGCCGGGCTACACAGCGACGTTCAGCAAGCAGGAGATCGTGGCCGAGGAGTTGACCGACGAGCAGGTGATGCAGGTCAAGATCCGCCACGAGCCGTTTTCGGTCTACATGAAGTGGACGACCGGTCACAAGGGGCGGCAGTTGTTGTATGTCAACGGCGAGAACAAGGGTCGGATGCTGGTCAAGCTGGGTGGTTGGAAGAAGCGATTGCCGGCCTTGAAGCTCGACCCCAGCGGCAAGCTGGCGATGAAGGAGTCTCGGTACCCGATCACCAAGGCGGGCTTGCTGGAGCTGGTTCGCGAATCGCTGGCGATCCGTCGCGGCGACATGGGCAAGAGTTCGGGCGTGAAGTGCCAGCTGGTCGAGAACCACGAGTTTGATTCTCGGCCGTGCTACGCGTTCGTGGTCGAGTACGCCGACCGGTCCGCATCACAGCGGTACCGCAAGTCGGAGATGCTGATCGACCGCGAACTGGGCGTGCCGGTGATGGTCCGCAACTTTGGTTGGCCGGCCGAGGGATTCGCGGGCGAGGTGACCGACGAGTCGACCCTGGTCGAGTTCTACACCTACCGGGACATCAAGTTCCAGAGCGAGGTAGCCGGCGGCGACTTCGATCGCGGCAACAAGGCCTACCGGTTCTAGGCCGCGAACAGTCAGCCGCAGCGAGCGGGCTACAGCCTGAGGTGCTCGATCGCCTCAGTTGCCGTCTTGATGTAGCCGATGTAGAAGGGTCCAAATTCTGCAAACCGGGCCGAGGCCTCATCGAACCGCATCGTGTAGACGATCTCCTTGATGTGCTCAGGAGCCCGTCCCCACAGTGTCACGCCCCATTCCCAGTCGTCGAAGCCGGTCGAGGCGGTGATCAGCTGGCTGACCCGACCGGCGAACTGGATGCCGCTGGTGGCGTGTTCGGCCATCAGTTTCGACC
>CAUZJR010000154.1:0-11005 GCA_963580005.1 Planctomycetota bacterium
GATGCCCATCGCCGGGGCGTCGCCGTAGATGCACGAGACCTGCCTGGGGTGTTTTATGGCCCAGTGGTAGATCATCAATCCACCGCGACTCATTCCTTCCAGCGCCGGTCGTTTCGAGAAGCCGTGCTTGGTGGTCAGGAACCGGTAGCAGATATCCCAGCGGGCGATGGCCCGGGCATTGCCCCAGAGATTGGCCACGTCGCAGTAGACCAGGTGAAAACCCTTCTTCAGCAGCGCGATGTCGGTTTGAGGTTCATGAGCCCAAAACCGTGCTCGCCAGATCCAGGGGCGTCCCTGGGCGACCTGGGCAGGGATGACGACCCGGCAGGCGATGTCGCCATGCTGGATGTCCTTCAAGGGGAAATCGTAACGATCGAAGCCGTTCCAGTTGGTCTTCTTGCCCGGAAATGGTGCGTCGGCAGCGGAGGCAATCGACGTGCCCGCCAGAAGTGTGATTCCCAGGAAAACGCAGAAGGCGAGGCGGGTAAATCGTTGGGCCTGGCAGAGGTTGGTCATGGGGTTCATTGGGATGGTCCCTGTCTGCAGGCGGATCGGCGACGACTCCAGAGTAGAACACGGGATGGGGCGTCGGCAAAGCCATGCTCGGATCGGGGCTCGGATCGGGGCTGGGATCGGGGCTGGGATCGGGGCTGGGATCGGGGCTGGGATCGGGGCTGGGATCGGGGCTGGGATCGGGGCTGGGATCGGACCAGGACGGCACGGTGCCCGCGTTTGGGTGACCGGCCAGATACTCGTGAGTCTTGTGAGAGTGCCATTGTGCGGCCCGTCATTCGATTCCGGTCATGCTGTTGGCACGTCTGGGAGTTGACGAGCGCGAACGGGGTCGAGGGCTGGGACGCGGTCTGCTCAAGGATGCCGTTTTGCGGACCCTGCAAGCTGCTGAGATTGCCGGGCTGAGAGCGATCATCGTGCACGCGAAGGATGAAGCGGCTCGGGCCTTCTATCGGCGGGTACGGCTTTGAGTCGTCACCACTGGACGAATTTCACCTGATGCTGTTGCTGAAAGACGTACGAGTGATCCTCGACGTCGGATAACGGCAAGGGGGAGTCCTCTTCCCCGGGCTTCGCGATTGACACATTGCCAGCGATGACAATTTTCTCGCCCTCGAGACTCTCGCTCCGGTTTGATGCCGGTTCGATTCCGGTCCCGTTGGTGAGTCGAACGTGTCGCGAAGTGCGGGACCGTCATAGAGAGAACGGCTGGCCGCGTGGACGCTACGTTTTGGGGCCTTGGGCGGTTTGCTAGAACAGCCCGAGGATGGGCTGTCCGGATTCGGTCAGCCGCCGGGGCCGATTCAGCGAGTCGTGGTACTCGGTGCCCGGATCGATGCCCATGGCGTGGTAGATGGTGCTGACCAGGTCGTAGGGGTGGACCGGGTCGGTCTTGGGCCAGGCTCCGTGGCGGTCGGACTGTCCGAAGACCTGCCCGGGTTGGGTGCCGCCTCCGGCGACCAGGAAACTGTAGCATTCCGGCCAGTGGTCTCGTCCGCCGGGTCCCACGTTGTTGGTCGTGGGTGAACCGATCTGCGGCGAGCGGCCGAATTCTCCGACGGCGATGACCAGCGTCCGCTCGAGCAGTCCGCGGCGGGCCATGTCGGTGATGAAGGCCGAGAGTGACTGGTCGAATACCGGGCAGCGGTGGTCACGCAGCATCGGGAAGTTGTTGCGGTGAGTGTCCCAGGACCCATCGGGGCCTGCGGCCGGTTCGGTGTCGGAGCCGGCCGGCCAGGTGACCTGGACAAATCGCGTCTCGGCTTCGATCAATCGCCGGGCCAGCAACAGCGACTGCCCGAATCGCGTCATGCCGTACCGCTGGCGAGTCGCGGTCGACTCGAGGTCCATCCGAAACGCCTCGGCCGCCCGGCGGGTCTGGATCAACGACAGGGCCTGGTCGTAGTACTGGTCGAAACTGGTGTGCGCGATGGAGGGAAACTGGTCGGGGGTGCTGCGGTGTTGGCTGCGGTGTTGGCTGCGGTGTTGGTCGATGAGGGCTCTCAGATCGATGCGTCGGCTGATCCGATCCAGCGTGATGTCATTGGGCAGAGTGAATCCCAGGGGCTGGATCGGCTGGGTGGCATCGTCATACATCGTGTAGGGGTCATAGGCGGCTCCGAGCAGTCCGGCCGCCTGGCCGACCCCGGTCACCTTGCCTTCCATGACCGGAGCCCCGACGGCGACGTAGCCGAAGCGGCCTCGGTCGGCACGGCGGTAGCGGCCGACGTTGGCTCCGACCGACGGCAGGTCCTCGCGCGAGGGCGGGATGGCGAGTCCCGTGGATGAGAAATTGGTCGGGCTGTGGCCGGTCATCAGCATGTAGATCGCCGCCCCATGATTCCTTAGACCCTTGGGGTCGACACCGATCGAGCGGACCACCGAGTAGTGCTGGCTCACCGAGGCCAGCCGGGGCAGGACTTCGCCCAGGAACAGGCCACGAGATCGAGTGGCGATCGGCTGGAATTCACCGCGGATCTCCGCGGGTGCCCCGGGCTTGGGGTCCCACAGGTCGATGTGGCTGGGTGACCCCTGCAGGTAGATCAGCACGACCGAGTCGGCGGCTCCGAATCCGCTTTGACCGCGTCGCTGTGCCGCTGCGGCGTGTGAGGGCTGTCGCAGGAGATCTGAGAGGCCCAGCCCCACCAGCGACAGGCCTCCGACGGTCAACAACTCGCGACGCGCGATCCCGTCACACAATTGTCGCGACCGGCGGACGGGAGAATCGAATAACGAGAACATCGGGACGCTCGGCGAGCCGGGGCATCGGTCGCTGGCCAGTGTAGCACGCTGAGGTTGTTGTCGAGCGGTCCAAAACCGAGGATGGCTCAGGAGATCTTCGTGAGCGAGGAGCCAGTGATGAGCGTGGATGGTGTTGGGCGACGAAGTGGCTGGCTGATCGGGGTCCTGCTGTTGACGAGCCTCAGTTCAGGAGGCGAGTTGGCGATCGGCGAGGTGGTGCTGGTGAAGGACGGCCAGCCTCGCGCCACCATCGTGCTGGGCCACCGTCCTGCCTCCTCGGCACAACTGGCAGCGTTCGAACTGCAGCACTACCTGGCCAGGATCTCGGGAGCCCGGTTGCCGATCGTGCGTGAATCGGAATCGGAAACGAAACTGGTCTCGGGCACGGTGGTGCTGGTGGGACACAGCCGTCGGGCCAAGAGACTGGGGGTCACCCAGAAGGAGTTGGCTCCCCAGGAATACGTTGTGCGGACACATCCCGACGGGCTGCTTCTGTGCGGCCACGATGGACCAGGATCCGACACGCTCAGCTACGACTCCTACAGCAGCATCTACCAGGCCGTCTCGCAGCCGATCGGCACCTGCTACGCCGTCCACTCGTTTCTGGAAAACCAGCTGGGCGTGAAATGGTATCTGCCCAATGCCAAGCTGGGCGAGGTGGTGCCTGGGGCCCGCGACATCGTGGTCGGCAAGCTGGCGATCCGCAGGCATCCCGACCTGCCGGTTCGGGCCGTCTACCCTCTGTTCGTCAACACCGAGCGGTTGGTGTTTACCGAGTGGGACAAGCCGCAGGCGTTCCAGTCGTCGTGGGTCAATGCACGGACCAGCCTGCTGTACTGGGTCCGCAACCGGTTCTGGGGCGGCCTGGTGCACAACGCCAACCACTCGTTTTCGTACTACGGGGATGCCCTGGGGGAGTCGCATCCCGAGTGGTTCAGCAGCAAGAGCCTGGCGAGGATGAAGCAGCTGAATTATCAAAGCCAGGTGCAGCCATGCCTCTCGTCGCCAGGGTTTCGCGAGCAGGTGGTCTCGATCGCGCGGGACTATTTCTCGGGTCGTCCCGAGCCGTTTCCCGGAGCGTACCGAGCCGCGGCGGGGCGGTTCTTTTCGGTGATGCCCAACGACAACACCAACATGTGCGGCTGTGTCGATTGTCGGCGCCTGTATCGAGAGGGTGTGGGACCCGCGGGGAACGCCAGCCATTACGTGTGGGGGTTCGTCAACGAGGTGGCTCGCGAAGTGAAAAAGACGCATCCCGATGCGAGGATCGCGTGCTGTGCGTATTTCAATTACACGGCGCCGCCGGCGGGCCTGGTTCTCGAGCCGAACGTCGCCGTCGAGTTCTGCAAGTTCTATACCTACTACGGTCGACCCGCCGCACGACTCCGCGACCATCGCCGGATCGCGGAGTTTGTCGGCAAGAACCAGGTCCGATTCTTCACGACCTGGGAATACCTGCTGAAGCCCCACATCAATGAGTGGGCGTTTCCGTGCCTGGTGCCGCATGTCCACGCCGCTGATGTTCAGGGGATGCGGAAGATCGCCGGCTTCCAGGGCGGGCGATTGCAGTTCCTCTACCTGCAGACCCACAACGGGACAAAGGCCAATGGTGGGGTGGCGCAGGTCAGCCCGGTGCTCGATTTCATGAATCTCTACTGGAGGATGAAGCTCTACGACGACACGCGGCTCGATATCGACTCGGCGCTCGACGAGTACTACCGGACGTTTTTTGGCCCGGCCGCTGCGCCGATGAAGCAGTTCTACTCGGCGATCGAGAGCCGCTGGATGAAATTCGGGACCGGCCAGGATTCGAGGACGTGGTGGAATCGGATGGGCACCCGGGAATTCCTGGGCGGGTTGACCGAGGTGATGGCCGAGGCGAGCCGGGGGACCGATGAGGGGAGCCTCTTTCGGCGTCGCGTCGACCTGGTTGAGGAGGGCATCCTGCAGCACATGCTCAAGAGCCGGGCTCGTTACGAGGCCTCATCGATTGCCGAAGCGGCTCCGATGGCCACCTCGGCCGTAGCACGCGTTGCGGGCAAAGTCTCGCAGCAGACCTGGCACGCCGATGCCACCTGGGCGAGGGCACCCTGGCAACAGATCACCCGGACGCTTTCCAGCGCACCGGTGCCACAGAAGACAGCGTTCCAACTGGCCTGGGACGACTCGCGGCTCTACATCCGAGCCCGCTGCGACGAGCCACTGGTGTCGTCGATCAAGGCGGTGACCCGCGACCGGGACGTGGGAGGATTCAGCGACGATTCGATCGAGTTGTACTTCGATCCGGTTGGGCTGGGGACGACGTACTACCGGTTCTGCATCACCAGTCGCGGCGTGGTGTACGACGCGCGTGAGACTCCTGGTGCGATCGGAGCGACGGCCAACATCGGTTGGGATTCGGGCATCGAGGTGCGGACGTCTGTGGGGAAGACGTCGTGGGAGTTGCGGGCGGCGGTGCCGCTGTCGCGGCTGGGTGGCCAGCCACCTCGGCCGGGATCGACCTGGCGCTTCAATCTGTGCCGCAACCGGTTCACCGAGGCGGACCGGCCTCCGTTTTCGGCCTGGTCCCCCAGCCCTGCGGGGTTCGGTGACCCGGCGAGATTCGGGCTGATCACATTCAACGGCAAGAATGACCTGGGTGGCCTGGTCTGGAATTGCGACTTCAGTGGGTCGGCCTTTGGGAAGCCGGGCGAACCGGCAGTGCTCGTGGGTCGAGACGGCTGGTACGAGAATACTCGCTACGCCAAGCGGGGCTGGGACCGATCGCTGAGGGTTGCCGGCAGCGGTGCGGGTCGACGAGTCGTCTGCGACGTCAACTCGACGTGTCCCAGCGACGTGTTGCCGATGCACTCGGTCAGCGTGGTCCGGGGCGTGGTCTCCGTCGAGGTCGACTTTCGCCGTGGGTCACTGATCAATCAGCCCACGCTGGCGATCGATGATGACCAGGGTCGCTCGATCGCGGTCGTGCATGCGTGGTCGGGTCGCAAGGACCTGGTGGCGGTTGCGGTGCCCGATGACCGGCAGAACTATGGCGACGCGCAGCACGGGCTGGGCGATGTGGTGGGTACCGGGCGGTGGTTTGGTCTTCGCCTGGTGATCAACACCGTCGCGCGGACGATCGAGGCCTCTGTCCGCCGGGACGGTGGCGACTGGGTGCCGCTGAACCGTCGGCCGTTGCCCTATTTCGACGCCAGGGCCCGGGGTACCACCTGGTTCCTGCGGATGGGGACCTACAAGCACAAGTCGGCTGAGAACAACGTGCTGGAGATGGACAACGTCGCGGTGCGCCAGGTGTCGCGATTGCCGTGATCGATTCCCAACGGTGTACGAAAAAAAGGCCGGGGTGGTTGGTGGTCTGCCGATGAAGTACAAAGGGGTCGCGTGGGGAGTGAGTTGAGTGACAATCGGAGCACGCTGATGCTGACGATCAACGGAACCGGTAGCCGCCTGTGTGACGGAGTGACCCGTCGCGATGCGTTGAAAATAGGCGCCCTGGGCCTGGGCGGGCTGTCCTTGCCTCAGCTTCTGGCGGCCGAAAAAGCGGCCGGGATCAGTGGGTCTCACAAGGCCGTGATCATGATCTACATGTGTGGTGCACCTCCGCACCAGGACATGTACGACCTGAAGATGAAGGCCCCCAGCAACATTCGCGGTCCGTTCCGGCCGATCGACACCAAGGTGCCGGGGATCCAGATCTGCGAGCACATGCCGATGCTGGCCGGCGTGATGGACAAGTGCATTCCGTTGCGCAGTGTCTACGGTTCGCCCAACGGATCACACGATTCGTTCATCTGCTACACCGGTCACAGCTTCGTCAACCAGCCGACGGGCAACTGGCCGTCGATGGGTGCGGTGGCGTCGAGGCTGCAGGGGTCGACCAACGTCTCGATGCCCCCCTTCATCGGTCTCTCTCCCAACACCGGTCATCCTCCCTATGGGTCACCCGGCCACCCGGGCTTCCTGGGCATCAGCCACGGTGCCTTCCGCCCCTCGGGCCCATCGCGGGCCAACATGAAACTCAACGCCGGCATCACGCTGGGACGTCTCGGCAACCGCAAACAGTTGCTCGGCGCGCTGGATGCCTTCCGTCGCAGTCACTCCTCCGACAGGTCGCTTTCGAGTCTCGACGACCTGAATCGCCAGGCACTGGACATCCTGACCTCCAGCCGCCTGGCCGACGCCCTGGACCTCTCGAAAGAAGACCCCAAGGTCCGCGAGCGTTACGGGAAGGGGAGTCCGAAGAACTACGGTGACGGGGCTCCGCGGAACCCCGATCACTTCCTGATGGCCCGCCGCCTGGTCGAAGCCGGTGCCCGGGTGGTGACGCTGAACTTTGGGCGATGGGACTTCCACAGCAACAACCACAACACGGCCCGCGACACGCACCTGCCGATCTTTGATCGCTCGTTGGCGACCCTGATCGCCGACCTGTACGAACGCGGGCTGGGTGACGACGTCTCGGTGGTGGCCTGGGGCGAGTTTGGCCGAACACCGACGATCAACAAGACGGCCGGTCGAGACCACTGGCCCCAGGTCGGTGGGGGCTTGATTGCCGGTGGAGGGATGCAGACTGGCCAGGTCATCGGTTCCACCGATCGCAATGGGGCTGTGCCCAAGGACCGGCCGGTGCATTTCGGCGAGGTGTTTGCCACGCTGTACCGCAACCTCGGCTTGGATCCCTCGACGATGACACTGCCGGATCTCTCGGGACGCCCGCAGTACATCGTCGATCAGCACGTGCCACTGCCCGAGGTCTAGTGGCGTTTCGGCCGGCGGATCGCGGGAGGTAGACTGTGGTGACCCGGTCGTGCCCGAAGGCATGGGCGAGCGAGGCTGGGTGAGTTTGCCGCGGGATCATCAAGAGGCGTTTTGATGCGAGTGAGCTGGGATGCGATCAGCCGTGCTGTGCTGAGGCTCCTGGTGCTGGCGTCCACGACGTCGATCTCTGCGGCCGACGATGTCGATTACCTCCGCGACGTCAAGCCGATTTTCAAGACGCACTGCGTCCGTTGCCACGGTCCGCTGAAGAGCGAGGCGGAGTTGCGGCTGGATACTCGAGCCCTGGCGGCAACCGGTGGTGAGAACGGTGCCGCACTGGTCCCGGGCCAGGCCGCGGCCAGCATGCTGCTGAAGCGGGTGACGGCCGAGAAGGAGACGCGGATGCCGCCTGAGGGCATGGGGCTCTCGGAGGCGAACATCGCCACGTTGACCGCCTGGATCGCCGCGGGTGCGGTCGCACCCAAGGACGAACAGCCCGAGGATCCTCGCAATCACTGGTCGTATCAACAGGTGCGACGCCCAGCGGTGCCCGCGGCCCAGGGGAAGTGGAGTCACAACCCGATCGATGCGTTCATTGCCCGAGGCCACTCGCGCGGGGGCGTGGTTGCCGCGAAGCAGGCGTCACCGGAGGTGCTGTTGCGGCGGGCGAGCCTGGACCTGATCGGGCTGCCGCCGTCGGTGGAACAACTGAAGAGCCTGCTGGCGGATCCTTCTGCGGCCGCCTACGCCCGGGCGGTGGATAGCCTGCTCGAGAGTCCTCATTACGGAGAACGCTGGGGGCGGCACTGGCTGGACGTGTGGCGGTACAGCGACTGGTACGGGTTTCAGAGCGAGGTGCGGTTCAGCCAGAAGAACATGTGGCACTACAGAGACTGGGTGGTGGAGTCGCTCAACGCCGACAAGGGCTATGACCGGATGGCGATGGAGATGCTGGCCGGGGACGAGATGACGCCGTTTGAGATCGGTGCGTTGCGGGCCACCGGGTTCCTGGTCCGCAACCGCAACACCGACAGCCGCGAGCAGTGGATCCGCGACACGGTCGAACACACCGCCAAGGCCTTCCTGGCAATGACAATTGCCTGTGTTCAATGTCACGATCATCCCTACGATCCGATCTGGCACGACGAGTACTACCGATACCGCAACATCTTCGAGCCGGTGCAGGTGGCGATCGACAGTGGCGGCGGGGGTCCCGACGGGGTCGACCTGGCCGGTGTGGCGAGGATCTTCGATCGCAATCAGAACGCGGCGACCAAGTTCTACATCCGCGGCAACGACAAGACACCCGACACCACTCGCAAGATCGTCCCGGGGATTCCCCAGGTGATCGGCGGCTGGGTCGAACCGAGTTCAGTCGGCCTGCCCCCTGAGGCCCGGGTGCCTCACCTGCGTCCGGCCGTTGCCCAGCAGACCCTGTCGCGGCTCAACCACAACATCGCCGCTGCCGAGAAGGCGATGGCGACGGCCTTGGCACTGAAGGCCGATTTCCAGAAGCGTCTCAAGGCACCGGGTGTGCCTCCCGAGAAACCCGTCCGGGGCACCAGGCTGCGTGACACGTTTGCTCCGAAGCGGAATCCGGCGTGGCGGACCGGTGCCGGCGACTGGTCCGAGTTGCCCGCTGGCGGCCTGGTACAGCGACAGGTTGGTGAGGATGTCGAGGGCTGGGTCGAATTCACCCCACCGGGCGGGTCGCCGCTGGAGTTCACTCTGCACGCGGTACTCAAGATCACCGGCGGCGAGTCCACCAGGGAAGCGGGCATCACATTTGACCGTCACAAAAAGGGTGGACGCAACGAGGGCGTGTATCTGAAGGCCTCGCAGGACCATTCGGGGTTGGGCTTCTTCAGCGAATTCGATGGCGAGCGGCATTATTCGGACCCGCTGTTCCGCGCCTTCGACGTACCGCTGGGTCGCGAGTTTGCCCTGCGAATCCATGTGCGGGGCCAGTTGATCAACGTCTACGTCGATGACGTCCTGTTGGCGGCACACAAGCTGCCGGTTCGTGAACCCGGCGGTGTCCGGTTGTGGACCAATGACGCATCGGCCGAATTCCGGCTGCTGCAGCTGGACCTGCTGCCGGGCAACCTGGCGATGGCCCCGGCTGATTCGATCAAGCTGTTCTCGCCCACCGCCGAGTTGAATGCGGCACACCCGTCGCACCCGGCCTTCTTCGATGTCATCCACGAACAGGCGCGGCTGCGGCGGACGACTCAGCGAGGGGAGCTGGCGTCGTTCCAGGGCACCCTGGCGGCTGACCGGGCCCGGTTGCATGACGTGCCGTTGCGAGAGGATGTCGAGGGAGTGGCCGCACACAAGAAGAAGGTCGCACCCCTGGCGATCGTGGCCCAGTTGGCCCAGCGTGACCTGGCGGTGGCGAAGGCCCGCGAGGCGAAGTTCCTGGCCGAACAGTCGCTGGTGGTCGCAGAGGGTCGCCGGAAACGGGGGCTGCCCTCGGGTGTCGCAGCCGATGCGAAAGCGACGATGCTGCAACAGCTGGCCAAGGCGGTAACCGACGCCGAGAACTCGGTGAAGGCGAAATCCAAGTTGCTGACCACCTCGCTGGAAACGCTCGAAAAGCCCTCGACTCCGGCCTACAGCGGCCTGCAGGGGCAATACGGCTCGTCGTCGGGTCGGCGGCTGGCTCTGGCCCGCTGGGTCGCCGATTCGCGGAATCCGCTGACGGCCCGCGTGGCGGTCAATCACATCTGGTTGCGGCACTTCGGCCGGGCGCTGGTGACCAGCGTGTTCGAATTCGGGCTCAGTGGCGAGACGCCGAGTCACCCGGAATTGCTCGACTGGCTGGCCTCGGAACTGGTCGAGCCATCGATGGTCCCGGCCAGGGATGACACGGTGCTGGGCTGGACCCGGGGGACTCCGGCGTCACGACCGTGGTCGATGAAGCACCTGCACCGCCTGATTGTCACCTCCCGAGCCTACCGCAGCGCGTCCTCACGCCTCGAAAAACCTCTCGCGACCGATCCCGACAACATCCTGGTCTGGAGAATGCCGGCACGGCGAATGGACGCCGAGACGGTGAGGGACAGCATCCTGAGCGTTTCCGGCGGACTCGATCCGACACTCGGCGGACCCGACATCGCCTCGGGCGACGGACTCAAGGTGCCACGACGCAGCATTTACTTCCACCAGTCGCCCGAAGACCAGATGGACTTCCTGAAGCTGTTCGACGCGGCGGATCCGGCCGAGTGTTACCAGCGGCATGTCAGCATCGTGCCGCACCAGGCCCTGGCCTTGTTCAACAGCGAGATCTCACTGGTCCACTCTCGCCGGCTGGCTCGGAAGCTGACCGTCGATGAGGCGGCCAAGAAGCCGGGGACACCGGTTGCGGCGAGTGTCTTCGTCGAGCGAGCGTTTCGGCAGGTGCTCTCGCGAGACGTGACGACGGCCGAGGCGGCCATTTGCCTGGAGTTTCTCACAAGTCGCACCGTGGCATACACGCAGGCAAAGACTCCCC
>CAUZJR010000155.1:0-10983 GCA_963580005.1 Planctomycetota bacterium
GATCCGCAGGGCCTTTCAGCAAACACTTCAATACACGATCTCTACAGGAAACGGCAGAAATGGCCGAAAGTGTCCACGAAAAACTGAAGCGGGTGCGAAAACCACGGGTCCACATCACCTACGACGTGGAAACCGAAGGTGCCGTTGAAACTAAGGAACTTCCGTTCGTGGTGGGAGTGCTGGGCGATTTCTCCGGAGATCCCACCCAGGAACTCAAGCCGATGCGGGATCGGAACTTCGTTCAAGTCGACCGTGACAACTTCGACGAAGTCATGCAGCGAATGACCCCCGGACTCAACCTCCGAGTCGAAAACACCCTGAAGGATGACGGCAGCGAGATACCTGTCGCCTTGGAATTCAAGTCGATGGAAGACTTCGAACCGGCCAAGGTGGCCGGCCAGGTCGAGCCGTTGAGCAAGCTGCTCGAGACCCGAGACAAGCTCAAGGAACTGCTCACCAAGGTCGACCTCTCACCCGACTACGAAGAGGTCCTGCAACAGATCCTCGAGAACACCGAAAACCTCGAACAGGTCGCCGGAGACCTGGGCGTCGAGGCTGACGCGGCTACCGATGATGATGCCGACAGCGGCGAGGGAGATGACTGATGAGTACCGGTGACGAACAACAAGCCCAGCAAGGGGCAGGCGAAACCGAATCACAAGAGGCCAGCCTGCTCGACCAGGCGATCGCCAAAACCAAGTCCGCCACTCCCGACCACGCCAAGGAACTGCTGGAAGTGGTCACTCGCGAAGCGTTGGCCGGAACCGTCACGTTCGACAAGGACGTCACCCGGACCATCAACCAGGCCATCACCAGGATCGATGCCACCGTTTCACAACAACTGGCAGCGATCATGCACTCCGAGGCGTTCCAGAAGCTCGAGGGCACCTGGCGCGGACTGAATCACCTCGTGATGGAGAGCGAGACCGGCACCGGTCTCAAGATTCGACTGCTGAATGTCTCGAAGAAGGAGCTGTTCAAGGACGTCGACAAGGCGGTGGAATTCGACCAGAGCCAGGTCTTCAAAAAACTGTACGAAAACGAATTCGGCACCCCCGGTGGTGAACCCTACGGGGCACTGATTGGTGACTACGAGTTCGAGAATCACCCCGAGGACATCGAGCTTCTGAGCAAAATGTCCAACGTGGCGGCGGCTGCGTTCTGCCCGTTTCTTTCGGCAGCCTCGCCGAAACTCTTCGGTCTGGACACCTACACCGAACTCGCACAGCCTCGCGACCTGGCCAAGATCTTCGACACCCCCGAGTACGCCACGTGGAAGTCATTCCGCGAGTCCGAAGATGCTCGCTTCGTGACCCTGGCCATGCCCCGGGTCCTGGCACGGCTGCCCTACGGAGCCAACACCAAGCCGGTCGAGGAATTTGACTACGAAGAAGTGTCGCTCAATCCCGACGGTTCGGCCAAGAGCGTCAACCACGAAGAGTACTGCTGGATGAACGCCTCCTACGTGCTCGGAACACGGCTGACCGATTCATTTGCTCAGACCGGTTTCTGCACGGCGATCCGCGGAGCCGAAGGGGGAGGCAAGGTCGAGGGTCTGCCGGCTCACATCTTCCAGTCTGACGACGGCGACACCGATCTGAAGTGTCCCACCGAACTGGCGATCACCGATCGCCGCGAGAAGGAACTCAGTGACCTCGGTTTCCTGCCGCTGTGCCACTACAAGAACACCGATTACGCTGTGTTCTTCGGTGCACAGTCGGTTCAGAAGCCGAAGAAATACGATCGCCCGGAGGCGACAGCGAATGCAGCGATCTCGGCTCGACTACCCTACATCATGGCCACCTCACGCTTCACCCACTTCGTGAAGGTGATCGGCCGCGACAAGATCGGGTCGTTCATGGAGGCCGAGGACTGCCAGGCGTTCCTCGATCGGTGGATCCACAACTTTGTCTCGGCCGACACGAATCCGGCTCCCGAGCAGCGGGCACGCTATCCGTTGCGTGAGGCGAAGGTGGAGGTCAAGGAGATCCCTGGGGCTCCGGGATCCTACAACGCCGTGCTACACCTGCGGCCCTGGCTGCAGATGGAAGAGCTGACGGCATCGATGCGGATGGTCGCCCGGATTCCGAAAATGGGTGGGTAATCCCCGATGAGTGCGGGATTTGCGTCTGACCCATCCGGAGATTCCGGATCGGTACCTCCAGGAGATGCGTCTAGCGGGGTCGCTCCGCCCGGTCAGTCAGCAGGGTCGGTCGACGCGGCCGCCCGGTTGATCGACCTGGTCATCGCCGCAACCGCCGCCTCGGCCAGGGAGCCGCAGTCCCCCCCCCGGGAAGCTTCCGCCGACACCCAACCGGAACCCGGCCAGCGACTCGGCCGGTTCCTGCAGGGCGGGTCGTGGGCCGATGCGCTCTCGACCTGGCTCGGGCCGGACATCCCTCGACAGAAATCCGACCTGCTGCGGCTGCTGGGTCGCGCCATCGCGCTGATCGACTCCACCGTGACCGACCAGGTCAACGCCATCCTGCACCACCCCCGGTTTCAAAAGCTGGAGGCGTCCTGGCGGGGAGTGCGGTACGTGGTGAGCCAACTCGAGGACGATCGCAACGTCAAGGTCCGCATGCTCAGCGCGTCGTGGAAGGACCTGGCCAACGACCAGCGGAAGGCGACCGAATTCGATCGCAGCGAGTTGTTTCGCAAGGTCTACAGCGGAGAGTTCGGCATTGCGGGAGGTGAACCGTTCGGGGTGCTGATCGGCGACTACGAAGTCGGGCCGTCGGTGGAGGACATGGCAACGCTGGGAGGCATTGCTCAATCGGCAGCTGCCGCCTTTGCTCCCTTCATCGCCGCGGCGCATCCGAACATGTTCGGCCTGGACGAATTCGAAGGACTCGAACGACCGATCAATCTCCCGCGAATCTTCGAGCAGAAGGAGTTCATTCACTGGAAACGCTTCCGCGAACAGGATGAAGATTCTCGCTTCGTCGGCCTGACCATGCCCCGGGTGCTCTGGAGAGTGCCGTACGAGGATCTCCAGTTGGCCGACAACGGACGACCTCGTGTCGATGGCTTCCGCTTCCAGGAAGACGTCGGTGGTGAGGATCGCAGCCGCTACCTGTGGGGCAATGCGGCCTACGCGTTCGCCGGCGTGCTGATCCGCTCGTTCGCCGATTCCGGCTGGCTGGCCGATATCCGCGGGGTGCAGAGGGGCACGGCGGGAGGCGGCTTGGTCAGCGATCTTCCGGCCCATTCGTTTTCGACCGACAAGAGAGACCTGATCGTCAAGTCCTCAACTGACGTGGTCGTCACCGACGAACTCGAAAAGTCACTCAACGAACTGGGGTTCATTCCCCTGTGCCATTGCAAGGACACCGAGTACTCGGCGTACTACAGCAATGGTTCGGTCCAAAAGCCCAAGACCTACGACCGGGAAGCCGCCACCGTCAACGCCCGCATGGCCGGCATGCTGCAGTACACACTGTGCGTCTCGCGGTTCGCTCACTACCTGAAAGTGCTCGTTCGAGAAAAACTGGGAATGGCCATCGAGGCGGACGACGTTGAGCGACTCCTTGAGCAGTGGCTGGTAAAGTACGTCACGGTCGATCAGGAGGCCACGGCTGAAGTCAAATCGCGGTTCCCGCTTCGAGAGGCCAACGTCTCGGTCCGTGAACTGCCCGGACAGCCCGGGAAATTCGAATGCGTCGCCCACCTGTGGCCCCATTATGAACTCGACGACCTCACCGCGGCAGTCCGACTGAAAACCGAATTGGCAACAGCAGCACATTCCTAGATTCACCCAGCCCGCCGGGCCGCGAGCTTGCCCGACGAGCCACCCCATTCCACACGTCTCGCAGAAAGAAACTGATATGACACCGGCAGAACATTTTCAGGCCGGCGACCTGACCGAGGCGATCAACGGTGCGACCGAGGCCGTCAAGGCGGATCCGACCGACACGTCGGCCCGCAGCCTGATGGCTCAACTGCTGTGCTTCACCGGAGAACTCGAGCGAGCCGACAGCCACCTCGACGCCATCGGACAACAGGATCCGATGGCCACCGTGGGAGCCGCCCTGGTTCGACATCTCATTCGCGGCGAACAGGCCAGGCAGCAGTGCTTCCACGAAGGACGGGTCCCCGAACTGCTGCAGGATCCCTCGCCGCACATGAAACTCCACCTCGAAGCACTCATCTGCCTGCGTGAAGAAAAGCACGCCGAAGCAGCTGATCTGCTCGGACAGGCCGAGGAACTGCGACCCCGCCTCAGCGGGACCTGCAACGGCGAAGACTTCGAAGACCTCAGAGACCTCGATGACCTCACCGCCGGATTCCTGGAAACTCTGACCAGCGACGGAAAGTACTACTGGGTGCCGATGGACCGCATCGAGGTCATCGAGTTCAAGAAGCCCGAGAGATCACTCGACCTGCTGTGGCAGCCAGCCCACATGGTGGTCCAGGGTGGTCCCGATGGAGACGTCTACCTGCCGGTGATGTACTCCGGAAGCCATGCACACGACAACGACCGGCTGCGGCTGGGACTGGCGACCGAGTGGCTCGAGACCGATGGTGGTCCGGTCCGCGGCATCGGACAACGCGTGCTGCTCGTCGGCGAAAACGACCTCCCCGTGCTCCAGATTCACAACCTGACATTCACCACCCAAGATGCCACCGATTGACCGAGACAAACAGCTCACGCCCTCGCTGCTGGACCGTCTGCTCGATGACGAGCCGGGAAACCAGCGAGAAGCCACCAAGCAGCGGCACCAGGTGCTGCGCGAGATGAAGCTGAGCGTGCGGCGTGACCTGGAGAACCTGCTCAATACGCGATGGCGGTGTGTCTCCTGGCCGCCCGAACTCGACCAGCTCGAAATGTCGCTCGTCAATTATGGCATCCCCGATTTCACAGGCATCCGCTTTGCCGGCGCCAATGCCCAGGAAGAACTCAGGGTGATCCTCGAGGCGGTCATCAAGCGATTCGAGCCGAGATTCGCCCAGGTCCGAGTCGAACTGATCACCAATGCGGACTCGCTCGATCGAACCCTGCGATTCCGCATCGATGCCATGCTGCACGCCGACCCGGTCGTCGAGCCGGTCGTCTTCGACACCACCCTGAAAACGTCAACCGGCGACTTCGAAGTGACGGGCGGAAATCGATGAGCGAGGAACTGCTGCCCTATTACCAGCGCGAACTGGCGTTCATTCGGACGCTCGGGGCCGAGTTTGCTCAGAAACACCCCAAGATCGCCGGTCGACTGCGACTCGGTGACGAAGGCTCGCAGGATCCGCACGTCGAACGGATGATCGAGGCCTTTGCGTACCTCAATGCCCGCACCCGTTTCAAGCTCGATGACGACTTCCCCGAACTGACCCATGCGCTGCTCGATGTCCTCTACCCCCACCTGCTGGCACCGATTCCGTCGATGGCCATCGCCCGCATGACCCTCGATCGCTCGCAGGCAGAATTGACGTCGGGGTACCACCAGCCAAAGGGGACGCCGATCGAGACGGACCCGATCGACGGCGAGCCGTGCCGCTTTCAATCCTGCTACCCCGTCACGCTCTGGCCCCTGGACGTCACCGCCGCGGCACTCAATGGACCTCCATTCCAGGCACCCCAAACTCCGTTTTCCTCAAACACCGATTCCATCATCAGGCTGCGACTCTCGTGCTGGTCCCCCGATGTCCGGATCGGACAACTCGAACTCGACTCGCTGAGATTCTTCCTCAAAGCACAACCCCAGCACGTGTTTCCACTCTATGAACTGATCTTCAATAACACGCTCGGAGTCGCCCTGGTCGATTCCGAACAGACCGCAGATCCGA
Organism: Planctomycetota bacterium; assembly: GCA_963580005.1. Classification (GTDB taxonomy): domain Bacteria; phylum Planctomycetota; class Planctomycetia; order Planctomycetales; family Planctomycetaceae; genus UBA8437. The sequence goes on from CAUZJR010000155.1 coordinate 5,782, forward strand.
TTCTGCTCGCCCGCGATTGCATCAGCCCGGTCGGCTTCGAACGTGACGATGGACTGCTCCCCTACTCGAATCGCTCGTTCGTCGGGTACCGGCTGCTGAGCGAGTACTTCGTGTTTCCCGAAAAATTGCTGTTCTGGGACCTCTCCCTGAGCAGCCTCTCGGACGAGGAACGGGCAGGCCTGGGCCAGACCCTCGACATCATCCTGTTCCTGGATCGTGGGCAGGCCGAGTTGGAACAGCACGTTTCCAAGGAGACGTTTCAGCTGGGCTGCACGCCGATCATCAACCTCTTTCAACAGCGTGCCGAGCCGATTCGGCTCACGCATACCCAACCCGAGTACCGCGTGGTGCCCGATGCCCGCAGGCCCCTGGCCAAGGAGGTCTACTCGATCGATCGCGTCACCGCCACCTCGCCGCAGAACGACGTGGTCGAATACCAACCGTTCTTCTCCTTCAAACACGTCTCCTCGGCACAACAACAATCCACCTTCTGGCAGGCCTCGCGTCAACAGTCCGAATCATCCGGCACCGAGCCCGACCACGGTACCGAGGTGATGCTCAAGCTGGTCGATCTCGAGCTCTCGCCGGCAGTCGCCTCCGACTGGACACTCGACGTCGAGACAACCTGCCTGAACCGCGATCTGCCACACAGGATTCCCTTCGGAGGCGGCCAGTCTCGATTGCAGACGCTCGGTGGCGAACCGATCGCAGCCATCGAATACCTCACGCCCCCCACACCGACCTATCGACCGGCCCTCAGACACGGGGCCATGTGGCGAATGGTTTCACAACTCACGCTCAATCACCTCTCGCTGTACGACTACGAGCAGGGAGGCGATGTGCTGCGAGAAATCCTGGCGGTCTATGATGCAGCCAATTCCGAAGAGACACGCTCGATGATCGACGGCATCACCAGCGTCTCCACGCGACGGATCGTCGGACGCAGCACCAGCGGTGTCTCGGGAGGCCTGTGCCGTGGGCTCGAGGTGAATATCGAATTTGATGAGGACCGGTTTGTCGGCAGCGGGGTGTTTCTGTTCGCCGCCGTGCTCGAGAGGTTTCTGGGGCTGTACTGCTCGATCAACTCGTTCTCGAAGTTGGTCGCGACAACGAACAAGCGGGAAGGAGTCCTGAAAGCATGGCCACCACGAGCCGGCGACAAAGTACTCCTCTGATCAGCCGATTGGCCGAGGAGCCCTATCGCTTCGATTTCTTCCAGGCCGTGAGGCTGCTGGACCGGTTTGCCGAGCAGGAGGCCCAGGCACAGGGCCGTGAGCCGCGTCCCACGATCGGAGAAGACGGGCCGGCCAGCAACGAAATCGCCCGCTTCCGCGTCTACCAGTCGCATTCGTTCCCCCCCGGCTCACTCCAGCAACTGACGCTGCAGCACGACGACCTCGACTCGACACCCCTGGCCGAAATGACCGTCGCCTTCATGGGGCTGACCGGTCCCGCAGGCGTGCTGCCCCATCACCTCACCTCGCTGATCATCGAACGCGTCCGCGAGCGAGATCACTCGCTGAAAGACTATCTCGATCTCTTCAACCACCGCATGATCTCGCTGTTCTACCGAGCCTGGGAGAAATACCGCTTCCCGCTGGTTTACGAACGAGCACACTCGGGCAGAACTCCAGGCGAACCCGACAGCTTCACCGGAGCACTCTACAGCCTGCTGGGCCTGGGCACCGCGAGGATGCGGGGTCGCATGGACGTCGCCGATGAAGCGTTCCTGTACTACGGCGGACACTTCGCTCACTCACCACGCAACGTCGTCTCGCTCGAGGCCCTGCTCGAGGACTACTTCGAGATCCCGATCCAGGTCGAACAGTTCCACGGCCAGTGGCTCTACCTCGACGCCTCGGCACAGTCCCGGATGCCCCAGGCCACCTGTCCCGACGGCCTCAACTGCGCCCTGGGACACGACCTCATCGTGGGAGACCGGGTGTGGAGCGTCGAGAACATGTTCCGTGTCCAGCTGGGCCCCCTGGATCGCCAGGCCTTCGACCGCTTCATGCCCGGCGGAGATGACCTGGTCCGGCTGGGGCAACTTGTCAGGACCTACGCCGGCCCCGAATTCGATTTTGACGTGCAGTTGATCCTCCGCCGCCAGGACGTTCCACAGATCCAGCTGGGAGGTGATTCCCGGCTGGGCTGGAATTCCTGGCTGATCTCCGATGCACCCGAACAAGATGCCGACGACGCCGTGTTTCGACACGACGGAGCGCCCTCACATCGTTTTGCGACCAATGCGTAATGACATGTCATTGAGTAGGCCTCGAGCCGCTATCAAGAGGATGCCGTGATGCAGGTGAACCTGAAGTCCCTGGTGGGAAAACTGAATGATACGTGCCGCACGACGCTGGAAGCTGCGGCCGGGCTGTGCCTGTCGCGGACCAACTACAACGTCGAGGTCGAGCACTGGCTGGCCAAGCTGCTGGAAATCCCCAACAACGATGTTGCGGTGATTCTGCGTCACTTCGAGATCGACGCCTCGGGACTGGCCAGCGACCTGACCAAAGCGATCGATCGAAAGAAGACAGGCAACGCCGATGCTCCCGCGCTGTCCCCCAACATCGTGCAGCTGGTCCGCGAGTCGTGGCTGATCGCCTCGGTCGAATTCTCCTCCGGCCGCGCACGCTCGGCACACCTGCTGTGTGCACTCTTGGCCGACGAGAGCCTCTCGCGGATCGCCGAGACGATCTCGTCGGAACTCTCCAAGATCTCGGTCGATTCACTACGGCACGAGCTGCCCAACATCATCGCCAACAGCGCCGAATCCGAAGCCGCTGACGATGCCGCCGCACCCTCAGGCGAGGCTGGCCCCGGAGTCGCCGCCGGGGCACCGGGACTCGGACAGTTCACCATCGATCTCACCGATCGAGCACGCAATGGGGAGATCGACCCGGTGCTGGGTCGGGATCCCGAAATCCGACAAATCGTCGACATCCTCACGCGGCGGCGGCAGAACAACCCCATCCTCACCGGCGAAGCCGGAGTGGGCAAGACGGCGGTCGTCGAGGGATTTGCGCTGCGAATCGCCGCCGGCGATGTCCCGCCGGCACTGCAGAATGTCGCCATCAAGTCGCTCGACCTGTCGCTGCTGCAGGCCGGAGCAGGGATCAAGGGCGAATTCGAGAACCGGCTCAAGTCGGTGATCGCCGAGGTCAAGAGCTCGCCTCAACCCATCATCCTCTTCATCGACGAAGCCCACACCATGATCGGTGCCGGCGGACCGGCCGGACAGGGTGACGCCGCCAACCTGCTGAAACCGGCGTTGGCTCGAGGAGAACTCAGGACGATCGCCGCGACGACCTGGGCCGAATACAAGAAGTACTTCGAACGCGATGCCGCACTGGCCCGCAGATTCCAGGTGGTCAAGGTCGAGGAACCGTCGGAAGAGGCCGCCGTGCAAATGATGCAGGGCCTCGTCGCAACACTCGAAACACACCACAACGTCCGGGTGCTCGACGAAGCGGTCACCGACTCGGTCCGACTCTCTCACCGCTACATCACCGGCCGACAGTTGCCCGACAAGTCGGTCAGCCTGCTCGATACCGCCTGCGCACGCGTCGCCATCGGATACTCAGCCACACCACCGCGGATCGAAGACCTCAGACGCCAGATCGAACAACTCGGAGTCTCACTCAAAATCCTCGCTCGAGAACAGGTCACCGGCACCGACCACAAAGAGCGAGTCGAACAGCTCACCCAGCAACGCAGCGACACCCAGCAGGAACTCGAAGAACTCGAAAAACGCTTCGTCGAAGAAAAGGAACTCGTCGACGAGATCCACCAGGTCCGCTCGAAACTCGAAACGGTCTCCGGAATCCGACCCGTTGATGAGACCGGCGAAGCCGGTTCGGACGGAGAGGAAAGCGGAGAGGAAAGCGGAGAGGAAAGCGGAGAGGAAAGCGGAGAGGAAAGCGGAGAGGAAAGCGGAGAGGAAAGCGGAGAGGAAAGCGGAGAGGAAAGCGGAGAGGAAAGCGGAGTGGGTGCTGAGTCAACGGCTGGCGAGGCCGACCCGGATCAACTTCGCGAGCAACTCAGCGGCCTTTCCGAGAAACTGGAGGAGTTGCAGGGTGAGGAGCCATTGATCCAGGTCTGTGTCGATTCTCAGGCCATTGCCGACGTCGTCTCGGGGTGGACCGGGATCCCCGTCGGGCGGATGGTCTCCGACGAAATCCACACGGTGCTCTCGATGGAGAGCCAGATGGAAGCCTCGATCATCGGACAGTCGCATGCCCTGGAGGCGATTGCTCAGCGGATTCAGACCTCCCGTGCCAAGCTCAGCGACCCGCGAACCCCGATCGGGGTCTTCCTGCTGGCCGGTCCCAGCGGCGTGGGCAAGACCGAAACCGCCATCACGCTCGCCAACCTGCTCTACGGCGGCGAGCAGAACATGACCACGATCAACATGTCGGAGTTCAAGGAAGAGCACAAGGTCTCACTGTTGATGGGATCGCCTCCGGGATACGTCGGTTATGGCGAAGGCGGCGTGTTGACCGAGGCGGTCCGCCGCAAGCCCTACAGCGTTGTGCTGCTCGATGAAATGGAGAAGGCCCATCCGGGCGTGCAGGACGTGTTCTACCAGGTCTTCGACAAGGGCATCCTCACCGATGGCGAGGGCCGCGACATCGACTTCAAGAACACGCTGATCATCATGACCTCCAACGCCGGCACCGACCTCGTCATGAGCCTCTGTAATGACCCGGAAACCAAGCCCGATCCCGAAGGACTCGCCAAGGCGCTCCACGACGAACTGCTCAAGACCTTCAAACCGGCCTTCCTCGGCCGCCTGACCGTCCTGCCCTACTACCCGCTCAGCGATGACGTGATGAAAACGATCATCGAACTGAAGCTCGGCAAGATCGTCCGACGGGTCAAGGACAACTACAACGCTTCGCTGAGCTACACGCCCGAGTTGGTCGAGAACGTGGCGGAGCGATGCACCGAGGTCGACACCGGGGCCCGCAACGTCGATCACATCCTCACGCGGACCCTGCTCCCGGAACTCGCCGCCGAGTTCCTCGCGCACATGGCCGAAGGCAACGCCATCAGCAGTGTCGAGGTCAACGTCGACAAGGACGGGAGCTTCCAGTACGACCTCTCAGACGACTAGTCGTCTGCCTCTGGAACTGATGAGAACTCGGTTTGAGATTTTCTCGAGATTTCACGCAACCGATTCGGTAACGCGGCGAGAAT
>CAUZJR010000156.1:0-10972 GCA_963580005.1 Planctomycetota bacterium
GGCCTGGATCCCGAGACGGGAGTCGATCTCGAGTACTTCCTGGCAACGACCGAGAAGCCCGGCCAGGCCGGCTTCGCAAAGCCGACCGCCCAGTTGCCCGGCAAAGGCCCCACCTGGATCAATGGCCTCGTCACGCTCAAGGACGACGGCCGAGAACGGCTCTTCGGAATGTACGTCAAGGTCAAGCCCCCGCTCTCGATCTACCAGAGGGGCCTGATCGAATTCGATGCCGGAAAACAGGAATGGACCAAGGTCGCCGAATTCGACCTCAAGGCTCCGCTGTTTCCCTTCGGACACCCGTTGAAACGGACCGAGAACGGCGTCGAGTCTGTCTACTTCGGCGACCCGTTTCCACTGGTTCGGGTCGAGGCCACGGCGAAGAAACTGGCCGACCTGTCGAATTACCAGACATACACCTGCCTGGCAGCCGGGAGCCGCAAGATGTCGAACAACGTCGAGCGGTCCCATGGCAGTCTGAAGTGGAGCTGGAAGCCCGACACCGTGCCGTTCACGTCCCAATTGCAGGCCCGGCTCATCAAGCAGGGTCACATCAAGCCGTCCGAAGGGCTGTTCCAACTGTTCGACGACGACAGGAAACCGATCCTCGTCCACCGCGGCTCGGTCTCCTGGAACGAATTCCGCGGCAAGTGGATCATGATCGGCAACCAGCAGTACGGCTCGTCGTTCCTTGGCGAAGTCTGGTTCGCCGAAGCCGACCAGTTGGTCGGGCCCTGGAAGAACGCTCGCAAGATCGCCACTCACAAGAAATACAGCTTCTACAACCCCAAGCAGCACCCGTATTTCGACAAGCAGCGTGGCCGGATCATTTTCTTCGAAGGCACCTACACCACGCTGTTCTCGGGGAACGACCAGAAAACACCCCGCTACGACTACAACCAGATCATGTACAAGCTCGACCTGGGTCACCCCGATCTGAAGTTGACCGAGAGAAGTCCATCATCCGCAATCCCCTAGTCCTCACCCAACCTCCAGGGAACACCACCTGATGAGCAAGTTTCTCTTCGACAAAGACGTCAGCATCTCGCCTCTTCGCGGCAAGACGATCGGCGTGCTCGGCTACGGCAACCAGGGCCGGGCCCAGGCACTGAACCTCCGCGACAGCGGCTGCAACGTGATCATCGGCAACCGCAAGGACCGCTACCACAAGACCGCCGTCGCCGACGGCTTCGTCGTGGCCCCGATCCGCGAGGTCGTTCCGCGAGCCGACATCCTGATCATCGCCATCCCCGATGAAATCCAGCAGCAGATCTACGAGAAGCACATCCGGGATCACCTGCTGCCCGGACAGGTGATGGACTTTGCCAGCAGCTACGGGATCCGCTTCGAGTGCATCGTGCCGCCCGAGGACATCGACGTGATCATGATGTCGCCTCGAGCCATGGGCGTGACGGTCCGCGAAGCGTACGAGGCGGGGAAGGGTGTGCCGGGGTTCGTCGCCGTCTGGCAGGACGTCTCGGGTAAGGCCCGCCAGATCGCACTGGCCCTGGCCAAGGCCGTGGGGTGTACGCGGGCCGGAGTGTTCGAGTGCCGGTTCGAGGACGAATCGGACGTCAACCTGCTCGGAGAACAGGGACTGTGGCCGCTGTTTACACAGGCCCTGTTGCTGACCTACGAGGTGGCCGTGGAAGCGGGGATTCCGCCAGAAGTGGCCTTGATCGAGTACTGCGCTTCGGGCGAAGCGTCAGAGATCTTTCGGCAGATGGCTCTGGATGGCATCGTCCGGCAGGCCCGGTTTCATTCGCCCACATCTCGCTATGGGTCGCTGACTCGAGCCGAACAACTGCCCAACAAGGCGATGAAGGATCGCATCCGTAAGGCGATGGACGGCATCCGCAGCGGCCGGTTCGCACGCGAATGGGCCAACGAACAGGCCGACGGGTATCCCAACATGACCAGACTGGCCAAGGAGGCCGAGAACCACCCGATCACCCGGACTGAACGAAAAGTGCACGCGATTACAAAGTGCCCGAAAAACTACTCGGTCGATCCCTCCTGATCCTCCAACGCCTGATCCTCCAACGCCTGATCCTCCAACGCCTGATCCTCCAACGCCTGATCCTCCAACGTCTGATCCATCCATGATCGACGTCACCTACTACATCCTCGCCACGCTGGCCGTACTGGTGTCGGTCATTCTCTGGCTCACCAACCTGCTCTCGCTGCCGGGGAACTGGGGCATCATCGTGCTGGCCATCGTGCTCGCATGGCTCTTTCCCCTGGAACCCTCAACCCAGGCACCCGGCGTTGGATGGGACACCGTTGCAGTGCTGGCCGGACTGGCGGTGCTGGGTGAATTGATAGAATTTGCGGCCGGAGCCACCGGAGCCGCCAAGCAGGGAGCCAGCCGACGTGCCATCCTGCTCTCGCTGCTCGGCTCGTGCGTCCTCAGCATCCTCGGCGCCCTGCTGGTCGCAGCCGTGATCCCCGTGGTCGGTGCTCTCGTCGGAGCAGTCCTGGGCGGAGCCGGTGGGGCCTGGGGTGGTGCCTACCTCGGCGAAATGTGGAAGGGACGAAGCCAGCCGGAACGACTCGCCGCCGGAAAAGGTGCTCTCGTCGGTCGTGTGCTCGGCACCTTCTCCAAACTGCTCGTCGGAGTCATCATGGTCGCCGTCTTCACCGCCGCTGCATTCATTTGAAACGGCTGATCTCCTCGAGTGTTGCAAAATGCAACAGTTGGTCCGCCGCCGCAGGTCCCGAGACGCTTGTGAGACCTCGCAAAAAAATCAGTCGTAAACACAGTATATAAATACACTTACAATACGTCTCCAGAGAAGAAGTGGTTTTGGCATGCGAGTTGCTTTCAGTCAATACCATCTGCTCGGGTGCTTCAATTCACCGGAGCCCTACCTCTCACTCCCTTCTTCTTCCGTTCTGGAGAACTGCGACCATGCGAAAACTTCATGTGCTGCTGCTGGGTGCTGCGATGTTGTCAGCCGGTTTCGTGCTTCCTGGCGAAGCTCAAGCTGCTAACCGGATCGATGTCTACGATGTCTACGCCAGGTACGCTCGTCAGATCGTCACGGTCACCTTCCGGGGTACCGACGCGATGGACGAGGTGGTGGAAACAGCGGTTCCTCGGATCCGCCGACTTCAAAATGCCGGCGAGTACCGGCGTGCCCGGGCGCTGGCCGCTCGAGCGATCGGGAATCTCGAATCGCTCGGTGACAGGACTCACGGAGCGATCCGCGAGACGGCCAGCGAGGGCGTACGTGCGTTGATGCGGTTCGAGGGTAATGTGCCTCCGGACGTGCTCAGAGAACTCATCGGCAACCTGCTGCAGTTGGCCCAACGTGGTGCCAACTACGTGTCGGGTGTCGAGGAGGACTCGATCAACGCCATCAAGCGTCTCTTCCCACAGGTCTCGGGCGTGTCCAGAGACTAAAGACCCTGCTTCCCATTCCGAGATCGGGGACTGGCTCACCCGCCGTGCGGGGGTGCCTGTCCCCTTTTTTTTATTTGCGTCTCCCGCACCCCCCACCAGATTCCGCAGCCGATCGGTTTCACGGCGGTGAGTCCCTTCGAGTGTGTCTCATGATGCGGGTTCCAGCCTCCAGGCTGGTGTTACGCCCGGCGTGAACCGCCTACCATGTCGATCACGGCTCCGAGCAACTCGACAGGCTGCGACCTCGCGGCGAGGGGAATCTCATGCAGAGCAACGCTCGACACGCGGCGACCCGGGCGGTTCTCATCGCCCTGGCGTGTGCGATCGTCCCGACCCCCTCGAACCGGGCCACGGCCAACGACATCCCGCCTCCCAATATCCTCTGGCTCTCGGCCGAGGACATCAGTCCTCACCTGGGCTGCTACGGCGACCCGCACGCCATCACGCCGCACCTCGATCAACTCGCCTCCGAAGGCATCCGGTACACTCGCGCCTTCACCACCGCCGGAGTCTGCTCGCCCTGCCGCAGCGGGATCATCACCGGCATGTACCAGACCACCCTGGGCACTCATCACATGAGATGCACGGCGGTGCTGCCGGACTTCGTCAAGCCCTTCCCGGTCTACCTCCGCCGGGCCGGTTACTTCTGCACGAACCGGTCAAAGACCGACTACCAGTTCAAACATCCTCGCGAGACCTGGGACGCTGCCCGGGGAAAGAACGCACACTGGCGAAAGCGGCCGAACAAGGACCAGCCGTTCTTCGCCGTGTTCAATTTCACCGGCTGCCACGAAAGCGGGATCGCCGGCTCGGCCAAGTACCAGGCGGTGACCAGCAACCTGAAACCCTCCCAGCGCCAGGACGCGGCCGCCCTGTCGACCCTGCCGCCGTATTACCCCGACACGAAAGTGGTCCGCGAAGACTGGAAGCGGAACTACGAGTTGATCACGGCGATGGATGCGTGGGCCGGTGGCCTGCTTCAGCAGCTCAAGGACGACGGGCTCTACGAGAACACGATCGTCTTCTTCTGGTCCGATCACGGCGTCGGCCTACCCCGGGCCAAGCGGTGGCTGTACGACTCGGGCACGCACATCCCGCTGATCGTCAGGATCCCCGAAAAGTACCGCGCGGCCGGTGGAGTGGCGGCGAACCAGGGCCGGCCCGGTACCGTCACCGATCAACTGGTCAGCTCGATCGACCTCGGACCCACCGTCCTGAACCTGGCCGGACTGAAAGCGCCCGACCACGTCCAGGGCGAAGCCTTCCTCGGTCGCGACCTCAAGCGGCCCAGGCGGTATGTCTACGGAGCCCGCGACCGGATGGATGAGCGGTACGACATCATCCGCATGGTCCGCAACAAGCAGTACAAGTACATCCGAAACTACGAACCGCTGAAGAGCTTCTACCAGTACATGAACACCCCCGAGAAGGGGGCGACGATGCGCGAGCTGCGGCGGTTGCACGAGGCCGGGAAGTTGAGCGAGCAGGCCGAGAGGTACTTCGCGGATAAGAAGCCGGTCGAGGAACTCTACGACTGCACGGCCGATCCGCACGAACTCAACAACCTGGCAGGCGACAAGGCGTTCCACTGCCGGTTGGTCAGCATGCGAGCCGCACACCGAAGGTGGGTCCAGGATACCGGTGACCTGGGACTGGTTCCCGAGGGGATCATCACCGAGCGGACCCGGAAGCTGGGCAACAGCTATGCGATCATGAGGCAGGGTGATGCCAGGCAGACGAACCTGCTGCTGCTCGACATGGCCGCCAAGGCCTCACGAGGACACAAGGCGTTTGGGGAGCTGATCGAGGGGCTCTCGGCCCCGGACGCGGCGGTCCGTTACTGGGCCGCTACCGGGGTCGGCAATGTTGCCGCCGGGAAATCCGCCGCCGTTTCAGGGACTCTGAAGATCAAGGCTCGAGAAGCCGTCACGCGGGGCCTGGTAGACAAATCGGCTGTGGTACGAATCGCCGCCGCCCGAGCACTCTGCCATCTCGAGCGTCCCCAGAAGGCCCTGCCCGTGCTGATCCACGAATTGAAGACCGGAAACCAGTGGGAACGGTTGCAGGCAGCCATCGTGCTGGATGAAATCGATGAACAGGCCCGACCGGTTCTCGAACAGATGCGGGCCGGACTGCAATTTCAGCAGGGCTTCAACTCAGAAGGCAAGTACCGCGTCCGGGTCACCAACCGGGCACTCAACGAACTGCTGGGCACCAACAACATCGTCAAGTGAATCCCCCGACAGTCTCCAAACACTTCAACGGACACCTCGATGAAACTTCCGATCAGTCGAACCCCGCTTCTGGCACTCCTCGCACTCCTCGCACTCCTTGCCCTCGTACCGCTCACGGCCGCCACCACGCAGGCCGCCAAGCCGAAGCCGCTGAAGGTCTTCATCCTGTCCGGCCAGTCCAACATGGTCGGCCATGCCAACTTCATCACCATCCCCACGCTGTTCACGGCCAAGGAGCCCGAGGTGCGGGAACTGGCGAAGCTGGCCTTCAAGGACGGTGCAAAAGTGACCCGGGCGATGGTCGATGACCAGATCGCGGTGATGATCGCTCGCAACGACCTGAACCAGAAGATCCGCAAGAAGGAGATCACCGGGGAAGAGGCGATCACGAAGGCTCGGGCGAAGATCAAGCAACTCACGGCCCAATTCAATGCGAAGTCGCAGAAGATCAAGCAGGCCTTTGCCGTCTCGAAGCGGGTCTACATCACCTCGATCGCCGACAACAACCGCCGATCGGGTCCTCTGACCATCGGCTTCGGCGGCAACCCCGACAAGATCGGCCCGGAATTCGGATTCGGGCTCTCGTTGGCCACGAAACTCGACGCTCCGATCCTGCTGATCAAGACTTCCTGGGGCGGCAAGTCGTTGCACTACAACTTCCGTCCACCCTCGGCCGGCCCTTACGAGCTGAGCAAGAAGGAGCAGGAAGGAGACAAGGTCGAGGAGATCAAGAAGAACGTCGGCCTGAACTACCGGATGATGAACGAGGCGGTGCACGCGGTGCTGAAGGACCTCGGCAAGCACCATCCCGAATACGACGCCGCGGCCGGTTTCGAGATAGCCGGGTTTGTCTGGTTCCAGGGCTTCAACGACCAGTTTTCACCCGCCTTCCGCGACAACTACAAGGACAACATGATCGCCTTCGTCAAGGACGTGCGCCAGGAGTACAAGACTCCGAAAATGCCCTTCGTGATCGGTGTCCTGGGAACCAATCGAATCGAACAGGAAGTTGCCAAGAACGCCGTGTCTGTCGCCCAGCGTCAAGCGGCCGCCGCCCCTGAGTTCAAGGGCAACGTCGCCTCGGTGGAGAGCTACACGGTCTATTCGCACGACGCCTACGAGATCTTCAAGAAGGGCTGGTCGCAGCATTTTGCCGAGTGGTGTGTTGTGGGCAGTGAGCGACCGTATCACTACTTGGGCAGCGGAAAGTTCTTCGTCCGCTTCGGCGACTCGCTGGCCAGGCAGATGCTGGAACTCATGGCCAACTGAACGCCGGCTCCAGTCAATCGCCGGAGAGTCCAGGGCCCAGAGGGAGGTACTCTCCATGACCCGGAAAATCCAATTCTCGCTGCTGGCGCTTCTACTCGTTTCGTCGACGGCGCGAGCGACTGAGCCAATCGATATTGGCTCGCGCCGCGAGTTGTTCGTCGACGGCTTCCTGGTCGACCGACTCGAGGGAGCCCGTCACCGCCTGCATCATCCTCGCCCGGCCGAGATCTCCGTGACACTCGACCAGCCCTGGGAAAAACACTTCTACAACGGCGTGTCGGTGATCCACGACACCCACCCGGCCAATGACAAGCCTCGGTTCCTGCTGTACTACAGCGCGTCGAATCGCCTGGCGGTCGCCGTCAGCCACGACGGTGTGCACTGGACGAAACCGCTGCTGGGCATCGTCGAAATCGACGGCAACCGGAAGAACAACCTGGTCGGATCAGTCGACGGGCGGCTGATGGTCTCTGACAAGGGTCCGATGCCCGAGATCTTCCTGGACCGGCGACCGGGGGTGAAGCCGTCCGAGCGGTTCAAGGCGTTCACGCTGATCGAGGGCCGCGGCGGAACCCGGGTGATCGCGTGGGTTTCCGGCGACGGCTTCATTTTCGCCAAGCTCCGCGACAAACCGATCATCCACACCACGCTCTACGGCGCCTTCGACGGGTTCGAGTCGATGTTCTGGTCCGAGGTCGAACAGCAGTACGTGATCTACCTCAGGTACGCGATCAAGGTCAGCCCTCCCAACCCCCGGGATCCCAATCGCCGATCGGTCGCCCGGATGGCGTCGAAGGACCTGTTCAACTGGACCAAGCCCCGACCGATGACCTTCGGCAAGGTGGGGCTGCTGCCTCCCGATCACCACTACAACAACCAGACGATGCCCTACTTCCGGGCACCACAGATCTACGTCGCGCTCTCCAACCGCCTGGCCCAGACACGCCAGGCTCTCTCGCCAGCCGAGGGCGTGAAGCTCAAGCCGTCGCGCAGCGACATCGCCGACCCGCTCAAGTGGCTGATCGGCGACTGTGCCGACACGGTGATGTTGACCACCCGGGCCAGTGCCCACTACGACCGACTGTTCATGGAGGGCATCGTGCGGCCGGGCCCGGGAGCCGAGAACTGGACCACGCGGTCCAACTACACGCTGCGGGGCCTGCATCCGACCAGCCCGCTCGAGATGTCCATCTGGGTCACCCGTCACAACGGCCAGGCCAGTTGCCACGTCCGCCGGTTCGTCTTCCGGACCGACGGCCTGGCTTCGATCGAGGCCCCTTACGCCGGCGGTGACCTGGTCACCCGGCCGCTGCGTTTCAGTGGCAAGTCCCTGCAGATCAACTACGCCACGTCGGCGGTCGGCGGTCTGCGCGTCGAAATCCAGGATGCCGAGAGACAACCGATCAAGGGGTACACACTGGCGGATTGCCGGGAAATGATCGGCGACCGCATCGACCAGGCCGTCGCGTGGAAGTCAGGGACGGATCTCAGCAGCCTGTCGGGGAAAACCATCCGGCTGCGATTCCGGATGCAGGACGCCAACCTGTTTTCGCTGCGGTTTGCCGACTGACCAGCCCCGGCACCAGGGCCCTTCAGCCTCCGGCTCAATCGTTTTTCTCGGTCTGAGGAAACCGTCGTCGCCGATCACTGGGGACCGGCTTGCCCGATCGAGTGCTCCACCACTCGTGCGCTCGCTTGGAGTCGTAGCTGGGGTTGGGGATCGGCACGTGGGCTACGAGCCGGTGACGCCAGTTCCGTAGCTTCTGCGACAGGTCCGCCATCCGGCCCTTCTTTTCAGCCGCCAGGTTCTTCGTCTCGCCGATGTCGCTGGACAGGTTGTACAGCTCGACATCTCCGCTGCCATCGAGGTACTCGATCAACTTCCAGTCCCGCTCGCGGATGCTGCTGGCCGGGCGGTCGTGGTGGTAGTGCGGGTAGTGCCAGAAGATTGCCTGGCGGGCCAACCGGGCCGAGGGCTTCGACAGCAACTGCTTCAGGCTGTGGCCATCGATTGGCTGGTTGGCCGGCAGCTTGCCGCCGGCCAGATCGACGAACGTCGGATAGAAGTCGTGGCTGACAGTCGGTTCGCGACAGAGCGTACCGGCGGTGGTCAGCGGCGGGTACTTGATGATCAACGGAACCCGCACTCCGCCCTCGAACAGCGTCCCCTTTTCGCCGCGCAGCGGCGACTGGGTGGCCACCAGGTCGTCGGCAGCCGGTCGGTAGTCGTACCGCTTGTGGAGCCCGCCGTTGTCGGAGGTGAAGATGATCATCGTCTTGGACGTCAGCCCCTCGGCCTCGATCGCGTCGACGATCCGACCGACCATGTCGTCGGTGTGCTCGATCATCGCCGCATAGATCGGGTGCGGCAGCTTCTGCCCCGTCGCCTGGGCCTTCTTGCGATACTTCTCGGCCTTGGCCGACATCGCACCCAAGGGGATATGAACGGCATAGGGCGAGAGCATCAGGAAGAACGGCTTCCTGTTCGCACCACCGCGGTTGGACTTCTTGATGAAGTCGATCGAGAGGTCGGCCTCGAAGTCGGTGCGGTACTGTCCGGCCTTCGGTTTCAGATCGGGCCGACCCTGGACCCGGTAGCGACCGGGCAGGTGAGGGCCATTGACGACGGCCGAAAAGTCGTAGCCCTGCCGATCGGGCTGGTACCGGGCACCGTTGCCCAGGTGCCACTTGCCGATGTACGCAGTTACGTAGCCGGCCGCCTTCAGCGATTCGGCCACCGTCACCGTCGCCAGCGGCAACGCCATTCGTGGCCGCGGCGTGATCACCCTCTCGAAGGGTCGCCAGTGACCGGAAATGAAATCGGTGATGCCGATCCGGGCCTGGTTCTGTCCCGACTGCAGGGCACAGCGAGACGGAGAACAGACGGGGCCGGACGCGTAGAAATCGGTGAACCGAAGCCCCCCGGCGGCCAACGCGTCGATCCGTGGAGTCTCCACGAAGTCGTTGCCGTAACAGCCGATGTCCTTCCAGCCCAGGTCATCGACGAAGATCAGCACGATGTTGGGCCGCTCAGCAGCCGACGACGCGGTGACCAGCAGACTGGCAATAATCCCGCAGGCAAGAAGATACTGGCGCATGAGGCAACTCCTGGTGTCGTGCAAAGCCTGACCTACTTGGCGATGCAGTAGACGTGGGCGGCGGTGCGGATCAGCAGGCGGCCCTGGGCAATCGACGGGGTGGCCAGGCACAGCTCGCCCAGAGCGTTGGTCCGCTCGACACGGAACTTGCCGTCGGCAGGGATCACGTGTGTGGTGCCCCGCTCGTCCAGGCAGAAGATCTTGCCGTTGTAGGCCCAGGGTGAGGAGGTGAACGAGGCCCCTCGTGGGAACCTCGTGCGGTTGTAAATCAACTTGCCCGTCTCGGAGTCATGACACGTCGCCATGCCGCGGTCCAACAGCGTGAAGTACCGACCCTTGTAGACGATCGGCGAGGTGTTGTAGGGACCCATCCGCTGCAACGACCAGCGGATGTGCTCGTTGGAAGTCTGGCCCGTCTCCAGTGTGATGTCGCCCCTGGCCCCCGGAGCCACGGCGAACACCGGCCGCTTCGCGTCCTGGAAGTAGCCCGAGGTGATGTAGAGCAGGCCCTGGGCGACCAGGGGTGAGGGGATTGTCAGCACCGACATCTTGCCGTCAAAGTGCCACAGCAGCTTTCCGTCGGGCGAGTACGCCCGGTTCTCCTTCTTGCCAGCCACCACGATCTCGGTCCCGCCGGCATGATTCCACACCAGCGGAGTCGCCCACGTGCTCCTTTCGTCCCGCACGACCTTCCAACGCGACTTGCCGGTGGCGGCCTCGAGTGCCTGGAGATAGGACGAATCGTTGTTGTCGTAGACGTAGATCACCTGGTCCCCCTCGACCACCGGAGACGCGGCAGCCCCGTAGCCGAACTGTGTCCTGCGAGGTGCGATCGGGTGAGTCCACAGCGGCTTGCCCTCGAGGTCATAGCAATACAGGCCCAGGTCGCCGAAGAGCACGTACAGCCGCTTGCCATCGGTCGCCGGCGTCTCGGCCGCATAGCTGCTCTTGGGATGCCGTCCCATCTT
>CAUZJR010000157.1:0-10857 GCA_963580005.1 Planctomycetota bacterium
CGGAAAGCACAACGAGTGCGGTGGGATCTACGAGATCAAGGACCCGGACCTGAACATGTGCCTGCCCCCTCTGCAGTGGCAGACCTACGACATCGACTTCGCCGCCGCCCGCTACGACAAGGCCGGCAAGAAGACGGCCAACGCCCGGTTGACGGTTCGCCACAACGGTGTCGTGATTCACAAGAACGTTGACGTCCCCCGCAGCACCCGGGCCAGCCCGGTCAAGGAAGGTGTCGACCTGGGCCCGGTCTATATTCAGAACCATGGCAACCCGCTTCACTTCCGCAACATCTGGCTGGTTGAGAAGCGAGAGGCGGGATTCGTGCCTGTGTTTGACGGCAAGACCCTGGCCGGCTGGCACAAGAACCCCGAGAAGATCGGGCACGGGACCGGGGGCCTCTGGACGGTCGAAAACGGAGTGATCACCGGTGAGCAGGATCCTCCGGGCAGCGGCAACGGCGGCATCCTCCTGACCGACAAGACTTACGGCGACTTCGAACTGCTGATCGACATGAAGCCCGACTGGGGCGTCTGCAGCGGCCTGTTCGTGCGGTCCAACAACCGCGGCCAGTGCTTCCAGATGATGGTCGACTACCACGACAACGGAAACGTGGGTCACATTTACGGCGAGGGGACCGGAGGCTTCAACACTCGTACTTTCGACATCTTCGGCAAGTACAACGACAAGAAGGAACTGCTGGGTCTGACGACCAAGCCGACCAAGACCGCTCCGCCCAAGGCCTTCACCATCAGCGGCAACGAGTGGGTCTCGGCCTGGAGGGTCGGTGATTGGAACACCGCCCGGCTGCGGGTCGTCGGATCGCCTCCGCAGATCACGACCTGGATCAATGGTTACAAGGTCAACGAGTTCAATGGCCAGACGTTTCCCGGCAAGGGGTACGACAAGGCGGGCATCACGAAGCTGCTGGGTGCCGAGGGTCGTGTGGCGGTCCAGGTACACGGCGGTACGGGTTGGCCCAACGGAGCCAAGTGTCGTTGGCGGAACGTGTACATCCGGCAGTTGAATTAGCCCGTAAGGCGACGGGCAACGCTGGGTCCGGCAGGCCGCCACATGTTTGTGAACCCCAACGGGGTTGTGCAGCCCGCCGCAGGCAGACTAATGACGAGAGCGGACTCTCAGCCACGGCTTCAGCCGGGCGATCGTCCGGGGTCCGATGCCGCGGACCCGGTCCAGGTCCTCGACCTCGGCAAATGGCCCGTTCCTCTCGCGATCAGCGATGATCCTCTGGGCCAGCTTCGGACCAATGCCCTCCAGCTGCGTCAATTCGACCCAGTTGGTTGTGTTCAGATCGAGCCGAAAGCCGACGGCGGTTCGAGGAATGCGGTCGATTTCGATCGGTTGGGTGCCCCAGCCCGAGAGCAGTGCCCAGTGAGCGGCCATCAGGACCAGCGAGGCGATAACCAGAACCGTGACGACCAGGCGATCGGCTTGGGTGATGCCGAGAAAGGTGTCCTCGGAATCGTTGGGGGGAAGTTCGGATTCGGACGCCTGCGGTGTGTTCATCGCCTGCTCGCCTCGACGACGTCGGGGTGATCGAGTAGACGAAGCGCCGGAGAGCAGACGCAAGAGGAGTTGATGCCGATTCCTGCAGCTCGGCGGTCAAACCCGGCCACGGGCCGCAGCCGACCCGCACGTCTCGCAACTACCGCTTCTTCGACCCGGTGGCGATTGGCTTGGCGAAGAACGTCAGCTGGATCTGGCTACCGGGTGCCAATGCGGCCTGCTGCCTGGGCGCCTGCTGGTAGATCACGTAGGTCAGGTCCCTCTTCGACGCAGCCACCCCGGCGGAGAACTTGACCTTGTACCCGGCGGCGGTCAGCACCGACTGGGCCTTCTTCCACGGCATGCCGATGACCGAAGGGACCAGCGGATCGGATTGTGAGGCCACCACGCGGTAGTGACTGAGGTTGGGTCGGAACGGGCTGCTGCCGAAGGCCTTGGCGAAGGCCTCGAGCTTCGAATTCACCTTCAGGCGGAAGAACGAGTAGATCGTCTGGGTGTTGTCCGGTGCGGTCAGCCGGACGTGCTTGGGCAGGTAGGTGGCGGTGTCGAGGATCACGGTGGCCTCGCGGTAATTGACCGCATCCTGCTTCCACCGGGGGAACGCCCTGATCCAGACCTCGCCACGGGATTCCCCCAGCAGGCTCATGTGGTAGCGGCGGATCGCCTTGTCGGGTGGCATGCCGAAGAGGAACGGCAGCGGCCCGTCCATGATTCTCTTGCCACGGTAATCGGCAGGAATCCTGTGGCTGGTCACCGTGCGGTCGACGTCGTTGACTTCCAGTACCTGCGTCCCGTCGCAAATCCACTTCTCGGGGTTGTCGCCCGAGACGGCCAGCGAGATCTTGCGGGCGGGAGTCACTTTGCCGTTGCGGGGATCGCGGCGTGAGGGTCGCTGTACCGACGACTGAGTCCCCTTGGGGATCTGGACGGCGAAGATGTCGAGCCGACCCTTGTCGGGGGCCTCGTAGTAGAACTGACCCCGCCCACGCTTCTCGGTGTTGAATACGAACTCGCGGTGGTAGCGGTAGATTTCTCCGGTGAGCGTCTTGATCCGCGAGCTGGCCAGTTCCCATTTGATCAGTGTGGCCTTGAGCTTGGGCTCGAGTTTCTGGACGCGGAGGCCGGGGGTCTGCAGCCGACTGCGAGGCAATCGCTGTTGCGTCTTGGACTTGCCGGCGGGTTGACTTGCCGGCCGGGTGGCTGGGTTCGGGATCACTCGTCGCGGCGACTGTCCCTGTGCGATCGAGTGGTCGACGCGGGCCAGCAGCAGCAGGGCACACAGCAGTGCCGTGAACAGGGCGGTCGCGGGGACCTGGTGTCGTGTCGCATCCATGCGAGACCTCGGCGTCGTGTTGAGCCGCGGATTCTAGCAGCGGTTGGCAAAATGGGGGTAGACGAATCCGCGTTGGCGCCGGCCGGCCATGACACGCGACCGACAATCGGCGACTAGCCCTCCAGGCACAATCGCTCGATCAGTTCCTCGAGCTCCTCGAAGCTGCTCACCACCCAGTCGGCAAGGTCGGCCCATTCGGGCAACTGGCCAGGCGCGAACAGTGCCGCTTTGGTACCGGCGTTGTGTCCGGCCTGCAGGTCGAACAGGTAGTCACCGACAAACAGCACCTCCTGGGGACCCAGGCCCCAATCGTCGCAGATCGCCAGGACCCCGGTCGGGTCGGGTTTGGCCGGAGCGTCCTCGCGGGTCAGCACGCAGTCAAAACTCCAGCCAAGCCTCTCGAGAGTGGTGTGGGCCGAGACGCGGGAATTGCGGGTGAGGACACCTGAGCGGAGTTCGAGTTGCTGGAGCCGTGCGAGCAGGTTGGCGACACCGGGAAAGGAGGTCGCCCGCATGGCTCCCTCGTGTTCGTGCCGATGCAGGATCTCCAGAGCCCGGTCCCGCTCGGGGCCCTCGTCAATCGCCTCGACCCCCTCGAGAATCGGGTGCTTCTCGGGCAACCCGATGTCGCGTCGGATGGCGTCGAAGTCGAGTCCCGAGTCGACCAGCGTGCCGTCCATGTCGAAAATGATGCCGCGGAGTGTCATGGGTGAGCGGGTCCGGGTGGTTTTCTAGAGTCCGGCATCATCGAGGTGAAAGCGGACGTTGAAGGACAAGAGCGTGATCTCGTCTTCTCGGCCGCGGATCACGTTGATGCCCGTGTTGTCCTGTCGGATCTCGCGGGCCTGGGACAGAGGCCAGCCCATCAGCCGTGCGACATAGACCCGGTTGACGATGTTGTGAGCGACCAGGGCGACGGTCTGGCCGCGGTGCGAGGCGAGGAGTTGATCGATGGGTCCGCCGACACGATCGAGCACATCGGCGTAGCTCTCGCCTTCGGGGTACCCGTGGCTTGCCGGATCGTCCATGAACCGGTGGTAGGCCTGGGCATCGTCCTTCATGATCGAGCCCCAGTCGCGGCCTTCCCAGCGACCGACGTCGCATTCGGAGATGTCCTCGAGCACACCGGTGTCCAGTCCATGCGGAGCGGCGATGGCACCTGCCGTCTCACGAGCGCGTTTCATGGGGCTGGAGATCACAACATCCAGCGGCCGGTCGGCCAGGAACCCGGCAACCGCCTCGGCCTGCCGCCGCCCGGTGTCGCTCAGAGACGTGTCGATCCCGTGCCCCTGCAGCACGTAGGGTCGTTGTTCGTTGGCCGGAGTGGCCCCATGTCGAACCAGGTACAACAGCGTCTCGTGAGCCTCGGGCATCAGTCGTCCTGCTGAAACGCACCGGCGATGTGTGGGGCGTTGGTGGGTTGGTTGTGCCAGAGTCTCAGGGCGGCATCGACGGCCGCCTGCATACCGGCGGGGTCGGCGGTGCCCTGCCAGGCGATGTCGAAGGCTGTGCCGTGGCTGGGGCTGGTGCGGATCAGCGGCAGTCCGAGAGTCACGTTGACGGCTGAGTCGAAGCCGACCAGTTTCAGGGCGATGTGGCCCTGGTCGTGGTACATGGCGACCACCCCGTCAAATTCGCCTCCCACCGCTCGCCTCAGCAGCGTGTCGGCGGGAAAGGGGCCGCTGGCACAAAGACCGCCAGCGACCGCGGCGGCTACCGCCGGAGCAATCGTGGCCTGTTCTTCGTCGCCGAAGAGGCCCTCTTCGCCGGCGTGAGGGTTCAGGGCACAGACCCCGATCCGGGGCTGGGTGCAGCCGACCTGGACGAGGAACCCGGCGATCAGCTCGATGTGCTCGGTGATGCCGTCGACGGTGAGCAGGCCGGGGACGCTGGCGATCGAGGTGTGCAGGGTGACGTGTGCGACGCCCAGGCCGTGCGGACCCAGGCGGGTGCTGGTGGGCGGGAGGTAGAGCATCATGGCGACTGAGTCGGTGCCGCAGGCCCGGGCGAGCAGTTCGGTGTGGCCGGGCACACCGACCCCGGCGGCTGCCAGGGCCGCCTTGTTCAAGGGTGCGGTCACCATCGCGTCGATGTGACCTTCGAGTGCGGCGGCCGCAGTAGCCAGCACCCAGTCGGCCGCCGCCTGGCCACAGCGGGCGTCGACCTGCGACGCGGCGACGTCGGTGACATCGGCGCTGGAGGGGTTCCAGCAATCGATGCCGTTGGGGTCGGAGTCTGCGGCGACGTGTTGAGGCGAATCGACGCGGTGGACGGTTCGCTCGAGACCGACCAACTGCAGCGCGCGGGCCAGGACGTCGGGGTGTCCGACGACCAGGGGGCGACAGAGGTCCTGGCAGCCGGAAATCACTCGCGCGATTACCTCGGGTCCCACCCCGGCCACGTCGCCCATCAGAAGCGCCAGTCGAGGTCGGCTGGGGTCCGACGACTCAGTCATCCCCAGGGCCTCCTGGACCGGCATCGACTGCCAGGTCAAAGCACTCGGTCTCGGACAGCGGCAGCCCGCGGGTGTCTTTTTCCGAGAGCAGCGGTTCGCCCTCCAGAGGCCACTCGATGCCGATCTCCGGGTCGTTCCACAGCAGGGTCCGTTCCGACTGACGGTGATAGGGCTCGCTGCACTTGTACTGGAAATCGGCCGATTCGCTGGTGGTCAGGAACCCGTGAGCGAACCCGGCGGGGATCAGCAGTTGGCGGTGGTTTTCTGCCGAGAGTGTCGTGCCGTACCAGCGGCCGAAGGTGGGTGAGTCCTGGCGGAGATCGACGGCGACATCGAAGACGCTGCCGTCGACGACCTGCACCAGCTTGGCCTGGGGGTGAGTGATCTGGTAGTGCAGTCCTCGGAGTGTGTCTCGAGTCGATCGGGACCAGTTGTCCTGCACGAAGGTCAGATCGATGCCCGCCTCGGCGAACCGCCGCTGCTGATAGGTCTCCAGAAAGAAGCCTCGCTCGTCCTCATAGACGCGGG
The DNA here is from genome assembly GCA_963580005.1 of Planctomycetota bacterium. Lineage (GTDB taxonomy): Bacteria > Planctomycetota > Planctomycetia > Planctomycetales > Planctomycetaceae > UBA8437. Next base: position 5,842 of record CAUZJR010000157.1, read on the forward strand.
GTTCGATGACCAGGACGCCGGGCAGAGGGGTCTGGTGGACATTCATCGCAGGGGCATCGGCACGTGAGGCTGCGGGTGGGGCTGCGGGTGGGGCTGCGGTTGGGGCTGCGGTTGGGGCGGGGCTGCGGAGGCTAGCATATCCCAGGGACACGGGGCCGAGAAGGGGGCTCAACTTGCGGAAGGTCCTTGGTGTCGCGTATTTTGGGATTGGGGAGAGCGGGTGTAGGCCGATGCGAAGGAATCACGAGGGGGGGTTCTGAATGAATCGAGGACGGCTTTCGGCTCTGGCGGTCGCGGCAGTGGTTCTCCTGGAATTCGCCGCGGTGAGGGCTGCTGACCCCACTTCGCCTCCCCCACCACCCCGGCCCCGCGACCTGCCCGTGTTGCGGGCTCCGGTCGTGGCCCGTCCGATGCAGCCGGCCGCATTCACCCGGAGTGTTCCGCGTGACGTGGCCGACCTGCTGGCGATTCAGAAGCAGGTGGGCAAGCTGGTCGGCGACCTCTCGAAAGCCACGGTCGGGTTGCGGATCGGGAACGGTGCCGGCAGCGGTGTGATCGTAAGTGCCGACGGCTATGTGCTCTCGGCCGCTCACGTCACCGGGCCCCCCAACCGCCGCGTGACCGTGTTGCTTGCCGATGGTCGGTCGTTGCGAGGCCGCACGCTGGGGCTGGATCGCGGGCTGGATGCCTCGGTGCTCAAGATTGAAGCCAAGGGCCCGTTTCCCTTCCGGCCCCTGGCAAGGCCCAAGGACGTGCGGACCGGTGACTGGTGCCTGGCACTGGGACATCCCGGCGGCTTTCAGCGCAACCGGCCTCCTGTGGTGCGACTCGGTCGGGTGATCCGGACCGAGAGCGGTTTCGTGCAGACCGACTGCACGCTCGTTGGAGGCGACTCGGGCGGGCCACTGTTTGATCTCTCGGGAAACGTGATCGGCATCCACAGCCGGATCGGGGCACCGACCACATGGAACTTCCACGTCCCGATCCGAGCCTACACCGAGAGCTGGGCGAGGTTCCTGGACGGGGTCGCATTTGGACGTCCCAGCCGCGGTCGCCAGCCGGTGCTGGGCATCAACGGCGTCGACCACGCCAGGGGCTGTACCGTGACCGCCGTGAATCCGAACATGCCCGCGGCCAAGGCGGGAGTGAAGATCGGTGACCTGATCGTGAAGATCGATGGCAAGGTGTTCGAGGGATTGGATTCGCTGTTTGATCACGTGCAGAGCAGGAAGCCCGGTGACAAGCTGAAACTGTCGATCCAGAGGAACGGCAAGCCGGTTGAGATCACCGTGACACTGGCAGGAGGCCGAGGTCCATGAGTCGCGTTGTGATGCAAAGTTCCAGGCTGGTGTTGGCGGTGTCGGCCGTGTTGGCGGTGTTGACGACACCCGTCACGCTCGAGGCCGCAGCGCCTCGACGATTGCCCCGCGACCTCTACAAGAGCGGCGCGGCGATCCGCAACGCGTTTCGGCCGATCGTCAAGCTGCCCAGCCAGGCGACGGTGGCGGTGCTGGTCAACGGGCGGCAGAAGGCGTTGGGCGCGATCGTGGGGTCTGACGGCTGGGTGCTGACCAAGGCCAGCCAGGTCAACGGGATCAATGGCGGCACGATCACCTGCCGGCTGAAGGATGGAAAGACTCACCCGGCACGACAGGTCGGGTTCCATCCCGCGCACGACCTGGCGATGCTCAAGATCGAAGCCACGGGTCTTAAGGAGGTGGTATGGCACAGCAAGTCGGACCCGTCGGTCGGGTCGCTGCTGGCCACCTGCGGTCCCAACGACCTGCCGGTGGCCGTCGGTGTTGTCAGCATCCACCGCCGCAGGATCCCGCACCTGTTCGGGTTCCTGGGGGTCGGGTTCGAAGACGTGCCCGGAGGAGCACGGATTTCACGGGTGATGCCCAACAGCGGAGCCAGCCGGATCGGGCTGAAGGTCGGCGACGTGATCATCAGGGTGGCCGGCACCACGATTCCTCGAGGCGCGGTACTCAGAGACCAGATCCGCAAGTTTCGCCCGGGTGACGTGCTGCCGATGAGAGTGCGGCGAGGTAGCGTCGAGTTCGATTCCAACGCCCGCTTGGGGTCTCCGGCCGAACACCTGCAGAACCGCAGCATCTTCATGAACAAGCTGGGTGGCCAGCTCAGTTTCCGCAGGGGCGGGTTCCCCAACGCGTTTGCTCACGACACGGTGCTGAAACCCGAGCAGTGTGGAGGTCCGCTGGTCGACCTGCAGGGGCGAACCGTGGGAATCAACATCGCCCGCGAAGGGCGGACCGAATCGCACGCGATTCCTGCTCAGGTCATCGTCGGACTGCTCGAAGACCTGAAAACAGGCCGGCAGTTTGCCGCTCCGGCCAACCGCCTGGGTCCCGTCGACCCGCCGCCGGTGCCTCTGCCGCGCTAGGCCGCCTGCCGGAATCCCTGGCTCTCGTACCGGCCCACCGAGTTGATCCGGGCGTAGACGTCGTCCAGTACCCAGTGGAAGGCGACCAGGTGGACCGATTCGACCAGGCCCATGTCGTCGGAGGGAACGTGCAGGTTGTGATCGGCCAGTTTCTGCAGCTGGCCACCGTCGAATCCGGTGATGCCCCAGGTCGTCAATTCGTGGTTGTTGGCCCACTCGACCGCCCGCAGCACGTTGGGGCTGTTGCCGCTGCCGCTGATCGAGATCAGGATGTCGCCGGGTGAGGCGAAGTTCTTCAACTGCTCGACAAAAATCCGCTCGAATCCCTCGTCGTTGCCCCAGGCCAGGATGTAGGGCGTGTTGTCGGTCAGCGAGAGTACCTTGAGGCGGGGCATCTCTTCGTTGTTGAAGTCCGCGGGATCCAGAGAACTCTTGCCCAGGTCCTCGCAGAAGTGAGACGCGTTGGCACCACTGCCTCCGTTGCCGCAAATGAAGACGAAATGACCTCCCAGCCAGGCCGCGTAGATCTGCCGGCCCAGGGACTCGATCGACTCCAGATCAAGCTCCTCGAAGGTCTGGCTGCAGAGCTTGAAGTATTCACGAGGTGTCAGTTGGGCACCGATCATGGAGGAGCTCCGATCTGGCCGGGATAGGGGGGCGGGGGGAGTGTTTCGCGGCGGAACGGTATCAAGTCGAGAGCACCGAGGGAAGACCTGCGCAGGGACTGGCTGCGGAGCCAGTCCCTGCGCTTTGGGTGCCTCGATTGATGCTCTTGCGGGATTCCGATAGAACGGAGTGCTTCCCCTTTTGTGAGCGTCGAGATGGATCCTGAGCCTACTGTCAGCCCGTGCCTGAGGCTGCATGCCGACGACAACATCTTGGTGGCTCGGACGGAGGTCTCGGAGGGGACCAGCATTCCCGACGGACCAAATGGTGATACTCCGACAGGATTCATCGCATCGGAGACGATCGGGCTGGGGCACAAGGTGGCCGCCCGATCGATCGCATCGGGGGAACCGATTCGCAAGTACGGGCAGGTGATCGGTTATGCGACCGAGTCGATCTCGGTGGGCGAGTGGGTGCACACTCACAACGTCGAACCCGGCGACCTGGAACTTGACTACGCGTTCTCCTCGGACGTGCCACCGCCTCCGGATCCGATCTCCGATCGCACGTTCCAGGGCTACCGCCGAGCCGATGGCCGGGCCGGGACGCGGAACTACCTGGGCATTGTCAGCACGGTCAACTGCTCGGCCACCGCTTCGAAGTACGTCGCCAGAGCATTCGACGAGGGGTTGCTCGAGGACTATCCGAACATCGACGGGATTGTGCCCCTGGTTCACCAGGGCGGTTGTGCGATGCAGTTTGGCGGCGACGACCACCAGCAACTGGCCAGGACGCTCGCCGGGTTTGCCGAGCATCCCAACATCGGAGGCTACCTGATACTGGGGCTGGGCTGCGAAACCGGGCAGGGCTCGTTCCTGGTCGACAATCACGGGCTGGTGCAGCTGGATGTGCCGGACGGGACTGGCGGGACTGGCGGGACTGGCGGGACTGGCAGATCAGGTCCGATTCCGCTGGTGATGAACATCCAGGACGAGGGAGGTATCAAGAAGACGGTTGATCGGGCGGTGGGGGTGCTGGCGGAGATGTTGCCCGAGGTGAACTCGGCACGAAGGACCGAGATCCCGGTTTCGGAGCTGATCCTGGGCACCGAGTGCGGTGGCAGCGACGGGAACAGTGGTGTGACGGCCAACCCGGCCGTGGGAATTGCCAGCGATTTGTTGGTGGCCGCCGGGGCGACGTCGATCCTGGGCGAGACACCCGAGATCTACGGTGGCGAGCACCTGTTGACCCGCCGGGCCCAGAGCCGCGAGGTGGGTGAGAAGCTGGTGGGGTTGATCGACTGGTGGAAGGACTACGCCGCGAAGTTCGGGGCCGAGATCAACAACAATCCGTCGGTGGGCAACAAGATCGGAGGGTTGACGACGATCTATGAAAAATCGCTCGGGGCCATCGCCAAGGGAGGCAGTACGGCGTTGCGTGAGGTCTACCGGTACGCCGAACGCGTGACGGCTCGAGGCTTCGTCGTGATGGACACGCCCGGTTACGACCCCGCCTCGATCACCGGGATGGTGGCCGGAGGTGCCAACGTGCTGGTGTTCACGACCGGTCGAGGCAGTTGCTTTGGCTGCAAGCCGGTTCCCTGCATCAAGATCTCCTCTAATAGCCCGATGTTTGATCGGATGATCGACGACATGGACATCAACGCCGGGAGGATTCTCGAGGGAGCATCGGTGCAGGAGGTGGGGAGTGAGATTTTCGAGGAGATCATCACCGTGGCCAGCGGGAAACAGACCAAGAGCGAGGCTCAGGGGATTGGCGAGGAGGAGTTCTGCCCCTGGTCGATCGGCCCGGTGCTCTAGGGCCTCTAACTCGTTCTGACACAACGCTCTAGGACGAAGCGAGACCTTCAGGCCGGATCATCCCCACAACCACCAAATCCGTCATGTCCCTGATAATCGTTACAGGTTGCCAGATTTCCTGACCGATAGAACCGTTAGGTCCACGCCATTGCGCGGTTGATGTGCGTGGGCCAATTGCCTGGTTCG
>CAUZJR010000158.1:0-10807 GCA_963580005.1 Planctomycetota bacterium
GAAGGCTCCGATCGCCAGCGATCCCAAGCAACTCCGCAAGATCACCACGATTCGACCGTTTCAGGACTACTCGCCCCTGGGCCAGCCTGCGGTGAATCGCAAGCCCGAGGAGTTGAAGTTGGGAGGCGATGAGTTTCCCAAGCGACTCTTCGAGTCCCAGGTGTATCGCTGGAAGCCCTCGGACCTGCACCACTTCCCGCTCTACTTCGAAGACCCTCCACTGGAACGCTACGGTCACACTCACCACGAACTGCTCCAGCCGTTCATCTCGGCCCATCGCTTCGGCACCCAGTTGATCGGCCTGCCCTACCAGATGGCGATCGACCCGGTGCTCAAGAAGACCTACGCCCTGGGCTGGTACCGCCCGGGTGAGCCGGCTCCGATGCTGCTGTACCAGGTGCCGTGGAATTCCGAGGCGGCGGCCGTCGAGGCGGGGGTGCTCACCGGACTGTTTTTCCTGGTGCCCTAGCCTTATACGCTGGATACGCTGGATGAGCACCAGGGGCCTGGTCTCTGCCGGCACCGATCCAGAACCGGAATCACGCTCGTGAATACGCCTCAACCCGATCTCGGCAACCAGGACACCGGCTTGAGTGCATTGGCCGGAGACATTGTCGACCGGATCGAGTCTCTGCTGCTCGATGCCGAAACGACCATGCGGCCGTTGGAACTGGAGCCCTATCGCGGCAAGCTGTTCGAGTTGTTCGTGACGGCTCATGCCGCCGGATTGATGGCCGAGGGGGGCGAGGCCGACCTGAGTGCCGACGGGGTCAGCGGTCACCTCGCGTCACGCTGGAACCTCGCCGGTGTCGCAAAGGATTCGGTGTCGCGGCAGGAGAAGCTGCCGCAGGAGTCGCTGGGCCGCATGAGAATGCTGTGGTCGTTCCTGAGGATGTGGATGGAGTGGGGCTACGCGTGGGAGCGGTGGTCCGAGTTCCACGACGCCTAGGTCGGGCCGTCCGATTCAGCCAGCGCCGTCCTCCACGCACCGACCAGCTCTTCGGCAGCCGCGTTGATCGGGAACTTCGAGCGGATTGTCTCGTGCGCCTGTTGCCCCAGCCTGGCTCGCAGGTTCGAGTCGTCGGTGAGTGCCTGCAGCCCGGCGGCCAGGGCCTCGGGATCATCCCCGGGCACCAGGATGGCCGAGCGGCCGTCGGCAAGGATCTCGCCGGTGCCGCCCACGTCGGTCGCCAGGATCGCTCGGCCGGCCGCGGCCGCTTCGAGGAGGACTCGGCCCAGAGGTTCCTGACGGGCCGGGTGGACCAGCACGTCGATCTCGGCGAGCAGTTCGGGAACGTCGTCGCGGTAGCCCAATCGATGCACGCGGCCACTCGGAGCCGCCTGCTCGAATCGCTCGAAAACCGACGCCTCGAATTCCTCGCTCTCTCGCTTCCGTGAGTACCGTCGGCCGACAATCACATAGTCGATCTCGCCACTGACCCGATGTGACGCCTCGGCCAGCACATCCAGCGCCTTGCGGATTCCGATCTGGCCGATGGCTGCGACCAGTCGGCTGGGTCGCGTGATTTTCAATTCGCGCCTCAGCCAACCCGGGTCCCGCTGAGGATTCTGAAACAGGTCCGGATCGATGCCGTTGTAGACCACCCGGGTGCGTTCGGGATCGAGCCCGGCGGCGACGTGGTGGTCTCGGGTGGCGTGTGATACGGCCAGCAGGCACCGGTTCGTGTTGATGTCGGCCAGGGCGGTGGCCGAGAGATTGACGATGTCGCGCAGGTGACCGGTGGTCGGGTGGCCGGTCTGTCGAGCCAGTCGACCCGACAGTCGGCACATCGACAGGCTGTTGGCGTGCAGCAGATCGATTCCCGACTCGGCCACAAGTCCGGCAAGCCGTTCGACTGCGGTCGCACGGTCGTCACCGACACGGAACTCGACGTGCCGCACCTGGTGCTCTGTCAGGGCCCCGGCCAGTTCACCATCCGAGGGTGCGAGCACCACCGGGTCCCAACCGCGATCCCGGATCGCCGGCACCAGGGCCAGCAGCGAGTGCTCTCCCCCATTCAGCGACCCGAATTCGCAGAGAATCCCCACCTGGTGACTCAAGGTCTGACCCCGGTTGCAGGACTAGTACCGGGCCAGGTCGGCGGCCTCGGTTTCCAGGCTCAGGTCGCTGACGATCTGCTGTGCCGAGTTGAGCATCATTTTCAATTCGCTGCCGATCGCGATGAACTGCCAGCCCTCATCGATCCGTTGCCTTACGTCTTCGGCAGTCTGCACGTGGAGTCCGACGGGTGTGCCGGTGTCCTTGCCCGTGGCCAGCACCCGCTGCATCATCGCCTCGTGGTCTTCGGCCGATGGAAACGTCCCGTCGTCTTCTCTCATCTGAAATCTCAGGTCATTGGGACCGACGAAGATGGCGTCGACGCCCGGCAGGCTGTAGATTTCCGGAGCGTTCTCGACTCCCTGCGGCGACTCGGTCTGGAGCACGACGAGGATGTTGTCGTTGGCCTGCTCGAAGTAGTCTCCGGCGCTGGCGTCGAAGTTGATCGCGTGCAAGCCTCCACCGACCGATCGGTCGCCCACCGGCGGATACTTGGCCGCGGCGATCGCGGCGGTGGCCTGTTCGACCGTGTCGACCATCGGCACCACGATGCCGTGGGCTCCGGCATCGAGCACCCGCTTGATCAGGTCGTGGTCGCCTCGAGGAACTCTCGCCAACGGCACACAGCCCGCGTCGGCGATCGCTCCGAAGACTAGCGCCGCGTCGCTCCAGTCGATCGGCGAGTGTTCGATGTCCAGAGTCAACCAGGGGAACCCGGCCCGGGCCATCAATCGCGTTGCGTAGACGTTGCCCAGGCTCAGCCAGGTACCGACCTGTGGCTTCCCGGCTCGCAGGGCCGCTTTGACAGGGTTGAGTTTCATCTAAGGATTCCATCTGGAGAATGTGCGGGGGGTCCCGGCGGTGCGTCGCCGCCTGAGGAGACCGCCGGGGTCAGCACAGATTCTCTCACGAGTCACCCGGAGGTCAACCGAGAGGGACACCCGCTGCGGCGATGGCTATACTCGGCCCGCGTTCGCTTCGGCTGTCGAGGCGTGACCTGTCAGCGAGGCCCGGGGCGATGACGGAATTCCAGGCGGTGGCCAAGACGGGAGACATACCCGAGGGCGAGGGCCGGGCGTTTGCCGTCTCAGGTCGCATGGTCGCCGTGTTCCTCAAGGATGGCACCTACCACGCCATCAACGACAGCTGCCCCCACATGGGTGCCTCGCTGGCGACCGGTTGGGTCGAGGACGACCAGGTCACCTGCCCGTGGCACGCCTGGAGATTCTGCATCACCGACGGCAACTGGCTCGATAACCCCGACTCGGATCTCAAGACCGACTGCTACGAGGTGCGGGTGGTCAAGGAGGAGATCCAGGTACTGGTGCCCGGGAAAGAGGACGCGGCGGAGCAGAGTGAAGAGTGAGACCGGCGGCGGCGTGGGACGATTCCCAGAGCGTCACAACTCACACGACTCACCCGATTCCAGTACCAGTGCCTCGGCCGACGTCTCGGCTCGGACCCGCTCGGCCCAGGCCCCAGCGTCCTGGGCGATCAGTGGCCAGGTGTTGTAGTGATCGGGGATCACCCGTTTGGGTTCGATCAGCTTGACGGCTCTCAGTGCATCATCGGGCCCCATCGTGAAGTTGTCACCGATCGGCAGGATCGCCAGGTCGATCCCTTCCTCGCCGATCAACTTCATGTCCAGGAACAGCCCGGTGTCGGCGGCGTGGTAGATGTTGCCGTCTGCGAGTTTCAGGAGCAGCCCGCACGGGTTGCCTCCATTGGCACCATCGGGCAGCATCGAGCCATGGTGGGCGATGGTCAGCTTCAGCGTGCCCCACTCGAAGGCGTGCTGGCCGCCGATGTGTTGAGCGTGGGTATTGGTCAGTCCCTGCCCGGTCAGCCACTCGACGATCTCGTGGTTGGCGATCACCAGGGCTCCGGTTCGGTTGGCCACGTCGATGGCGTCACCCACGTGGTCGCCGTGCCCGTGGCTGAGGATGATCACGTCGGCGGGCACGTCATCGGCCGTTGTCGATGCGGCCGGGTTGCCGGTCAGGAACGGGTCGATCAGCACCCTCGTCCCGTTGGTCTCGACCAGAAATGTGCCGTGTCCCAGGAAGGTCACAGTGGTCGCCATCGTCGTGTGTCTCCTGTTTTTCAAGTCGCCGCAGGTGGACTAGCTGCCCAGTTCGTCCTGCATGTGACGCTTGTAGTTCTCGACTCCGGGTTGACCGAAGGGGTTGATCCCGGTGGCGTAGCCTTCGAGCGTGACGGCGAGCATCAGCATCTGCAAAACCGCTCCGATGCTGAATTCGTCGAGCCGGTGCAGCAGGATGTCGGCCGTCGGCCGAGCGTCCTGGGCGTAGGCCCGGTTGGTACCTTTCACGGCCGCCTCGAGCACCTCGTGCAGCGTCCGGCCGGCGAGTCGGTTCAGGTCATCGATGTCGTCGCCGCGTGGTGGGATGACCAGGGGCGTGGTTCGAGTTTCCCGGACCAGCAGATTGGTGATCAGCTTGTCGCGTCGGCCGTCCTGGTGCTGTTGCCCTCGGCTGTGCAGGTCGCGGGTGTTGACGGCCGTCAGCGGAGTCGCCCCGCGGCCCCCCTTGCCCAGGCTCTCGGCCAGCAACTGGTCGTGCCACAGTCCCAGGGATTCCAGCGCCTGGGACCAGACGCACAGCACCCGCACGCTCATCCCGTGATGTGCCTCGGCGGTGATCGACGTGGCGGCATGACCCAGTACCGGATTCTGTCCCGCGTCGGCTTCACGGAAGACCCGGGTCATCTCGGCTGCACCTTCGAGTAGCCTGCGGACGTCGAGTCCGAGGATGGCGGCGGGCAGCAGTCCGACGGCGGTGAGCACCGAGAAGCGGCCGCCGATCGCTTCGGGCAATGTGAAAATGTTCTCACAACCCATCCCCTCCGCCAGGTCCCTCAGGCGGCTCTGGGCTCCGGTCACCACGGCCAGTGACTCGGCGACCTCGGCCGAGTCGCCCAGCCGAGCCTCGAGTGCCGCCAGGAAGATTCTCAGGGCGATCGCCGTTTCGATCGTGCTGCCCGACTTGCTGGTGACCAGCAGGTTCCAATTCTGATCCCGCACATGGGCCAGGCCGTCCAGCAGTGCGACCTGGTCGTTGTTGTCGAGGTTGTCGCCTTCGAAGTAGATCCTCGGAGCATCGCGGCGAGCGTCTCGAGGTCGCTCGTTGTGGTACGGGTCGCACAGTGCCGAGAACAGTGCCCGGGGCCCCATCGACGATCCACCGATTCCCAACAGCACAAGTGCGTCGGCCCGTTCGCGGAACCGGCTCCCGACCTCCTCGATCCGAGACAACTCCGCCTCGTCCTGCAGCAGCCGTGTCGGCCAGTTGACGAAGTCGATGTCGAGCGGATCGAAGCTGGCCGCCGTCGAGGACCCGTCGGCGTCGGCGGTCAGTGTGGTGCGGGCATCGAGCAGTCGTTCGAGGACGGCGGACCGGGCAGCGGGATCGAGAACCGCGTCGGCGGCGGTCGAGTCGTACAGCGGCAGCAAGGTGGGGTCATGCATCCGAGGTCATCAGCCGTCGTCCGGTGGCGAGATTCCAAAAGCCTCGATACTCAGCAACGCCCGAAACGGCAGGTCCCGTTCGGCGAACGCCGCCGCCCCGCCTTCGAGCCGGTCAACGATCCCGACCACCTGCACCACCCGGGCCCCGTAGGCCTCGATCCGCTCCACCGCCTGCATCGCGCTGCCTCCGGTGGTCACCACGTCATCGATGACCACCACCCGCGCCCCGTCGCCGGCAGGACCCTCGACGTACTGACCTGTCCCGTGCCCCTTGGCCTCCTTACGCACCAACAGGCCCTCCATCGCCACGCCCCGTTCGGCCGCGATGGTCAGCAGACCACCGATGATCGGGTCGGCCCCGATCGACATCCCGCTGACCGCGTCGTACTCGACGTCCGACAACAACTCCAGTAGACCCTCGCAGACCTGACGCAAACCCTCGGCGTGCAGGGTGATCTGCTTGCCGTCGAGGTAGTAGGTCGAGGTGCGGCCGCTGACCAGCGTGAATTCGCCAAACTTCAGCGCCCGTTCGTGGAACAGCCTGATCAGCAGATCGCGGTCGTACATGCTGACTCCGGCCACCGTGGTACGGTGACTCGAGATTCGAAATGGGATCGACAGCCCGCCATCTTAGCGGTGGATCACCACTTCACAACCGGTCACCAGCATCCCGTACAGCCGCCCGATGTCGGCGTTGTGCAGCCGCAGGCAACCGCGAGACTCGGCACGGCCGATCGAGTTCGGCCGGTTCGTGCCGTGGATCCCGTAACCCTCGCCCAGGTCGATCCAGAACCGGCCCAGAGGATTCTCGGGCACCGCCGAAGCGATCACCCGACCGTCGGGATCTGTGTACTGCGGATCGGGGACCTTGCGGAGCACGCGGAAAATCCCCAGGGGTGTCGAGTGGTCTCGACCGATGCCGATCGGGAACCGGCAGACGAAATCGGTCTTGGTGCGGACCAGGAGTGAGAACTCGCTGAGATCGACGATGACCCGGAACGGGCCGCGGATCACCTTCAGGGTCTGGCCGGCACGGATCTTGTTCGGAGTGACACCATTGAGCCGTGCCAGGTACTGCCAGCCGATCCGGTAGCGAGGAGCGATCTCGGCCAGCGAGTCGCCCGGCTGGATCGTGTGAGCCGGCAGGATGTGGGGACGAGGCGAAAAGAAGACGGACCCGGCGGTGCGGGTGATCCGTTTTGAGATCTGTGCTCGTTGGCCGGGTTGCTGGAAGTAGATCCACGAGAGTGCCTTGTGGGCGGCGACGACGTCACCGGATTGGATCAGGGCGTCGATCTCGGCGAGCGTCTTCGGCCCGGCCGAAAACCTGGTGGCGGCGACCGGTTCGATGCGAGGTGCCCCGAGGGGTGCAGCGAGATCGGGAGTGACCGAAGCGACAACCGGCCCGGGTGCTCGAGTTCCGGCAGGCTGCCAGCGGGCCACTTCGGGCTCGCGTGCGGCCGAGGCCGCCGGGAACGAGGACGGGGAACCGGCGACCAGTGGCGGTGCGGTCGAGGCACCGACAATGGGTGGCTCGAATTGTCTGGGCAACTCGACGTGAGATTCGAGTTGCGCGGCGCGGCGTGCCTGGGCGAGAGGCGTTTCGCTGGCGAGCCTGCTGGTTTCGGCCGGGGCCACGTCAACCGGCCACCAGCCATCACGCCATCCCAGCCAGCCGACGACAACCAGGGCCAACAGACCCAGGCACAGGACTCCGTTGCTGGTTCCGCCGTTGGGTCGTCGATGCGCCATGCTCTGGGCTCCTTCCCAAGTGTGCAGCCGTTGCTGCGGGCGGGGATGGTAGCAAAGCGGGTCGGACCCGGCGATGGGAATCACTGAAGGCTCAGTTGGCGCGAACCACGTAAGACCCCGGCAGCCTGCGGACCAGCCTCCTGAGTTCCAGGGCGGTCAGCACGGCCAGGGTGGTCGATGTGTCCAGCGGTGAGCCCCGAAGCAATTCGTCCAGGTGACGCGGGTCGGGCCCGACGATGCTCAGCACCTCGCGCTCTCGGTCGTCGAGACTCAATTCGCGAGGAATGTGGATTGGAGGTGCCGAGCCGACCTGCAGGGGCTGCATCAGAGGTCCCAGTTCTTCAAGCACGTCGTCGACGCAGGTGACCAGCTTGGCGCCGTCTCGCAACAGGTCGTGACAGCCCTGGCTGGCGAGGCTGTCGACCTGGCCGGGCACCGCCAACACCTCGCGGCCCTGCTCGATCGCATGACGGGCCGTGTGCAGCGCGCCGCTGCGACGTGCGGCTTCGACGACAACAACCGCCAGCGACAGGCCGCTGATGATGCGGTTCCGCTGAGGGAACAGGCCCGGCAGAGGGCCCTGGTCGAGTCGAGCCTCGGTGACGATGGCTCCGAACCGGGTGATCTCAGAGGCCAACTCGGCATGCTCGGGTGGGTAGATGCGGTTGACTCCCGTGGCAAGCACCGCGATGGTTCGACCGCCGGCAGCCAGGGCAGACCGGTGTGCCACACCGTCGATGCCCCGTGCCAAGCCACTGATCACCGTCAGCCCCGCACGGGCCAGGCCCCCGGCAAGCAACTCACACATCCGCCGCCCGTAGGCCGTGCAGCGGCGGCTGCCAACGACCGCCACCGACACCTGGTCCACCGGTTCGAATTGGCCCTTCACATACAACAGGTCCGGCGGATCAGGGATCTCCTCGAGCAGCGGCGAGTACAACTCGTCACCACGCTCGATCAACGTGATGCCCTCGGATTGGCACCGCGTGAGAATCTCGCGAGCCTCGACACGGCTGATCGCCTGGCCGATCCCGTCTGCAACCCCGTGCCCAACACGAGGCACCTCGAGCAGCCGACGCCTCGAGGCGGCCAGGATCTCGGTCGCTTCGCCCACATGCTCGAGTAACAACTGAAGCACACGCGGCCCAATGCCGGGTACCAGCTGCAGCCTGAGCCTGTCCAGCAAGGCCGCTTCGTTTTGTTCCGAACAATTCACCATCCGGTGTTCTCCTCTTCGCGTCGTGCGAGTCGAACACCGCAGCCGCCACCGCAGCTACCAGCGAATTCTACCGACCCGACCCGTGGCTGGGTATGATTCTCTGCGAAATCCCGTCCGATTCAGGGCATAAGATCCAGGGACCCCAACGAAAGCTTGAGGCTGGTGATGGAGACAGGTGGACGAGACTCCGGCGACATGTCGCCGGACGAGGTGGTCGGATTGGTTGGCATCGGACTACTCGGCCAGGCGATCGCCTGGCGGCTGCTCGCCGCCGGGTTCTCGGTCGTCGGCTGGGACATGAGTGATGCGGCTCGTGAGGCTCTGGTCGAGATGGGAGGAACCTCTGCGACGGACTGCGGCGAGGCGTTGGCCTGTCGACGCGTGCTCCTGAGCCTGCCCGATGACACGGTGGTGGCCGAGGTACTCGAGGAGTCCGGCGAGTCGTTGGCCGAGGGGACGACGGTGATCGATACCACGACCGGCGACCCGCTTCGCCAGGCCCGGATCGGACGGCGGCTGGCCGAGCAGGGAATCTCGTACCTGGATGCGACGGTGGGAGGATCGAGCCGGCACGTGCGCGAGGGGACCGCGGTGGTGATGGCCGGCGGAGCGAACCAGGCGTTTGCCGGCTGCGGCGACCTGCTGGATGCGTTCACGTCTCGAGTGTTTCACGTCGGGGGCTGCGGCAGCGGCTCGAGAATGAAGCTGGTGGTCAATCTCGTGCTGGGACTCAACCGAGCCGCACTGGCCGAAGGACTCGCACTGGCCGACGGCTTCGAACTCGACCCCCTGCTGGCACTGGAGTGCCTGCAGGCCGGCCCGGCGTGGTCTCGCGCGATGGACGACAAGGGGCAGAAGATGATCGAGGGTGACTTCCAGCCCCAGGCCCGGCTCAGCCAGCATCTCAAGGACGTCAGGCTGATCATCGAAGCCGCAGCGGACCTTGATGTCGTGCTCCCATTGTCGCAATCGCACCAGGGACTGTTGGAAGCGGTCGAGGCGGCGGGGTTTGGCGATGACGACAACAGCGCGGTGATTCGCGCCTGGGGCCTCCACGGCGACGGACCGCTCGTGGACGGTTGAGATCCTTCGCTGGGCTCAGGTTGACAGGCTGCGGGTTTTCACCGTCGCGTGGCTGGGTTGCAATCTGGCAGGTCGTGGATGTAATGAGGCGATGACAGTCTTGTGGAATCGCCTTCGACCCTCGTATTCCTCGACCCGTTGCAGCCTGCTGACGGTGTTGGTGCTGCTGAGTTGCACCGGGTTGGCCGCGGCTGAAGAGCCCAACGGCGTGGTCTTCAAGCCCGGCAAGGGCCGGCTCGAGATCCTCGTCCGTGGGCGGCCATTTGCCGTCTACGTCTACTCGGACAAAAAGATCCAGCGGCCCTACTTCACGGCGGTCAAGGCACAAAACGGTCTGCAGGTTACCCGGCATCACCCTCCACGCCCCGGAGTCGACTCGACCGACCACGATACGATGCACCCGGGCATCCACCTGGCCTTCGGAGACCTCGGGGGCAGCGACTTCTGGCGGAACCGGGGACGCGTGGTCCACGACCGGTTTGCCCAACGGCCCCGGCCGGGGGCTCGGCAGGGATCCTTCGCCGTTGTGAACCGGTACCAGGTCGGGCCGCGGATCGTCTGCCGCGAGGTGTGCCGTCACCGGGTGATGATCCGGCCGCACGGGATCATCCTGACCTACGAATCGAAGTTCTCATCCGAGTCTTCAGACTTTGCATTCGGTGATCAGGAAGAGATGGGACTGGGCGTGCGGGTGGACCGCGAGTTGAGAGTCAAGGGGGGGCGGGGGTCGATCATCGACAGCGAAGGTCGCCGAAACGAAAAGAACGTCTGGGGCCGCCAGGCCCTGTGGTGTGGCTACAGCGGTGTGAAGGACGGACAGCACATCGGACTGGCCCTGATGCCCGATCCCGGTAACTTCCGCAAGAGCTGGTTTCATGCCCGCGACTACGGATTCCTGCTGGCCAACCCTTTCGGTCGCAAGGCATTCACACGGGGCAAGCCCAGTCGGGTCAACGTGACCAGGGGGACTGTGTTTCGGCTGAATTACGGCGTGCTGGTGCATGGCTCACCGGCCAAAGAGCCGGTCGACCTGAAGGCGGCCTACGCTGATTTCCTGTCGGTGATCGGCAGCAAGTGAGATGCTTGACTTGGGTGGCGCTGAGGCGCGAAGCGGGACTGGGTTGATGAAGTTCATAAGGAAGGATGTGACCACCGATGAATGACAGGGCCGAACAGGGTGCATCGACAGTCCGCTGGGGGATCCTCA
>CAUZJR010000159.1:0-10757 GCA_963580005.1 Planctomycetota bacterium
CAATATCCCATCCTGGATGATCAAGGATCCTCGACCGTGAAGATCCGTCAGCGAACGCTGTAACCCTGCACCCCATCCGAAAACCGGCCCAGCTACATTACGGGTGCAGCGAGAACCTGCCTGCGCAACGACGGGACAAAAGGAAGTCTGGGTAGTCTGTGCAGGGTGAGGCGAATGTGCAAGCGGGGAGCGGGGAGGGGGGGGGGGTAGTGGGTACTGGCACGTGCGGTAATGGTCTTGGTTGGGAGCAACCCTACGGATGGTGGATCTTCAGCGGCCTGGGCGATCTGGCCAAACGGTCTTCGCCGGATGGCGGTTTTCGGCCTGTAAACGGCGGCCCAAAAGTGCGCCGGGGGGCGTGGCGGTCGAAGAGTGCGGCACCCTGTTGAACCTCGCGAGTAACGGGTCCACTGACCGGGAACGAATGGACGTTTCCTCAGTGACCCGGACTCGGAGGTCGGAGGGTGTACACGGACATGGAGCAATGGGCAACGATCCGCCGGCGGGTGCTGGTGGAGGGGGTGAGCAAGCGGCAGATTCTCCGTGAGACGGGGATGCACCACCGGACGCTGGAGAAGATTCTCAGCTACAGCAGTCCGCCTGGTTACCGCCAGGAAGGTGCGAGGCCGAAGCCGAAGATCGGGCCGTTCGTGGCCCGAATCGAGCAGATCCTCGAAGAGGACAGTCGTGTCCACCGCAAGCAACGGCACACGGCCAAGCGGATCTTCGAGCGACTGCGTGACGAAGAGAGCTATTCGGGGGGCTACACGCAGGTCAAGGTGGCGGTGCGGACGCTGCGACGCGTGAAGCGGGAAGTGTTCGTCCCGCTGAGCCACCGTCCGGGTGAAGCCCAGGTCGACTTCGGCCACGCGGGGGTCAACGTCGACGGCGTGTTGCGGAAGCTGCCCTACTTCGTGATGGCGCTGCCCTATTCCGACGCGTTCTTCGTGCAGGTTTTTGAGCGGATCTGCACGGAGACCTGGTGGGAGGGCCACCGGCGGGCGTTCGAGTTCTTCGGGGGTGTCCCCTGGCGGATCAGCTACGACAACGATCGTGCGCTGGTGGCCGAGTTCCTGGGGGCTCACCAGCGACGGATGACTGCCGGGTTCCTGCAGTTGGTGAGCCACTACCTGTTCGAGCCGCACTTCTGCCAGGTCCGGCGTGGCAACGAGAAGGGGGTGGCCGAGGGGATCGTCAAGTACTCGCGGTTGAACTTCCTGGTCCCTGTGCCGCAGGTGCACATCGTGGGGGAGTTGAACGAGCAGTTGCTGGTGCAGTGCCGCGAGGATCGTCAGCGTCGGTTGCGAGGCCAGTCGGCGACCAAGGAGGTCCTGCTGTTGGAGGACATCGCGGCGTTCCGGGCCCTTCCCGCCGGGGACTTCGATGCCACGCGGAAGGTCTCCACGACGGCCAGCTCGTTGTCCCTGGTGCGGTTCGACTGCAACGACTACTCGGTCCCGGTGGCGTATGCCCATCACCCGGTCGTGGTCAAGGGGGGCGTTGATACCGTCGAGGTCTTCTTCAAGCAGACACGGGTCGCCCATCACCGGCGACTGTGGACTCGCGAGGATGTCTCGTTCGATCCGCGGCATTACCTGGCGTTATTGGAGCGGAAGCCGGGAGCGTTGGACCATGCCCGTCCGCTGGAGGACTGGGATCTGCCGAAGTGCTTCGGTGTGCTCAGGCGACGGTTGGAGGCGGAGTTGGACGGGATGGGCACCCGGGAGTACATCGGGGTCCTCCGGCTGCTGGAGAAGCACCCGCTGAAGAGGCTCAAGCGTGCGGTCGACAAGGGGCTCCGCTGCGGTGGGTTGACCCGTGATGCGATTGCCCAGTTCCTGTTGCCGCAGGAGCCGTGGCGGGAGACGACCTTCCGGCTGGACGGCCGGGAGCATCTGCGGCATGTCCAGGTGGCCCGGACAGATGTCTCGGCCTACGCCCAACTGCTGGCGACACCCGGAGGTCTCTCATGAGTGCACAACGGAACTCACAGCCAGCGGTACTACTGGATCACTACCTCAAGCAGCTGCGTCTGCCGACGATGCTGCGGGAACACGAGAAGCTGGCGACGTTGTGCCAGGGGGAACGAGCAGATTACCAGACGTTCCTGCTGCGGCTGGCCGAACGTGAGGTGCAGGACCGGGAAGTCCGGGCGGCGGAGCGTCGGATCAAGGCGGCCAGGTTCCCGGTGGTCAAGACGCTCGACACGTTCCGGTTCAAGGCCCAGCCATCGATCAACCGCGCGCTGGTGCAGCAGTTGACCCGGGGCGACTACATCGATCGTCGGGAGAACGTGCTGTTGATCGGCAACAGCGGAACTGGAAAGACCCATCTGGCCTGCGGTCTGGCCCTTGCGGCGTGCAACCAGGGCCGCCGTGTGTTGTTCTTCACGGCGACCGGCCTGGTGACGCGGTTGCTTGAGAAACGGGAAGAGCGGCAGATGGAACGGTTCTGCAAGCAGTTGGAGAACCAGCACCTGATCGTGCTGGACGAACTGGGCTACGTGCCCTTCAGCAAGACCGGTGCGGAGCTGCTGTTCGAGGTGGTCAGCCGGGCCTACGAGCGGACGAGCCTGATCGTGACCACGAACCTGCCGTTTGAGGCCTGGACCGACGTGATGGGCAATGAACGGCTGACCGGAGCGCTGCTCGATCGCCTGACGCACCGTATCCACGTCCTGGAGGCCAACGGCGAGAGCTACCGGCTCCGCGAGTCGAAGGATCGCCAAAAACAGCCGCTCAAGCGGCGTCAAACCACAGATTGAAGGAGACTCTTGACTCCCGCCGAAAGGCGGGATATTCCTGAACCCGGGTGCCGCACTCTTCGACCGCCACGCCCCCCGGCGCACTTTTGGACCGCCGTTTACATCGGCCGTTAAAAACGTTTTTTGTTTGCTTTCGGAGGTAACAAGTCCGAAAGAAATGCTCTGCTGCAGGCCGATAATTGGAACAGGCACTACATTCGTTTCAATCCGCACGACCCGTATTTCGGTTTCACCACTGGAATCGGCGCGAGGAAATGAGGCCATTCGATGTCACTCACGAGAATCGTGTCGACATGTGCACTGCTGTGTTGCGTGCCACTGGTGCAGAGAGGGGTGCAGGCCCAGGACGTAGCGGGCCGGGCAAAAGTAACCGGCGATGCCGCGGTTGAGGTAACGTTGGAGGGTCGGGTAGACACCCGGGCCAGGACTTTGTTTTCAACGGAAGTGACGCGCAGCGCCGCCAGAACGTCCAAGGCATCGAGGCAACCCCTGGCGGGTGCAGGAACGAGCAAACCTCCGACCGGCGGGCCAGTCAACTTCCCTGCTGCACGGCCCGACTCGGTCCAGTCAGTGATGGCGATTTCGGCACTGGACGGAGAAGTGGAGTCGGAACGGACTGCCGGTCAGGTGTTTTGGACCCAGGTCGGGGGTCGCGCCGGCTCCGTCGGTTGCGTGGGGCCGGGTTGTTTCGAGGAGATCCTGCAGGCTCATCGTTCGGCGATCATCGCGGAATTCCTGTACCTGAACCCACGAAATACTGACGTGCCGTATGCCACCCCGATGGACGGCATCGGCCCCTCGGCGGTACCGATTGGGGCGTCGAGCATGTCAGGAGCGGGATACGAGCCAGGGTTCAGGCTCGGTCTGAACTGGAACCGGACAGATTCCTCGAGTCTTTCGGCCATCTACACGAATTACCGGAGCCATGGGAGTGACTCGAGAACCCTGCCGGGTGGATTGGGTTTCCTCAATGCCGACCTTGTACATCCCAACACGATATCGGTCGCCACTGACAGCCTGTCTGCGGCGGCCAGCCATGATCTCGATTTCGAATTCATCGACGTGCAATACCGCACGACGATCTCAGAGAAGACGTACCTGGTGTACCTGACTGCGGGTGTACGTTACGCCGAGTTTGACGAGGACTTCCGGGCACGTTACACGATGCTGGGTTCGACCGACGTATCTTCGGATATCGGCTTTGACGGCGTGGGGCCTCGCCTGGGCCTGGAGATCGAACGGGCCATGGACGGTGATCTCTACATGTACCTGCGTGGTGGTGCATCGTTGATGTTCGGTCGTTTTGATGCCGATTATCTGCAGTCGAACATCTTCAGTGGGACGCAGGCCGTGGTCGGCCTGCAGGACAGCCGCATGGTCCCGATCACCGAGTTGGAATTGGGGTTCGGCTGGGGCAACTCGACCGAGACGTTTCGATTCTCGGCCGGTTACTACGTCGGCAGCTGGTTCAATACGGTGACAACCGGCAGCTTCATCGACAGTGTGCAGGACGGCACGCTGTACAGCATCGGTGGTGTTGGTGACACCCTGGTTTTTGACGGTCTGGTGGCCCGCGTCGAGGTTCGCTACTAGGCTGGGCACGTCACGGCACGTCACGGCACATCACGGCACATCACGGCACATCACGGCACATCACGGCGGGGCATGGCGTCCGCCGGTTGAACGTCCGTTCTTCAGCGAGAGGCTGCGGCCCGGGACTCTCGGTGAGTGCCCGGGGGCGGTTGTCAGGCGAAGAAGAAGTGCATCCAGACGGCGGTGGCACACAGAACCGCCGCCCACGTCCGGTCGCTGCGCCACCATCTCCGCTCGGCGGCACCGTGGTCGTGGTCCGCAAGCGTGGCTCGTCGTTGGGCGTTGATTCGAAACGCGACCAGGGTGACTGCTGCTGCGATCAGTGCCGCGGCCCAGGGCGAGAGCATTCCGCTTTTCATCACGGCGGCGGTGATTCCCAGCACGCCGATCACCAGCAGCGCCAGTTGTACCAGGCGTCGGAGGTCGTCGGGCCGATGTCCGCCCAGATCGGTCCACGTCAACCGGGATTGTTCTTCCCCGACCGAGGTTCTCAGGCTGACCAGAACGTGTACGGCCAGGCAACTGAGAATGACAGCAACAACTCGATGAAAGAAGTTGAGGCTGGGTCCCAGCGTGCGGTTGACGACATTGAGTTGATCTCGATGAGACTCCACCCGTCGCCCGATCTCAGCCGAATCGAGTTGTTGCCAGTCTGTGGGCAGGTCCTTGATCCTGACGGCTGCGAGGTCCTGCTGACCGGTCACGACATCGTACACCGCCGCTGGCATCCCCACGCTTTGGTCGTAGGCGGTTTGATAGGCCTGGGAGAACAGTACGCCGGCGATGATGGTGAGAAATGCTCCGGTTGCGGTCGCCCGCGACCAGAACATGCCGACCAGGAACGCGACCAGCAGTCCGGGTGTGAGCAGGCTGGTGTAATTGGCAATCTGCAGGAAGAAGTTCTTTTCGCTGTTGGGGTCGATCACCACAAACGTCAACCCGGTGGCGATCACGACAAAGGCGACGATCGACAGTCGGCCCACTCGGACCAACTGTCGATCATCGGCCTCGGGGCGGATGTACTTCTGGTAGATGTCGATGGTGAAGATGGTGGCCGCGGAGTTCATCATCGAGTCGATCGAGGAGAGGATGGCTCCGATCAGTCCTGCCGCGACGATGCCCACCAACCCGACTCCGGCGGGAACCACGAGCTTGACCAGTTCGGCAAAGGCCGCATCGGGGGCCACGGCATGTTCGACGCGGTCGGTGATCAGGTAGTACCCGGCGATCCCCGCGGCGATGGCAAAGAAGGGGATCAGCAGTTTCAGGAACCCGGCGGCGATGATTCCCAGCCGGGCCTCGCCATCTGAGCGGGCTCCCAGTGCCCTTTGCACGATGAACTGGTTGGTGCCCCAGTAGAAGCAGTGCATGAAGATCAGCCCGGTCAGGACTCCCGACCAGGGCAGTTGTCGATGGTTGCTGGGCAGATACAGCTGCATCTTGCGGGTCCCGGCGGCGTCATCGAGTTCGCGCATGCGGTTCCAGCCCTCCAGCACCCCGCCGCCCTCGCTGAGTTCGCCGAAGATCAGCACAGCCAGCAGGATGCCGCCTCCCAACAGCAGCAACGACTGGATGGCATCGGTCAGCACGACGGCCCTGAGTCCTCCGATGACCGTGTAGAGGGTCGAGACCACGGCGAGCAGGATGATGAAGCCCGTGTACCATGTCATGTTGACCTCGACTTTCGGCTGCGAGGTCAACTCCGCGGCGGTCATCTCGCCGGCTTCGATCGACTGCCGATCGCCAACGGTCTCCACCGGCACCAGGCGAGTCTGGATCGCCTGGTCTCCGACCATCACGCACGCCGAGCGGGCTCCGATGTAGAGCCCCGGCACCATCTGCACACCGGCCATGATCAGCACCATGATCACGGCGTAGGAGAGCCGGCTGCGGTCGTCGTAGCGACGGCCGAGGTATTCCGAGAGCGTAAAGATCTTCATCCTGCGGTAAACCGGCAGGAAGCCGTAGCACAACAGCAGCAGCCCGAAGATGGCACCCAGCTCGAAGTGGCTCTGGGCGAATCCGACGGAGAATCCCAGCCCGAGCATGCCGACCAGGTGATTGGCGCTGACGTTGGATCCGTAGATCGACCCGGCCACGCCCCACCAGCGGATCTGCCGACCTGCCAAGAAGTACTGTTCCGAGGACCCGCTTTCTCCTCGCCCGGCCAGCAGGCCGATGGCCATCACGGCCACCAGCGCGACAAAGAAAACGCTCAGATCGACCCAGTGAAACAACTCACCCATGTGCGACTCATGTGCCGCCTCGCGGCCTGCCGATGTGGAAGTCGCTCACTCTAGCAAAGATGGCTGAGCAGAGCACTCACGGAACGAACTCAGGTTGACTTATCCGCGGGAATCAATCATTTTGGGTTGACTCGAGGTGGTGAGGCGCGTGGGCCCGTGGAACTCGCCTTTGCCCGACCCAATCGAGACGAACGGTCGCAGGATCCCACCGCCCCAAAGTGTTTTCGCCTCTGATGTGATGAATGCCGGCCGCGGGGAGCGGCTCTGGAGATGAGTCTCTTCCCTGATACCACTGTTGGTACGACGAGGCCAATGGTCTCGGGCGTGACCGGATGATCGGCGAGTGTTGAATGAGTGAACGAGCGACAGTTTTTGCCTTGGATCGCACCGACGGCGTGATCGTCGTGTCGCCCTTGGGCGACGAGTCGTCGTTTCGGTATTTCGACATTCACAACCAGGCAAACCGCGTGATGCGGATGTTGGACGACCCGTCGGTCCGGGGCGTTGTGATCGACCTGGCGCAGGTCCCCACTCTCGGCTGGGTCATGACCAGTGCCATCGTACGCCTGGTCCGCAACATCGATTACCGCGGTGGGCTGGCCGTCTACTGCGCGGCCTCGTCGAGTAACTTCAACCAGTTCTCAGGCATGAAACTCGGGCGTCCCTGGACACACCTCGACAGCCGGGATGAAGGTGTCGCTACGATCCGGGAGCTGTTGGTTGACGGTGGGGATGCGGCCGCGGGGGACGGGTAGAGCATGCTGGGCGAATTGGTACCCATCGGCGGCGGCGACTCCATCCCGCTCATGCGTCCACGGCTCATGATCGGCCGACGCAACCGTTGCGACATCTGCCTCGACTACCCCAACATCTCGTCGCAGCACTGTGAACTCGAGCTGGAAGCTGGCTATTGGCAGGTCCGGGACCTCAGCACCAACGGGGTCAAGGTCAACGGACAACGGGTCGAGGTCCAGGTCCTGATGCCCGGTGACACGCTGACCATTGCCAAGAACGACTTCGAGGTGATGTATCAGCCGAGTACGGACGGCCCACCTCCGGTGATCGACGACGCGGATCCGTTTTCGGTCTCATTGCTCGAGAAGGCTGGCCTGGAGGGTCGTCGCCGGGACCGTCAACGTGCCGAGCGTCGTCGCCGACAGTTGCCTCCGGCTGTGCCCGCATCCGACACCGACACTCCTCAGCCCAAACTCAGCGATGAGGACACCGAGATCCTCGGTTGGCTGACCGACGACGATGTCACCGAATGAACGTCTGCACCCTGTCCCCTCTCAGCCAGCAGGCCGAGAAGGCTTCAGGCGGCCTGGCGACGTGCGGGCTGTTCGACGATCCCATCGAAGCCTAAGCGGCGTGCAAGGTGTCGTGCCGAATTGGCCGCAGCTCCCTTGCTGTGAAACAGCGGGCTGCCGTCACGCCGCTTGACGACTCGAGTCGGCTCCAGTCCTGGCAGGTCGATGGTCGCTGTGTAGTAGTCGACCTTGTTGCGGCGGCGTGTGCCGATTTGGACGGTGAGCAGCACCTGGCCCTTCTGTTCCTCTGCGAGGGCCTCGGGAATTGACTCGGCGGAGACTTCATCTGCTCGAGCGTGATCGGTTGAGCCGGATCGGCGGACGCGTCGTTTGATCCACGTCAGGATCCGCCACGGACCAGACATTTCCTGGGTCAACAGGCCGAGGATGAACAGCGCGACTACGATCGGTCCGAACAGGGCCAGGATCAGTTGCTGATCACCGAGGGAACCCAAGAAGTCCTGAGAGAGCGGTGTCGAGGTGGCATCATCGTTGTTTGACGGTGTTGTGGGGGGCGGCGAAGTGGGCAACTGGATGGGTACCGCTGATTGGTCGGCGGTCAAGCGGACAGGGTGCTTGATTTCATCCGGGTTGTTGACCGACGCTGTGGCGACGGGTGCCTGGGGCGATTCGGAGGTGTTGGTCGTTGAGGTCTGCGATTCCTCGGTATCGCGAGTGGGTGCAGGTGGGGCTGAACTCCTGGAGGGACTGACAGGCGGAACAAGACCGTCCTCGTCAGCCGCCTCGGGGCCTGCGGTCGATTTGCTGTCGGGCCAGTTCGGTGGTGCGGGCTCTTCGGAGGGGTTCGACTCACCGCCGACGACCGGGCCAGGCGGTACGGTGTCCTCGGTTGCAGTCTCGGGGGTGTCGCTGGGGACTGTAGCTGGCTGTGTGACGGCAGGCTCGTCGGGTTGCTTCGCGGTGACGACAGGCTCGGGCGTCGGATCAGGGACGGTTAGCCTCGGCGACTGCCCAGCCGCTGCGTTGCCGGGAATCGTTCTGTCCGAGGACTTGGGGAATGGCACGACTTTGGGTTGCAGCGGAGGAATGATCTTGGTGGTGGCCGGCTGGGAACCGGAAGCAATCCGGCGAACCGGTCGCATCGGGCTGGTGGGGTCGGCCGGTTGCTGAACGGTTCCATCGGTTTCACAACCGGGTTTTCGACCAGGCTGGGGTCCCACGAGGCCCGCCTCGTGACGCGCTATCAGGCCTGCGAATGCCAGATCTCGCTCGGTCAGCGTCAAGTTGTGCGCTCGAGCCACTTTCTTGGCGGAGTGGTACCAGCGGAGCGCTTCGGCGGTCCTACCGCTCTTCCATGCGGTCTCCGCAGACGCGAGGCATTGGCGAAACACCTCCCGTCCGACGGGTGAATCGGGATGTCTGGGTGCAGCAGCGTTTCCGGTTGCGAACAGAAGCAACAGAATCGCCGCGAATCTGCGGCAAAGCACGGTGGGACCCCCTCAGTCAGACAGCATCACGCACGTGGTGGTTCAACAGCCGGCCTCGCAACCCTTCCAAGCAGTGCGTTGAGACGACACCACGCAATCGCCGTAGCCGACTCCATCGGCTTTATCGGCAGGGCCCGACCCCGCCCATCAGGCGATTCACCCGGAAATCTCGGGGGTTCGTGCCGTTTTTCGCTGTGCGAAGGGGCTGGTGCTGCAGACGAGGGCTGCAGACTAGGGCTGCAGTTGCGCCTTGGTGGCGATCGTCAGGTCGAGGGTCCCGTCGAAGGACACGCCGTTGAGTTCCAGCGTCAACGTGCCGGTCATCTGTGTCGAGTCGGTTTCCGAGACGATCGTGCCCTTCTTGAGGTCGATCAGGATCTCACCGGTTCCTTTTGCAATCTTGAGCTTGCTGGCGGTGATCTTGGAGGGGCTGCCTTCGGGGGCATCCTGGGTGAGTGTGACTTGCAGTCCCTTGGTTGTGATCCTGTGCAGCGTGTCATCGCCTTTCTTGACGGTGCCGGTGTAGGTGTACTGCCGCTTGACAGTGAGAGTCTGGCCGGCTTCGAGTTGCTGGATCGTGGTGTGTTCCCACTTGTCCCCCTTGCGAACCGGCTTGGCCAGGATCCGCTGCGACTCGTTGAGTCTCTGCTTGAGCAGCGACTTGGCCCCGAGTTGACCTGCCAGGCTCTTGCGGACCGCGGGGTCGAGGTCCTTGAGTGCCTCATCGGCCCCTTCGACTTTCTGCAGCTTATCGGACTTGTCGTAGACATAGATGTAGCGGCCTTTGGCGATGATCCGCATCACATCGAACAGCGGTTCGAGTTGCGGCAGTGGGGCTTTCTTGTCGGGGTTGCTGGAATCAAAGCGGACCTTCAGGCCCGGCAGCGTCAGTTCCTGTTGCAACTTCTTGACCGCGTCAGTCACCCGCAGCGAGCCGTCGGCACCTCGGGTTCCCGTCGAGGATTCGGCGATGATGAACTGTGCAGACTTGGTCTCGATGTCCATTCCATTGAGCGTGAGCACTTGCCTAGTCGAGTTTTCGACATGGAAGGTCCGCTGAGTCTTCGGCTGGTGTTTGGGCCGGATGACCACCTGGGCTTCGGCGGCCGGAGCGATCAGCAAGGCGGCAGCTGTCGACAGCAGGACCAGGAACAAACGGGACGATGGCAGGCGAGACATGAGTGATCCTCTCGGAGTCGCGTCGGAGAAAGGGTCGGAGTACGATCAGTCGGAAGCGGCAGTCCCGCTTCCGCGAATTCAATTCGACAGCAGGCAGCCATTCGTTTCAGTCTGGCAGTTTGTACGAGAAAGTCCACATCCGCGAGAGGTGAATTCGGCCGCTGGTGAATCGTGGTCCACGAGCAGAATGAGGAGCCTGGAATGCGACATGTGGGATTGA
>CAUZJR010000160.1:0-10751 GCA_963580005.1 Planctomycetota bacterium
CGGAACGCCGTTGGTCGCTCCCTGGAACCGGACCAGTTCGACCTCTTCGTCCGTCCCGTCGGCCTTGCTTGCACCCTTCTTACCGAACTTGAAGATCACCAGCAGCCTCCAGCACAGTTGGCCCGTTGAGTCTTCGATTCTGTCACGTCAGCGGTCCGTCGACAACAGACCGTACTCGACAAGAGTCGACTCGAGGTCGGCCAACTCATCGTCTCCCAGCGGAGTCATCGGCAGGCGGACTTCGCCGGTGTCTCGTCCGAGCAGTCCCATGGCAGCCTTGATCGGAATCGGATTGGTGGCCAGCCCCAGCAGGTCACGGCAGAGGGGGAACAGTCGAGCGTGCCACTGCATCGCCGCGGCCAGGTCCCCGTTCTCGAATGCGACCAGCATCGCCTTGACGTCATCGGGAATGATGTTGCCCACGACCGAGACCACCCCGTGTCCGCCGATTGCCAGCAGCGGCAGAGTCAGGCTGTCGTCGCCCGAGAGTACGGTGAGGTCTGAGAGGGCCAGGACCTGCGAGGCCTGGTCCATCGAGCCGGTCGATTCCTTGACCGCGACGACCGTCTCGAGTTCCCCGATCCGGGCGATCGTCTCCGGCTCGATGTTCTTCGCCGTCCGCCCGGGGATGTTGTAGAGCACGATCGGGATTCCGACCGCTTCGGCGATCGCACGGTAGTGCTGATAGAACCCCTCCTGCGTCGGCTTGTTGTAGTACGGTGCCACCAGCAAGGCCCCGTCGGCTCCGACCGACTCGGCAAACCGAGTCAGCCGAATCGCCTCGGATGTGCTGTTGGATCCGGTGCCGGCCATCACCTGCACTCGGCCAGCGGCCTGTTCGCAGACGACCCTGATGACCTGCTCGTGCTCGTCGTGCGACAGCGTGGGACTCTCGCCGGTCGTACCCACCGGGCTGATGCAGTCGGTCCCGCTCTCGACGTGGAAATCCACCAGGGCCCTCAGGGCCGCCTCGTCGATTGCTCCCTCGGCAAACGGAGTCACCAGTGCCACGGTCAGGCCGGCGAATTGGTCGCCCTTGCTCCCCATTGTCGTGTCCTCTTACCTCTTCAGCCGGCGTCCCGTCTCGCAGCCGGTTCTGTGCCGTGGGCAGGGATGCCGGAAGTCGATCTCGTCGGATCCCTAGCGGTTCTTCCAGTCGACGCCACTTCCGGCCGCCAGCGACAGCTCCAGGGCATGTGTCCCGTCGCGGCCGTGGCCCTGGGCCTGCAGGCCGAGGTACAGCTGGTGCGAGAGTGCGAGTCCGGGCAGCGAGAGTCCCAGCGACTTGCCCTCGGCCAGCGCGATGCTCATGTCCTTGATGAAATGCTCGACGAAGAAACCCGGGTCGAAGTTGTTGTCCATGATTCGTGGCCCAAGATTCGACAGCGACCAGCTGCCCGCGGCTCCGCTGCCGACCGACTGCAGCACCGTCGGCAGATCGAGCCCCGCCTGTTGACCGTACAGCAGAGCTTCGCAGACGCCGATCATGTTGGTGGCGATCAGGATCTGGTTGACCATCTTGGTGTGCTGGCCGGCTCCGGCTCCGCCCTGGTGCACGATCGTGCCGCCCATCGCATCCCAGCAGGGGCCCAGCGCCGCGACCACGTCGTCGTCGCCGCCGATCATGATCGAGAGTGTCCCGTTGGTGGCTCCGACATCGCCGCCGGAAACCGGAGCATCGACGCTGCCCACGCCCTGGGCCGCGGCCGCCTCGTAGATCTCAACCGCCAGCGAGGGCTCGCTGGTGGTCATGTCAACCAGCACGTTGCCCGACTTCGAACCGGCCAACGCTCCCTGGTCACCCAACATCACCTCGCGAACATCAGCCGGGAAGCCGACGATCGAAAAGACCACGTCAGATGCCTCGGCGACCGCCTTGGGGGAATCGGCCCACCGGGCACCCTTGTCGAGCACGCCCTGGGCCTTGTCGCGGGTCCGAGAATAAACGGTGGCTTCGAATCCGGCGTCGATCAGGTGACCCAGCATGCTGGCACCCATCACGCCGGTGCCGATCCAGCCAATCCGGGTCTCGCCGGGGACAATCGAAGGAGCTTCCATGATGAGGATTCCGTGGTGAGCGTGCCTGGAGTCTGCAGGGGTCTGCTGGAGTTTTCAGAAAAAAGCGATCGAGCGTGAAGAGCCAGTCTAGCAGAGCCCTTGGCCAAATTCACTCGTCGTACCGCAGGTCAAATCGCTCACGCAATTCCGGTGGCAACAGCGGACACGCAGCCGCTGTTCGGCCGAAAACCCGCAGACGGATGGCGGCCACCAGCCGGTATCCGACGTCGAAGAGGGGGCGGGGAACCAGCCGGAAGGCCGCCGCAAGCAGCCTCCACCAACCCCCCAGCAAGCGAGCAATTTCGAGGACCGCGGCCGAGCGGCACAGTATGGCGCCACCGGGTGTCACCATCACGATGCTCTCGGGTAATCCCGCACGCACCTCCGCCTCGATCACCTCATTGAACGCGGTTCCTCCCAGAGGAGCCAACCGGATCGGGGCCCCTCGCCCGTCCCCGCCTCGGTCCTCGGCCAGCAGCAGCCGCACGCACCGGTGGCACAACCCGCAGCCGCCGTCGTAAAACAGCCAGCCTCGGCCCGCCGTACCACCTTCGTTCGCGTCGCGGTTCTTTCCGGCCGGGATCCAGCCGGGATCGGCGGCCAGGAACCACGCCGGGATCACGCCGGCCAGGCACCAGGCGGGTGTCCCCCAAAGGACCAGTGTCGCCCAGGTCGATCCGGCCAGCAGCCAGGCCAGGGGACGTGTTCGCGGTGTGGCGGCCAGCAGGGTCGTGACCACCACTCCGCCTCGAGTGGCCAGGCTCGTCCAGCTCGTCGTGTCGCGTGCCGGGTCAAATGCGGCCAAGACCGTGGCCACCAGCAGCACCATCCATCCGCCCAGGAACAGCCCGCCGGGCAGCCGCCAGCCTCCGTCGGGATCGACACGGCCAGCGGCCATCTTCGATCCAAACGGGGCCGAGGGGGCCAGCGCGTGCAACAGCAGCGTGGCGACCAGGGGCCAGAGGCTGGCCGGGAGATCCGAGTCCAGGACGACCAGCCCCGCGGTCACCGGTGCCAACAGAGCCGCGGCGGGTCCGTCGAACCAGCCCCCAAGAAGTGGGATCGACAGCAGCAACGCCGTCGCGGCCAAGGCCAGCGTACTGAATTCGCCGCCGGAGCTGGCCAACTGGCGGATCGCAAGAGCCAGGACGAACAGGCTCAGCAGCACACGCCACAGGCTGTACTGACCGCCACTCCAACCGTTGTCTCGCCATCCACTCATCGGCCGCCGATTAAAGCAGCGGATTGGTACAGCAGCAAGTTGCGTCAACCCCTACGCTCAGGGACTGGCTCCAGAGCTGCCCTCGGCAGCGCCGGTGCCTGTCCCCGATCGCAAACCCCCGTTCCCCAATCCAGGACAGCCCCCCTCCTCGCTCCGCCTGCGGCGAACCTCGAGACGAGCCAGTCCCTGACTCACCACTCCAGCAGTCAAACACCAACACGTCGGCCAGCGGATCATGACTCCGACGCAGCCGCCGTCCCCGAGAGATGCTGGACCCAGGCGGGAGGCAGATTCACGAAGACCCAGCTGGTCGACGTCTGTCGCGACCGGCAATGACCACTCATCAACTCTGCGATCCGGTTCACACGTTGCCGGTCGTCGCGGCCGGAGACCAGTTTCCGCAACGGCCGCATGTACATGTACTCGAAGTACGACAGAGTCCCCTGGGGGGAAAGCAGTCGGAAATACGCCTCGAACAGCTCCTCGACGAGTGCCGAGGAGAAGTTGTTCATGGGCAAGCCCGAGATGATCACGTCGTAGGGAGTCTCGCGGTGGAATTCCTGCAGCGGCACCGCGTGCACGCGGGCCGACTCGGACAGCCGCGAGAAGGACGGATCGTCGGTGAACCTCCGACCGAGCACGTCGGCAAACTCCCGGTTGATCTCGACCAGGTCAAACGTGTCACCCGGCTCGAGCAGTCTCACGATGCGTCGCGTAACCGCTCCTGTACCCGGACCCACTTCGAGTACCCGGGCCGGACGATCCAGGCGTGCCTTGAGTGCGGCCAGGGGTCGGGTCTGGGCCCGGGCCAGAAACCGGCTCGAAGGAGCGATAGCACCGGTGGTGTGGTAGTGCTCACGCGCCTGGCGAAAAAACGCCAGGCGATCTCGCCACGACCGACTCATCCTGCCCCGACCCTGCCTACCGCGATCTGCCCGGTCCGTCTCGTCGCTCGCCCCGCCTGGCTAGTTCCCGTCGCCAGGCCGTTCACGAGGCTGGGATCTGGGACGGTCACTGGTTGGCCGACGCGAGGGTAGCGGAGGCCGTTCTCTCAACTGCTGGTTGCCCGCTTTCAGTCCTCGAGAGAACTCTTCGGGCGTGATATTTCCGTCGCCGTTGGAGTCGACTCGCTTGAGTCGTTCGCGGAGCAGGTTGGGCACTTCGGACGCCTCGATCACACCGTCCTGGTCTCGATCGAGTCTCTTGAAGAGTCGCGTGTCGGCCGAGGTGGTTGCCCGGGGTCGTGCCGCCGCGGGGCGGTCGCTTCCTCGAGTCGACTCGGGGCGGTCAGGCCGCTGTGGCCGAGCCGAAGGTCGTCCCTCGGGCCGCTGGCCGGGCCGGGCGCCGGCCCGGGATCCGGAACGGTCGCCGGGTCCCCGGCCACCGAAGAATTCTCCGGGGTCAAGTTGTCCGTCGCCGTTGGTATCGAGCTGTGAAAACTGCTCGACTGCCTTGGCCAGTTCGTTGCGACTGACGCGGCCGTCGCGGTTGAGATCGATCAGTCGGAAAATGGCGGGTCCGCGTCCGGACTCGCGAGGCTCGTCGGGCCGAGGTCTCTCGGAGGGCTGGCCCGGTCGAGGTCTCTCGGTCCGCGGCTGATCCGGCCGGGTCGACGCGGTCCGTTCCCGGGGCAGTGCCTCGATGAACTCACTCTTGGTGATCGAATCGCCGGGTTTCTTTTCGAGTCGTTGAGCGAGGAACGTGAACAGTCGCCGCGAAGCCTCGGGGAATTCCTCCGCGGTCAGTTTCCCATCCTTGTTCCGATCGAGCCGATTGAAGAACTGCTCGCGTCGGGACCGGTCGTTGTCAGCCGTTTTGCCTCGAGGCGACTCGGGCCTCTTACGCGTCTCGGTTCCCTTGCGGGTCTCGAGCCTCTTGCGAGACGTGTTGCTCTTGTTCGTCTTGCTGCTCTTTTTGCTCTTTTTCCCATCGGAGCGGGACCGGAACAGCCTGGCGAATTCTTCGCGGTTGTAGCTCTTCTTGCCGGATTCCTTGAGCAGTCCGGCGATCCGCTGGCGGACTCCTTCGGGAAACTCCTCGAGTGTCAGCTTGCCGTCCTTGTTTCGATCGAGCCGGGTGAAGACCTGTACGGGGTCGGAACCGCGACCCGCTTCGGGCGTTCCCGGTCGTCGTCGCGGTCTCTGGGACTGGGCCGGTCGATCCTTGGCCTCGGGCCGGTCGCTGTTGGAGTCCAGCGACGAGAGGAATTCCTGTCGAGTCAGTCGGCCGTCCTTGTTGCGGTCACCGATGCGAATCAGTCGAGCAAACGCCTTGGCCTGTGCTTCGGGAACCTCGGTGGCCACCAGCACCCCGTCCTTGTTCTGATCGAGTCGATCGAAGATCGCGGCCTGGTTTTCGGCGGACCGAGCACCTTTCTCGGTCGGCTTGTCTCGTTCCTGGGCGGCCAGCGTGAACGGTGTGATCAACGACGTGGCCAGCACGACGATCGGCAGTCGCAGGTCTCGGCA
The DNA here is from genome assembly GCA_963580005.1 of Planctomycetota bacterium. Taxonomy (GTDB): domain Bacteria; phylum Planctomycetota; class Planctomycetia; order Planctomycetales; family Planctomycetaceae; genus UBA8437. The sequence goes on from CAUZJR010000160.1 coordinate 5,749, forward strand.
CAGGACTCGGTCGAGCATGATTGGCTCCTGGACGGAAGGGACCAGAGGTGTTGAGAATCAAGCACCCCGCCGGCGGGTGAGTTCCGCGGCCCGGTGAGTGATGTGTGTCAGGGTGGGTGGGTGGGTGGGTGGGTGTGTTGAAAGGGGTCGAGGCTATTTCGAGGCCTTCCTGGGTGAGAAGCTGACCATCACGGCTCCGTTCTTGTCGGGAATGATGTAGCTGCCCGAGGAGTGCAGGTACTTCTGGACGACGGAGAAGGGTGGCAGTTTCTTCAAGTCGAACGGCAATCCGCCTCCACCACCCGGGAACCCGGCCCCCGGGGCGACTCCGGGCAAGTTGCCCGTGCGGAGCATCTGGTAGATCGTCTTGAGTTGTGTGTTCTGCCGGGCGTATCCGATCGAGGAGGCCTGTGCGGGGAAGCTGGTGGCGAGTCGCTTGTAGTCGGCGCTGGCCGAGAGCGGTTCGACATCGCCTCGCAGTGCCTGCTCGAGCAGTGTCTCGGGGATACCGATCATCAGGTTGCCCTGTGCGATCGAGATCCCGATCTTGCCACCCGCGGCGTTGCCCAGCTGAGCCGGTGAGGGCAATTCGTAAATCGTCTCACCCTGGAACTGCCTGGTGGTCACCGGAGATCCGGGCGTGTTGACCAGCTTGGCAATGGTGGCCTTGAGCCCATCGGCGTTCTTCACTCCCAGCGCGAACAGCATTCTCCCGCCCGGCAACTCGCCGGCCTGTTCCGGCTGGGTCGCATCGGAGACGAACTGAATGCGTCCACTGAGGTGATCGATGAAGTCCTTCTTGGGGTGGATCATCGGTCCACCTTCCTGCGTGGCCAACTGGTTTATCAGGTTCTCGAACGTACCGGGTCCCTGGGGGTTGAACGAATCGACCAGGGTACCGATGCCGCGCCAGGCGGCCTGCAGATCCCAATTCAGCGACATGTAGGACGTGGCGTTGGCGGGGACCCACTTGGGAGGAGACTGGCTGGTGGCGGGGAACTTGAGCAGGTCGAGGGCCCCGGTGCGGGGCGGGTCGACATAGATCACCGTGCGGCTGATCTCCTCGTACTTCGGCGTACCCATGTTGATGGTGCCGCCGATGGCCTTGATCTTGTCGAGGCCCAGTGTGGGGAGGAACCCGAGGATCAACTGGGCCTGGAAGTTGTTGGGGTCGACCCCGTTGATCATGCCGGTGACCAACGCGATCGGGTCCAGGTACCACTCGGCAATCGGAGCCGGCCCATCGCTGGCTCCCTTTTCAGCGATGTAGCGGTAGACCGGGTTGTCGCCGAACGTCGACGAGTGCTTGCCGTCCCAGCGGGCGATGACTCCCTTGAGCGTATCGGTGCCGTTGCCCACGACCAGCATGCTGCCATCGATGAACCAACCGAGATTTGTCAGAGACCTCGGTGGCGCCGCACCCGGCGTGTTGGGATTCGCCGGCGGCACGGGCAATTTGAAATTGGTGATCGAGAAGTCACCCACTTCGACCTGGGTCTTCTTGGCCCCCTCGTTGGCAAGCCCCTCGGCCATCTTCGCGATCAGCTTGTCGACCGTCGAACGGTTCTTGCCGAAGTCGAGCATCACCACGTAACCCAGGCCCTTGGGTCCTCCGGCGAGCCCGGCGATCGTGATGTTGCCGTCGGGAATCGCCAGCAGGCTCTCGATGTTGATTCCGCCCTGGGCTTCACTCTCCTTGGAAGCGTTGGCGATGGCCATCTTGACGTCGGCGACGAAGTCGGCCATGGCCGGATCGGCGATCAGCAGCCCCATCTGCGAGGCGTTGAACCGCTTCTTCAGTTCGCTGGCATTGGGCACCGAGATATAGGCCACGACGTCCGGCGGCAGTCTCTTGGGCGCCGAAACACTGGTGGTCTGGGCCGGGCACGATGTGCCCAAGGTGGCCAGTACGAGCAGCGAGGCGAATGCCTGGCGGGGGAGCGAACGGAACTTGTTGATCATCTGGATCATGCTGAGCCATCCCGAAGAAGGGGGAGTTCGTGAGAGGTGAGTCTTTGCAGGGTGCGGCCGACAATCGGGCTTTCCCTGCCCGCCATTCTCGGTGATTGCTCCCCGAAACGGCAAGGGTCATTTCGTCCGGATTCGCGGGTCCGGACAAGTCGAGTCCTACTTGTCGGTGGCTCCGGTCGGCGGTGGATTGGGGTTCTTGCGTCGGGGGGCGTCCTGATAGCGGTAGCCGGTGTTGGGATTGTCCTTGTCGAAGGCCCAGGCGTCGTTGTTGTCCAGGAAGTGCTTGACGTAGACCGAGGGAATCGCGAAGCCCAGGCCCTCGCCGGCAGGGATCCCCATGTTGGTGACCCCAATCACCTCGCCCCGGCTGTTGAACAGCGGGCCGCCGCTGTTGCCGGGATTGATCTGGGCGGTCATCTGGATGTAGGCCAGCCCGCCGAAGTTGCGGTTCCGCGTGCTGACGATGCCTCGCGAGACACTCCGTTCCAGGCCCAGCGGGTTTCCGATCGCAAACACCTCGTCCCCTTCACGATGATCATGAGCCCCGGTGATCACGACTGTCTTGAAGGTCTGGTCCTTCTTCCTGGGGATTTCCAGCAGGGCGAGGTCGAAGAACGGGTTCAGTGCCAGGATCTTGACCTTGTCGATCCGGGTGCGAGTGAACTTGCCGTCGGCATCGCGGTCGAAGATCACCACCGCGATGCGGGTCTCCTTCTCGACCACGTGGTAATTGGTCACGCAGAGGCCTTTTTCGTTGACGATGAATCCCGACCCCAGTCCGCTGGGCGTCTGCACCAGCACCACGGCCGCACCGAAGTCGCGAGCCAGTTCCTTGATCGGCTTGGCCTTCATCTTGCCGGTGGCATAGATCCGATTCTGCTTGACCTGGTCCTTGGCCGCGGCTGCCTCAGCGGCGTTCTTGGCTCGCGAGGCGACGTGTTCCAGCGGCACCTTCAGCACGTCGACCCCGACATCCAGGAACAGCGCGGCGTCGGTTTCCTTGAGCACCGGGGCGTCGATCTTCTGACCCGACTTCAGGGTGATCACGTCTGCTCGTGTGACCAGCGCCAGCCCGGCCACCAGCCCGACCAACAGCACACCTCGCGCTCGAACCACTCTCCTTGATTCCCGCATCGTCTATCTCCGTCCCATGTGGCACTGCGTGCAGAGCTGGTCGATCTTGGTGATCGCCTTGTCGTAGTCGGCGAACGCTTCGGTGGCGACTGCCTTTTCGACACTCAGGCAGGCGTCGAGCATCGCATCGGCGTGCTTGACGAAATCCTCGTCGTCAAGCCACCCGTAGCCTTCTTCCTTGATCACCCGGGCCAGCACCCCCATCACCGCCGCCTCGTGCCGCACCTTCGCGGCGTGTTCCTTGTACGACTCCTCGTCCCGGGCATTGCCCTGGATCCACTTGAAGCCCTTGTCCATCCGCTGCATCAGGTATCCGAATTCGGCGACATCCGAAAACGCTGCCTGGTCCTTCGATTCGGGCAGCTCGGCCGGGCTGCCCCCGTCGAGAATCTCCACGATGGTCTCAAACGGATTCTTCACCTGGTCGAACGACTTGCGTCCGCGTGCGAGTTTCTCGGTGAGCATCTGGCCGGCGAGGTCGCGGATGAACTTGGCCTTCTTCTTCCAACTGACCTCTCCCGAATGAGCCGCGGCCACCGAGGCCAGTACCGCCAAGGTGGCACCATCCGAGGGAATCTCCTTGATGCCCGAATTGAATTTGCCGACGTTCTGCAGGTGACCGGTCAGGCTGTTGCGGATCGCCTTGATCTCGGTCTTGAGCGGCTCGATCCCGATCACCGATTTCCAGTCGCCCTCAGACGCCGTGGCCGGCAGTGGATCGGGCTCGCTCGCCTCCCCGACTCCCTTGCTGCCTGCCGGATCGCTCATCGGGCTGCCAGCAACCGCATCTCCGCCGGCAGCACCCACGGCTCGCTTATCGGCCGCCACCGACAGCGGATCCTCGAAGTAGATGTCCCGGGGAACTTCGCCGATCCACTGCTTGCCGCCGATCGTGCGGATGACAGGCTGGGCTCCGAGAGGCACCCCGGCCGCGGCTTTACCTCCAGCCGCCTGGCCGCCCGGGCCACCCTCGCCAGCCTCGCCAGCCGCCGGTTCGCTTCCCCCGCAACCGGGCAGCAACCAGGCGGCAGCCAGCACGAGTACAAGGACCAGGCAGGGACGATTCTGCATCGGGACCGGGTCGTCCTGGGGTGTGAAGCGGTGAAACGACCGTCGGTTCCTCCGACGGCTCCAGTTCCGATTATGCGGGGCGAAGCCGGTCGAGGCAACAGGGGGTGAGGGGCCCGGGGCCCTAGAATCACTACAACCCTCACCCACCCTCGCCCCTGACCCGGTTTCCCCGACGGACACACCTCCCGTCGTCTCCCCAACTGGCTGTAAAATGGCAACCAGGCCACACCGCAGCCACACCGCAGCCACACCGCAGCCACACCGCAGCCACACGAGAACCTGGTCCAACCGGGCAGTCATTTCGCAGGACTCGACGCACAACCAGTGACCCGGGGAGACCTGGGAGGGGAGAGAACACCATGAGCGAGTTTGCCAGCTTCGAATCGATCTACCGACTCGTGACCCGAGGCCTGTGCCTGGTTGCGATGGCCGTGTTGGGAGTCTCGAGTGCCGCCAGTTCCGCCTCTGCGGCCGACGGTCTTCGGTCCCCTCAGCTTCCCCGGCCCCTGCTCCGATCGGTCTTCGTACCTCCCGCGGCGCCCCCGGCAACCTTCACGCTCAGGCAGGCTCCCACCCCCAAGCCCAAGGCCTCTCCCACACCCCAGCCCAAGCTCCAGCCCGCCCCCGTTCCGGCCCCGAAATCGATCCCCGCCCCCGTGGCGAAGCCCGCCCCGCAAGCTGCCCCGCAAGCTGCCCCGCCGGCTGCCCCGCCGGCTCCCGGCTGGGTGCCTCGCGGCGGTACCACTCCAGCCTCCACCGTGAGGCTGTACGGTTGCGTGAAGTACAAGGGCACCGACGAGATTCCCCAGGACGCGATCCCGCTGGTG
>CAUZJR010000161.1:0-10738 GCA_963580005.1 Planctomycetota bacterium
GATCCCCGCCGTGGAAGTCGCCTTCGGGGAAACCGAACCCGCCTCCGCCGACAGGGTCGCAGCGGCACTCGAGGCCAACCCGCAACTGACTCATGTCGCCGCCGTGCATTGCGAAACCACCAGCGGAATGCTGAATCCGATCCCCGCCATCGGGCAGGTGGTCGCACAAGCCGGCAGGTCGTTCATCGTCGATGCCATGTCCTCTTTTGGCGGCATGCCGATGACCCTCCAGGGCTTCTCGGCCGACTACCTCATCTCCTCCTCCAACAAGTGCATCCAGGGCGTACCCGGCTTCTGCTGTGTCCTGGCCCGCCCCGACGCGATCGCGGCAACCGCCGGACAGGCCCGCTCACTGTCTCTCGACCTGCACGCTCAATGGGCCGAGATGGAAGCCCATCACGGGAAGTGGCGGTTCACATCTCCCACGCACACCGTGCTGGCCTTCGCACAGGCTCTCGAGGAACTCGAGGCCGAAGGGGGCGTGGCCGCTCGGGCACGACGGTACACCCGCAACCAGCGCCGCCTGGTCGAAGGCATGCGCGAGATCGGGTTTCAGACACTGCTTGACGACGATCTGCAATCACCCATCATCACGGCCTTTCGTGACCCCGTCGACAACTTCGACTTCGCCACGTTCTATGACCTGCTCAAGGGACACGGGTTTGTCATCTACCCGGGCAAGGTCACGCAGGCCAATACGTTTCGAATCGGCACGATCGGAGACGTCCACGCCGAAGACATCGAGCGACTACTGGCTGCCGTCGCTGAGGTCTCGGGCCAGATGGGTCTCTACTCAGAAATCCCCGCCAACGAGGCCGGTCCATGAGTCGCACATGCACCGCGGCGGTGTTCGACGGAACCGATTCGAAGTTCTCGTTCAATACCTTTGAACTGGATCCGATCGCCGAAGGAGACGTGTTGGTGGGCGTCGCCGCCTGCGCACTGTGTGGCAGTGACCTGCACACGATCTCCGGCAGAAGGCCCTGTACCAGCCCGACCGTGCTCGGCCATGAAATTGTCGGTCAGGTCCTCGAAACCGGCGGCAGCGTCAACGACTGGTCCGGTCGGGAACTGGAGGCCGGCGACCGGGTCACCTGGACCATCGCCGCGTCGTGTGGCTCGTGCTTCTATTGCCGGCAGAATCTTCCACAGAAATGCCAGCACCTGGTCAAGTACGGACACTCCGACTCCGATGCACGAGGCCCCCTGGGCGGCCTGGCCACTCACTGCCGTCTGTTGCCCGGCACGGCCATCTTTCGTATCCCCGACTCACTGGATGATCTCGAGGCCGTCCCGGCCAACTGCTGCACGGCCACCTCCGTCGCCGCCGTCCGACAGGCTTCCGAGATCAAGGGCGCCACGCTGTTGGTCATGGGGGCCGGGTCGCTGGGAGTGACCATCACCGAATATGCGCTGAAACGGGGCGCCTCGGACGTGATCCTGGCCGACATCGACTCGTCGCGACTCGAAACCGCTGCCACGCTGACCGGATGTACGCCCTATCACATCACCACATCCGGGTCCGCCATGCCCGATCCGATTCGGCAACTGACCGACGGACGGGGCGTCGATATGGCCATAGATGTTTCCGGTGCCACGTCGGCCATCGAGTCGGCACTCGCATGGCTGAGGATCGGCGGCCAACTCGTGCTCGTGGGAAGCGTCTTCTCGAGCCCTCCGATCACCCTGGACCCCGAGACTGTCGTCAGACGCATGCTCAGCATCTCGGGTCTCCACAACTACCGCCCCGATGACCTGGCCGAAGCACTCACCTTCCTGGCAGATCTGCCCGACGACGCACCCTCACGCTCTCTCGCCGGTCGCTCGTATCCACTTGGCGACATCGAACAGGCTGTAGCCGCTGCCGACTCCAACGAACACCTCCGCGTGGTCGTCACCCCCAACGCCTGAACGCCCTGTCAGACACATCACGTGCCGCTTCCCGGATCCAATCCATGATTCGCCCGACGCTACTGCTGACAGCCATCCTCCTGCTCACCGCAGCTAACACCGCAGCCACCGCTGCGAACCGGCCCAACTTCGTGTTCCTCGTCTCCGAGGACAACTCGATCCACTACCTGCGCCTGTACGGAGCCCGACACGGTTCGACTCCTCACATAGACGCCCTGGCTCGCCACGGCCTGGTCTTCAATCACGCCTTTTCGTGCAGTCCGGTCTGTTCGGTCGCCCGCTCGACACTGGCCACCGGAATTTACGCACCACGAGGTGGCTTTCAGTACCACCGCAAGATCCGCCCGGCCCCGTTGCCTGCAGGTCTGCTGCCCTGGTCGGCGGTTCTCAAAGAGAACGGCTACTACACGACCAATCGCCGCAAGACCGACTACAACTTCCAGTTCCCGATCAGCAGGCTCTGGCACGCTTCCTCGCAGAGGGCTTCCTGGAGAAACCGGCCCAACAAGCAGACGCCGTTCTTCCACATGCAGTCTTTTGGGCAGTCTCACGAGAGTTCTCTGCACTTTCCGAAACGGCTGCTGCAGACACCGACCACGGTTTCGCCCCAGGCGGTCCAACTGGCTCCCTACCATCCCGACACGCCCACCTTCCGTTACACCCACGCCCGCTACTTCGATCGCATGGGTGTCATCGACCAGCAGATCGGTCGCGTGGTGAGTCAACTCGAGGCAGATGGCCTGCTCGAAGACACGTTCATCTTCTACTTCGGCGACCATGGTGGCGTTCTTCCACGCAGCAAGGGTTACGCCTACGAGAGCGGCCTGCATGTCCCGCTGGTCGTGAGGATCCCCAACAATTTCAAGCACCTGGTCGACCACAAGCCCGCCAGCCGGCTCGACGGATTCGTCAGCTTCATCGATTTCGGCCCGACCGTGCTGCACCTGGCCGGTTTGACCGCCGACAGGCGACTTGATGGCCGCGCCTTTCTGGGTCCCGATGTTTCGGCTTCCCAACTGGCTCAACGCGACGAGGCTCTTGGCCACGCGGACCGTTTTGACGAGAAGTACGACCACGTCCGCACGCTTCGCAAGGGCCGCTTCGCCTACGTTCGCAACTACCAGGGCTACTACCCCGACGGCCTGCAAAACAACTACCGCTACCGGATGCTGGCATTCGCCCAGTGGCGGCGTCTCCACCTCGCCGGAAAACTCAGCGACAAGCAAAGACTGTTCTTTGAAGCCCGCCCCGCAGAACAACTCTTCGATCTCGAGTCCGATCCCCACCAGGTGAACAACCTGGCTGCCGAAGACGGTCACCGGCGAACCCTGCTCGATCTCCGAGATCGACTCCGCAAACAGCTGATGGCGATCAACGACCTGAGCGTCTATCCCGAGAGTTTCCAGGTGTCGACCATCCTGGCCAACCCAATAGCCTTTGGCCGCAAACACAGCTCCGAGATTTCTCGTCTCCTGCAGATCGCTGATCTCAGCCTGCTGCCCGCCGACCAGGCGGTTCCGCGGCTCAGGAAACACCTGGCGTCACCCAATCACTGGGATCGCTACTGGGCCTGCCAGGCCACCGCGATGCTCGGCCCCACTGCAAAGCCTCTGCTTGGCGCTATCGAGGCACTGCTTGAGGACAAACACCCGATGGTTCGCCTGCGGGCAGCCGAGTGCCTGGGGGTACTGGGCGAAGGCGAACCGATCCCGGTGCTCTACCAGGTGGTCAACTCGGTCGAGACCGAAGCCGAGGCGCTGTTGGCTCTCAATACGCTGGTCTACCTGAGGGACCACCGAAAGCTGGCTGTGGATCCGGCACGGCTGATGCCCAGGTTGACCGGTGGCCAGGTGGCACGCCGGCTCGAGTACCTGCGGACCACATCCCGACGCTAGGTCACCTGCCGGTTGGCTGAACCTTGCCGGACCCTACCCTGAGCGTGCTCGCACCTGCTCGCCGATGCGGCCCAACACCTCGGCCACCGCAGTGAACCGATCAGCGTGCAGCAGGAACCCGTGCAGCATGCCGGCTGCACACTCGGAGGTCACCTCCACGCCATCGGACTCCAGGCGCCTGGCATAGGCTTCACCCTCGTCACGAAGCGTGTCGTATTCTGCCGTCACGACGTAGGCGGCGGGGAGTCCACCAAGCGAATCCGCCCTCAACGGCGAAGCACCCGGCTGGGCCGCATCCTGGTCTGCGGTGTACTGGTTCCAGAACCAGCTCATGGCATCCCGGGTCAGACCGTACCCGTCCGCGAATTCGGTGTAGGAACCGCTCGAGAGGTCACTGTCTGTCACGGGATACAACAAGACCTGGTAATCCACAGGCGGATCGCCCGCCAGGGTGGCCTCTCGGGCCACGACGGCCGCAAGGTTCCCTCCGGCACTGTCACCCGAAACGATCGTCAGCCCCGTGACTCCCCAGTCTACTCGCTGGTCCACCGCCCACCGGGTGGCGGCCAGGCAGTCCCTGACCGCTGCGGGGTAGGGCGATTCGGGTGCCAGCCTGTAATCGACCGAGACGACCATGGCGTGGCAGGCGTTGGCCAGGCGGCGGGCCAGGTCTTCGTGCGACTCGATGCTGCCAATCACCCAGCCTCCGCCATGAAAGAACACCAGCAGGTTCAGCGGACCACTCGCCCGCTCGACTGGCCGGTAACACCGAAGCCGAAGCGAGCCCGCCGGACCCTCGATCGCCGTGTCTATTACCTCGGCAACCTCCTCCAGAGGTCCCAGCGGATCCACCAGGCGTGACCGCGCCTCGAGCAGCGACTGTTCAGAAATCGGCGGCAGGCCCAGTGCTGCCAACTCCTGGAGCATCTTCTGAGATTCCGGATGCAGTGTCATTCCCGGCTGGCTCCTCATTCCTGCTGGCGGCCTCGAGACATCACGATCCCATCTCGAGGCGGCTCATGATAGGGTCGAACTCTTCGAGCAATCGACCCGGTCACGACCGCAGGACCACGACACTCATGATGACCTCTCTTCGTCCCCGGCGTATCGCCTGCCTGGCATCCGCTTGGATGGTCCTGGCCGCCGCTCAGCCACTCGCTGCGTTTCCCGGGCCGATCCCCGCCTACCCTCATCACCACGACCCGATGCAGCTCCTGCTTCCCGACGGCAGCTTGCAGCCAATCCGCTCGCTTTCGCAGTGGAAACAGCGACGCGATCACATACTGGGTTCGTTGCAACAGGTGATGGGCCGACTCCCTGATCGGTCGCAGCAGGTCTCAAGTGATGTCCGCATCCACGAGACCAGCATGATCGGCCCGCTGCGACGGTCCAGGATCTCGTTTCGCAGCGACATGTCAGGCCGCGTCACCGCCTACCTGTTCTTTCCGGCTGCCTCGCTGACCACGGCGCGTCATCCGGCGGTCCTCTGCCTCCAGCAGACCAATCGCGAAGGAAATCTCGAGGCCGCCGGCATCTCGGGCAATCTGGAACTGGCTCACGCCCTGCACCTCGCCGGCCGGGGGTATGTCACCATGGCCGCTGATTATCCCGGTTTCGGCAAGTCGACCTACGACTTCAATCCGGGCCATGGATATGCCAGTGGCACGATGAAGGCGATCTGGGACAACATCCGAGCGGTGGATGTGCTGTCGAACCTGAAGAGGGTCGACCCAGCGAGGATTGGCGTCATCGGTCATTCCCTGGGCGGACACAACGCGATGTTCACCGCAGCGTTCGAGCCCCGGCTGAGGGTGATTGTTTCAAGTTGCGGATTCACACGCTTCCACAAGGACGATGTGCCGTCGTGGAGCGGGCCACGCTACATGCCCCGCATTCGCACCCGATTCGGAAGTAGCGCCGATCGAATGCCATTCGACTTTCCCGAGATCATTGGCATGTTGGCTCCTCGGCCGTTTCTGGCGATCGCCGCCAAGCGGGATCGCGACTTCGACTACACGGGCGTACTCGACTCAATCGACGCCGCCCGGCCCGTCTATGGACTCTATGCTGCCAGCAGTTCGCTGCAGGCGGCCTACCCCGATCTCAAGCACTCGTTCCCTTCCTCATCCCGCAGCCTGGCCGACCGATTCCTCGACCGGCACCTGCAGAACGACCCCTCTCAGTGACATTCCCATCACGCTCGTCGTAGAATCCCGGCCAAGAACACCGGTCCAGTCCTTTTCGCGATATGGGAGCCGCGGCCATGACATCACCCACCCGCCGGCAATTCCTGCAGTCGGGCACCACGGCCGCCGCGTCTCTGTCGCTGGCCTCCTACGTGCACGCCGGAAACGCCGATGCCAACAAGACTCTCCAGGTGGCCCTGGTCGGTTGCGGTGGTCGAGGCAGCTACCTGGCCGGAGTCTTCCAGTCAAACCCCGGCGTCCGGCTGACCTGGATCTGTGACGTCGACACCCGCCGGCTGCAGAACGGCCAGAAACTGGTCCGCGGCTCGGTCAAGACCAGCGACGACATCCGCAAGGTGCTGGCCGACGACTCACTCGACGCGGTGATCGTCGCCACGCCTGATCACTGGCATTCTCCTGCCGCGATCCTGGCCTGCGAGGCGGGCAAGCACGTTTACGTCGAAAAACCCTGCTCGCACAACGTCCGCGAGGGCCGGTTGCTGGTCGAGTCGGCGAGGCGGAACAAACGGGTGGTGCAACACGGCACCCAGGTCCGCAGTACCACGATGATGATCGACGCGGTCAAGCTGTTGCGTGGCGGAATCATCGGCGACGTCAAGATCTGTAAGGCCTGGAACATCCAGAAGCGAGGCAACATTGGTCACGGCAAGCCCGGCACGCCCCCCTCGACGCTCGATTACGACAACTGGGTCGGACCGGCCGAGTTCATTCCGTTCCAGGCCAACCGAACCCCCTCGGGCTGGCACTGGTGGTACCACTTCGGCACCGGCGACATGGGTAACGATGGTGTGCACGACATCGACTACGCCCGCTGGGGGCTGGGAGTCGACACCCACCCGTCGCTGGTGACTGCCACCGGAGGCAAGTTCTTCTTCGACGACGACCAGCAGTTCCCCGACACGCAACTGGTCTCGTTCCAGTATCCCGGTGGCGGAAAGACCGGCGACCAGAAGATCCTGGTTTACGAGCAGCGACTCTGGTCGACCAATTATCCGCACAACGTCGACAGCGGCGTGGAATTCTATGGAACCGGTGGCCAGATGTTCCTCAGCCGCCGCGGCAAGATCGCCGTCTACGACGCGCGGAACCAGAGGGTCAACGTGAAAGTCACTCCCGAGGCACAGAATGCCGAAAAACACGTGGCCAACTTTCTGCAGTGCGCCCGCAGCGGCGAAACGCCCAACGGCGACATCGCGCTGGGCCACCTGACCACCTCGCTGTGCCACCTCGGCAATGTGGCCACTCGCCTGGGACGTTCCTTCCAGTTTGACCCCACCACCGAGCAGGTCGTCGACGACACCGAAGCCAACTCGCTGATGTCTCGCCCGTACCGCGATCACTGGGGCAAGCCCAAGGGAGCCTGATGCACCGTTCTGTTATCACCTTGCTGCTGGGACTCGCCTTTGTGCCTCTTCCCGGGGCCCAGGCCAGCGAACGACCGAACATCCTGTTCATCTACACAGATGATCAGTCGTATCGGACGGTCAGTTGTTACCCCGATGCCTACAAGTTTGCCCGGACGCCCAACATCGACGCGTTGGCCAAGCGAGGCGTCCGCTTCACTCACGCCTACATCGGGACCTGGTGTCTGCCCTCGCGAGCGGCATTGCTGACCGGGCACCATCCCTACGGAGTGAAGTCGTTGCGGATGGAAGGCAAGTACCCCGGCAGCACCTACGACCCCGCACAGGCCCCGTTCTGGCCCTCGGTCTTTCGCAAGAACGGCTACCAGACCGCCCAGATCGGAAAATGGCACACCGGCACCGACACCGGATTTGGCCGCGATTGGGACTACCAGGTCGTCTGGAATCGGCCTCGACACCCCAACAACTCGGGCAACTACTTCTACGATCAGCTGATCGAGACCAATGGCGGCAAGGCCAAGCTGACCAAGGGCTATTCGACCGACAACTACACCAGTTGGGCGGTCGACTACATCAAGGGCCAGCACCGCCAGGCAGACAAGCCGTGGTACCTGTGGTTGTGCTACGGAGCGGTCCACGGCCCGTTCACACCGGCCAAGCGGCACATGGGTCTCTACCCCGATCTCCGCGTCCCCACGCCCAAGGACATCTTCCCGCCGCGGCCGGGCAAGCCCGACTACATGCAGAAGATCGAGTACTGGGTCAAGGACAAGAACGGTCGTCCCGAACTCAAGGGAGGACAATTCGGAGGGCAGACGGTCGAGGGATCCAAGGGAATCCACGGCAACACGCTGACCGACTGGGTCCGACAGTACCACCAGGGCGTGCGTGCCCTGGACGAATCGGTCGGCACGTTGATCGAGACGCTCAAGGCCACCGGCCAGTACAAGAATACGCTGGTCGTCTTCACTTCCGACCAGGGCTTCGGCTGGGGCCAGCACGGCTTCTGCCGCAAGATCGCACCCTACGACGGCACGATCCGCTCCCCGCTGATCGTCAGCATGCCCGGACGAGTCCCCCAGGGCAGGACCTGCCGGCATCCGGTGGCCGGGGTCGACCTGGTACCGACCTTCTTCCGCTTCGCCGGCATCGAACTGCCCTGGGACATGCATGGCCACGACCTGACGCCCTTGCTCAAACGCCCCGGCTCGAAATGGCCGCACCCCACCCTGGCCATCTACACCCAGCGCAAGTACGGCGACGACACCAACACGATCCCACCCAATTCGTCGAAGCTCGACTCAGGCGGAGTCCCCTGGTGGGTCTCACTGGCGCGGGGCCGCTACAAGTACATCCGCACGATGGAAGCCAACCAGATCGAAGAACTCTACGACCTGAAGAAGGACCCCGACGAGCTCAAGAACCTCGCTCTCGATTCGGATCACGCCAGGCGACTCTCACGCTTTCGCCGTGACACAGTCCAGGAACTGAAGCGGACCCGGGCAGGACTCGTCGATCATCTGCCACCGGTGCGAACTGCCGGCAACTAGCCAAGTCCCCGCCGACTCAGTTCAGTTCAGTTCGAACGCGACTTCAGGCTCAATAGAAACGCGGTCACATCAGCCACCTGCCTCGGCGTCAGCAATCGCTCGAACGAGGGCATCGGCGAGATCTTCTGGCTGACACGCTCCTCGATTGACCCCCTGGGAATTACCACCTGACGACCGTCTGCCTGCAACAACGTCAACGCCGTACCGGTCTCCTCCTTCAGCAATCCCGTCAGGGTCCTGCCGTCCTCGATCACAATCAACAGCATCCTGAAGCCCTCCTTCACCTCCACGCTTGGACTCAGGATCGAGCGGACCACCTTCTTCGGGTCGGCCTGCTTCACCAGGCTCGCCAGGTCGGGTCCAAAGCCGGGCTGCTGCTTCGTGTCGACGCGGTGACACTTGGCACAGCCGGCACCACCAGTGGCAAAAAACAACGCCTTGCCCGCTGCGACCCGGCCGGCGGGTAACAACGGCAGTACCGCCTGGACCGTAGTCGCCTGCGACAGGCGTGGCAGACCGCCCGGGCGAACGATGACCAGGTAATTCGACTTCCCCCCGTCCAGCCCGTCGTCGGTGTTGCCTCCGATCACTATCCGCCCGGCCGGAAACTTCCGCTCAAAGAGCCGAAACGTCGCGTCGCTGGTCTGGACCATCAACTCGGTTCGCACGAATGCGCCACGGCCCTTCAGAGGCAACCACCCAGGCGGCTTGCTCACCCGGGTGTCGTGGCCCAACCAGACCGTTACCGGGATCACCGTGTCGATCTCCAGAAAGCGAGAGCCTCGCGACGAGGCGTCCTGGTTGGCAGTCTGGATCACCATCGATCCCTCGTACCCCCTGGGGACTTGCTTGTACACGTACTCCCGGTCGGTATAGACCGTGCGCCCGACCACCAGTCCGCCGTCGACCACTCGATAGCTGTTGCCACTTCGTGCTCGAGCCGCAAGCACTCCGCTGCGGCTGGCTGCTTCCAGGGTCGAGAGTCGAGTGAAACGGTATTCGCCCACGGGCCCCACCCGCTGCTCACCGACAAACACCGCCAGTTTCAGCACCACGCTCTTTGAAAACACCTTCGAGCCGCTCCACTGCGGTGACCGCATGGTCGGCACCGTGCCGTCCACGCTGTAGTAGACCCGGCCCGGCTTCACCCCCACCTCAACCGTCACATTCACACGTTCGCGGAACTCACCACCGGCCGGCTTCACTCGAACCAGCGGATTGCCAGCCCCACGCGCCAGCCAAAGAGCCGCCACACTGCGGACCCGCGCATCTTCATCCTCGAGCAAAGGCTTGACCTGCCGAGCCTCCAGGGCACGACCCTCCGCCAGCGCCAGCAGTCCCGCCAGCCGGACTCCTCCGGCACCGTCCCCCATACACGCCAAGAGCAACTTCTGAGTCGACAGCTTCCGCAGTGCCTGCCATCCGGCGTAAAAGACGACGCGGTCCTGCTCGATGGCCAGGATCCCTCGCAACGCCCCGACGCGAGACCGGTCGGCGGCTCGCCGAATCGCCAGCACGGCCGCCAGCCGGACTCGTGGAATTGGGTCTAACAATGCCTTATCGATCACATCGGGCAGCCCGCGCCTGCGGCCGGTGACCCGAATCCGGTTTGCCAGGATCCGCAATGCCTGCACCCGCAGATTGGTCCCTCGAGAAGACAGCACCCAACCGGCGAGGCGGTTGTCGATGGCTCGCTGCGACAGGCCGATGCGGCCCAGGGACCAGGCGGCCCAGGTCTCCACCCGCTCGGTAAGTCTCCTGCTCTGCAACTCTTCCACCAGCAATGGCACGACCGCATCGCCACGTCGAAT
>CAUZJR010000162.1:0-10729 GCA_963580005.1 Planctomycetota bacterium
AATTCGCCTTGCCACCTTGAAAGACCACAGCCGCCCGAGGACTCTCATGGCCGACTTCATTTACAGCCTGAACTCGAGCACCATTCGGCCGACGCCGATCCTCGAGAAGATCGCGATCGCCGGTCGGTGCGGCTACGCCGCCATCGAACTCTGGCACGACGACATCGACCTCTACCTGCTGACCGGCGGCACCCTGGCCGACATCCGCAACGCGGCCGACGACGCCGGCCTGCAAGTGCCCACCACCATCTTCCTCAAGGGATGGTGGGACACCAGTGGCGAGGAGTATGCCAAGGAGATCGACGAGATCAAGCGGCGGCTCGAGCAGAGTGTCGCCGTGGGAGCAGGCTACGCCATCGGCGGACCGCCTCTGGGCGAGGTCGATTTCGAACTCGGTGCCCGGCAATATGCTCGATTGCTGGAAGTCGGTCGCGAGTTCGGCGTGAAGCCGATCATGGAGTTCCTGGGCTTCAGCGAGCAGGTGAATTCGATCGAGGCGGCGTTGAGAGTGATCGAGGGCAGCGGCGACGCCGACGCTACCACGGTGCTCGACCCGTTCCACATCTACCGCGGCGGCGGAGATGTCGAATCGATCGCCAAGCTGACCGCCGACCAGATTGCCATCTCGCACTTCAACGACTGCATCGACACCAAGCCCCGCATCGAGCAGCACGACCCCGACCGCGTAATGCCCGGTGACGGCTGCTTCGACCTCGGTCGCTACTGCCAACTGCTCCGCGAAGTCGGCTACAACAAGTGGCTGTCGCTGGAACTCTTCCGCGAGGACCTCTGGCAGCTGGACCCCGAAGAGGTCGCTCGCGAAGGCCTCGAAAAAATGCGGGCGGTTGCCGAAGGCTGAGCGTCGCTACTGCCGCGACCCGAGGTACGCCGCCAGAGCCCCGATGTGACCGACGAAGGTCTGGGTCGAGATGATTCGAGCCTTCTTTCGGCCACCTGCCTGGTGGCGCAATTCACCCATCTCGACCCACGCACCTCGCGAATCCATCGCCCGGATCGCCGCCATCGCCCGGCGGCTGATCGCGGGGGTCAACTTGCGACGCTTCCGAGTGGTCAGCCGGCGGGCATCGACCGGCCGCGACGGCCCCAACCGCTTCGCCTGACGCCAGGCACTCTCGATCGAATCCAGCCGAGAACCGACCTGGAATCCGTAGTGAGTCGGCAGGTCGGTGTCGGTGTAGACCAGCTCGTACTTCATCGTGAAGTACAGCGGGCGATTGGTCTTCAGTTCATAGAACCTCGCCAACCGCCCGTTGGAAATCTCCGACGCCTTCAGGTACTTCAGTGCCCGGGGCACCGCCTTCAGAAAGTCCTCGCGGCCGGTCTTGCGGTACAGGAAGATCAGCGTCCGCATCACCCCCTGCGACTCGCCGCCGCAGACCGAGGGAGGTTCAAACTTGCGGGCCCAGGCCGGGTGCATCTGCAGGTCGTACTGCTGGGCCCAGGCGGGTTGAGGGTCGGGCATCTGGGCCAGCAGGATGAAGTCGCCGGCCTTCTCGGCCGCAACCTGGTACTTCCGCTTCCCGTAGATCTCACGCGCCTCGATCATCGTCTTCACCACGTCGGCGATCGAGTTGTCGTTGAACGTGTAGAAGCTGTAGTAACGCTGTTTGGGAAACGTCCGCGACCACTTCGCCTGGTAACTCGCCCGGCGGACCAGGAACTTCTTCGCGTCGGGGAACTCCTCGTACCGCTGAGGCCAGGCTCCGTTGGGGAACTGGGCCTTGATCAGCGCATCCAGAGCGTACTCGACGGACGAGTGGACCTGGGTGTCGCGATAGCCCAGGGCCCGGTCCAGGTGCATCAGGAACCTGAGTGCCGACTGCGTGGTGTTGTCGTCCAGGGTCGTGCGGTTGCGGCCCTCGGGATTGCCCCTGACGCGGTAGGCGTACTTCCGGCGCTGGACCGGATCGGTCTCGATCCGGTAGTCCCAGCCACCAGAGAGCAGTTGACCGTTGACGAGGTGGTGGCCGGCGGCGACAGCGGCGGCCCGCAGCATCGGGTCGCCACAGGTCAGCCAGGCCTCAAGCAGGCCTTCACCGACCGTCGGAGTCCCCGGCGGCTGCACCCACGAGGTCCCCCGCTCGGCTCGACCCTCACCCTCGCGACGCTTCAAGTCATGGCTGTACTTCCAGAGGTATCCGCCCTCGGCGGAAACCGTGTTGCGGAAGAACCCGACCGCCTTGTGCAGGGCCGCCCGAGCAGTCCCTGGGGTCAGAGCGTCCTGGGCGGATGCGGCCGATACAGGCGTTCCCAGCAGCGTGGCGAGAAGTATCCAGTGGCGGGCCATCATGAGCCTCCCCTCGAGGTCGATTCAGGGGCCAGTCTACTGCGGCCCCGATCCCATTGCGCCCGCCGCGTCTCTTGACCACCAAACCGCTCGGGCTAGAATCGTGGCTGTCGATCGGGCCTCGGTCTGATCGGCGGGTAGGGGCCGTAGCTCAACTGGTTAGAGTACCGGACTGTCGATCCGGGGGTTGCGGGTTCGAGTCCCGTCGGCCTCGCTCCTTGACACCCGCTGTCGCAATGCGACAGCGGGTGTTTTTCTTGTCGAGGACCCCGAGGGGACTCGTGTTAGAATCGCCGCCGCCGGCCAACGCGGTTTCCCCACCATGCCCACTCTCGATATCCATCACGCCGACAACCTGCCCCTGCTCGAACAGTGGGCCGACGGGTCCTTCGAGTTGATCTACATCGATCCGCCGTTCAATACCGGCAAAGTGCAGTCGCGTCGCCGACTGAAGACCGTCCGCGACGAAGAAGGCGATCGAACCGGGTTCGGAGGCCAGAGGTACCGGACCGAGGAGATCGGGCGGCAGGCGTTTGCCGATGCCTTCGACGACTACCTCGACTTCCTCGAACCCCGACTCCAGCAGGCTCATCGGCTGCTGACACCCACCGGCAGCCTGATGCTGCACCTGGACTACCGCGAGGTGCACTATGCCAAGGTCGCCCTGGACCTGATCTTCGGCCGCGACGCGTTCGTCAACGAGATCATCTGGAGCTACGACTACGGCGGCCGTACAAAAAAACGCTGGTCACCCAAGCACGACAACATCCTGTGGTACGCTCGCACGAGCGGCGAATTCACCTACCGCTACGACGACATCGATCGCATCCCCTACATGGCACCCGGACTGGTCGGACCCGAAAAGGCCGCTCGAGGCAAGACGCCCACCGATTCGTGGTGGCACACCATCGTCAGCCCCACCGGCAAGGAACGTACCGGCTACCCCACACAGAAACCGCTGGGGATCCTCGAACGGATTGTCCGAGTGCACAGCAACCCGGGCGATACCGTGCTCGACTTCTTCGCCGGCAGCGGCACCACCGGCGAAGCCGCACTCAAGCACGATCGCAATGCCGTGCTGGTCGACGTCAACCCCGAGGCGATCGAGGTGATGATCGGGAGGCTTTCGAGATTCGAGCCGGTGCTGCACGACGGCGACCCGCGCAGGGAAACCGCCTAGGGCAACCGGCCAAGCCGCCGCTGCCTACACCTCAACACCCAGCCGCCCGGCGTGCTCGACAATCTGGCCCCAGGCCACCGGGTCGATCGGTACACCCTCGGCCAACCGCTGCCGCCTGGCCCGGAATTCCAGCTCACCGGGAACCAGCACCTCCTCCACACCCGCAACCGGCTCGGCACTCTTCATGTAGTCCCGGGTCCCGGCAACCAGCTGACGGTACGCATCGAGATCCACAAACCGCGCGGGATCGATCACCACGAAGCAGACCCCGTTTCCACCGCTGCCGGGATCGTCGCAGGCCAGCCCCGCCAGCGAGCTGCCAAGCAACTCGACGAACAGCCCCAGGGCGTAGCCCTTGTGAGCCGCCACGCCGCCCAACGGCAGGATGCCTCCTCGAGGTGGACCGTAGAACGCATCGGGGTCGGTCGTCGGGTGACCCTCGGCGTCCTGCACCCAGCCCTCCGGAAGGCTCTCGCCACGGTTCCGATACACGCGGATCTTGCCCTCGGGTGCCACCGACGTCGAAAAGTCGGCCAGGATCGGATCTCCATCGGTCGGAAACGCATACGCGATCGGATTGGTTGCCAACCGGCCCTCGCGGCCACCCACCGGCAATACGAAGTGCCCGTGGATGGGTGAGTTGCACGTCGCCAACGCCACCAGGCCTCGCTCGGCAGCCAACTGGACATACGCCCCCAGCCGGGCCACGTGGTTGCACCTGCGGGTGACCACGCAGCCGGTGCCCGATTCCACGGCCAGCTCGATCGCAGTCTCGATCGCTCGCACACCACCCACCGGCCCGAAGCCCAGCCCGCAATCGACGACCGCAGAGGTCACCGAACGCCGCTCGACGGTGATCTCGGCACCCGGCACAATCGACCCCTCCTCGACCAGGCCCAGGTATTCGGGAAGCCTGAGGATGCCGTGCGAGTCGTGACCCAGCAGACTGCTGGTGACCAGGTGCTCGGCTACGATCTCCGCCTCCGAACCGCTGGCACCGGCAGCACTCAACAGGTCTCGAGCCAGGGTCTCGAGAACATCGGCGGCAAGTAGCGTGACTTGCGTCATGGGCGGGCTGAGTGTGTTAGACTAGAAAAGAAAAGCGGTCATCGAGCTCGGATTTGGCGAGTCCCGTTGGCCACATAAGTGCCGATGGATACAATCAGGGCACCATCAAACAGCCGGACAGCATCTCATGTTGAAGATCCTCGGACCAGCCAGCGGCTCCGACCCGTTCTGCGACGGACTCTCGCGCCGTAACTTCCTGCAGGTCGGAAGCCTGGGTACCGGTCTGAGTCTGGCGGGGCTGCTCGCGGCCGAAGCGGCCCAGGGCAAACGTTCCTCGGCCAAAAGCGTGATCTTCATCTACCTCGTCGGCGGTCCGCCTCACCAGGACATGTTCGACCTCAAGCCCGAAGCTCCGGCCGGGATCCGAGGCGAATTCAACCCGATCCCGACCAACGTGCCGGGGATCGAGATCGGTGAGCACCTGCCGAAGCTGGCCCAGATGATGGACAAGTTCACCATCATCCGCTCGATCTGCGACGCCCAGCCCGAACACAACGCGTTCCAGAGTTACACCGGTCGCAACCAGCGACTGCCGATGCCGGTGGGCGGTTGGCCGACCCCCGGCGCCGTCGCCAGCCGGCTGCTGGGTCCGCTGCATCCCAGCGTCCCGCCCTACGTCAGCCTCTGCTACACCTGCACCCACGGTCCCTACAACGAGCCGAGTCCCGGGTTCCTGGGCGTGCCCCACTCGCCGTTTCGACCGCTGGGACCCGGGCGGGCCGACCTGGTGCTCAATGGCATCACCCACGACCGGCTCGGTGACCGGGCCCTGCTCCGCAAAAGCCTCGATCGGTTCCGCCGCGACGCAGACTCCAGCGGCATGATGGCCGGTCACGATGCCTTCACCCAACAGGCACTCGGGGTCCTCACCTCATCCCGACTCGCCAACGCACTGGACATCTCGCAGGAAAGCGACACCACCCGAGCCCGCTATGGCACGGGCAACACCAAGAACATGATCGACGGCAACGGAGCACCGCGGGTGCCCCAGAGTTTCCTGGCGGCTCGGCGACTGGTCGAAGCCGGGGCCCGCGTCGTGACGGTCAACTACAGCAAGTGGGACTGGCACGGTTCCTCGTACGGGACAATCTTCAACCGGCAGCGAGAAGATCACCCGGTGCTCGACAAGGCCCTGACCGCTCTGATGGAAGATCTCGAGCAGCGAGGACTACTCGAAGATACGCTCGTCGGTGTCTGGGGCGAGTTCGGACGGACGCCGAAAATCAACAAGGGCGTCGGCCGCGACCACTGGCCCAAGGTCTCCTTCGCACTGCTCGGCGGCGGATCACTCAACCAGGGACAGGTCATCGGAGCCACCGATCGCAACGCCGGAGAACCGGTCGCCCGGCCGGTGAAGTTCTCCGAACTCTTCGCCACCCTCTACCACCACCTCGGACTGGATGCCTCGACCGCCACGGTCAATGACTTCCAGGGTCGGCCGCACTACCTGGTCGCCGACGGATCCGAACCGATCCGCGAGCTGGTCTAGTAGCCCGCCTGCGGCGAGCGGAACCATGCCACGCTCTTCTCGCGGATCGGTACGCCCGGATCCGCAGCGTATTCGAGGAAACCGGGCCAGTCGTGCTGTGACTCCTCGACACACGCCTCGGGCCATTCCCGCGTGTCGCCTCGCCGCATCACAAAGACGCTCTGCCCCAACGGCTCCTGACTCTCCGAAACCACCCCACCCAGGCAACCCGCCTCAACACAACCCAACCCCAATTCGGCCAGTTTCCGCTCGACCCGTTCCAGAGGATTCCAGGCCACGTCCAAGCGGTGACCGGTCGAAAACACCAGCCAACCTCCCTCGACCAGCCCGGCTGCCAACCGCTCCAGGCCCGCCAATCCACCCTCGATCTCCTCGGGCAACACGTCCACCGCCACGATCAACTCGAATCGCCCCTCATCTCCCTCGGGCAACAGGTCGGCCTCGACCAACTCGACACCTCGACCCAACTCCGCCGACCGCCGCCGACCCAATTCCAGGGCCCGCAGGCTGACATCGCTGCCCACCACCTCCAGCCCGTCGTGCCGAGCCCACCAGGCGGACAAGTAACCGGCGTGGCAACCCACGTCCAGCAGCGGGCCGCTGATCTGCTCAGAGGCAACCAGGTCGTCGACCATCGCCGCGGTATCGATGATCACCGCGCGGCGATGAGAGTGCACCCGGCCCAACAGCCGCTCGTCGGCCACCAGGTCAAAGAACTCGCGTTCGACCCTCCGGCTCGCGGCACCACCGCCCACCTCCGCCGACACGTACGCGGCGTGCACCTCGCGAAACCGATCCACCAGCCCGGCCAGACACTCACGCTCCAGTTGCTCCCACCAGGCAGCATCCTCCAGAGAACCCACGTCGATGCCCCAGGCCTCGCGAAGCTCGGCATCGAGCCGCAGCAGATCTTGCCTGTCGGCCACCGCTCAGAGGCTCTCGAGAAACCGCAGCAGGTCGTCCCGCTCACCGGCCTCAAGCGGACGCTGCAGTCCATGACCGAATCGACCGATCACCTCGCCCAGGCTCCTCGCCCGGCTGTCGTGCAGCAACCCCTCCCGCTGGCTCACACCTCGCAACGACGGCGGATTGAACTCCCGCCGACCCGCCTCGTCGGCCAGACCCACGTCGTAGGTCCGACTCGAGGTGTACAGGGGCGGAACGTGACACTTGGCACAGCCGACTCGCCGAAAGATCGCTCGGCCCCGGGCCACCACCGCCGGGTTGTGAGTTCCCCGGGCACGAGCCAACGCCGGAGCCGACTCCAGCGACCTCAGGTAGGCCGCGATGTCGGCCGCCCCGGCCCGAGCGATCGCCTCGCCCCGCATCGTCAACTGCACCGACTTGCCAATCTGCTCGGCCAAGCTCTTCACCTCGCCGTTCCAGGCCCACGGACCGGTCTGGCCACTGCCCAGCAGCGAGAGCACTCGCTTGGGGGCCCCGAAGCCGCCGTCGCCAAGAGTATCACTGAGGCCTCCGTTGGTGTGGCCTCGAGTGTGACAACTGCGACAGCTGATCCAGCCGTCGCTGGACAGCCGCGAGTCGTGAAACAACTGCTCGCCGCGGTCCGCGGAGGCCAGTTGCGTCGCGGGACCCAGCCGGATCGTCGCCAGCCGCTCCAGAGGAGACAGCCTCACCAGCGACACCGAATCCGAGAATCGCTCGGCGACCCAGGCGCGAGTTCCGTCGTTGTCCAGTGCCATCGCCGAGGGGCCCAGGCCCAGCCCCTGGCGACCGTAATACTGGATGCCGTCGGTGCTCGTCATCAACTCGTGCACGCCCGCCAGCAAGACCACCCGCAGGTTGTCCCGACCCAGGGCAATCGCCACCGGATCGCCGGCAGCACGGTCGGGAATGCCAAGATAGTCGAGCCCCAGCCGCGACATCAGCCGATCGGGATCGCCGACGAGGGCGTCGATCGGAAGAGTGCGGATCACGTTCAGCATCACGCCGCCCCAGTGGACTCCACCCCGGGTCGTCTCGGCCTTCGAATCGAGTAACTGGTGAGGGATCAGGACGCTGCGACGATCGGCCGAAAGTGACATCCGACCGATGTTGACTCCCAGTAGAGGCCGGATCAGGGGTGGCTGCTTGAGATGCGGATCGCACACCGCCAGGTGGCCGCCGAACGTCGCAGCCACCAGCCAGCGGCCGTCAGGAAGCTCGAGCAAGTGACCGGCGGCAAACGGCAGATCGAGAGTGCGGACGAGGTGAGGCTTGTTCGGAGATGTCCAATCCACCAGCGACAAACGCCGTGACCACAACGATCCGACCACCGCGTGAGTGCCAAGCCGCGATGCGGCCAGCGACACCGGATAGCCGGCCACCTTCACTCGCCAGGCTACCTCCAGAGACTTACCACACCGCACGCCAATCAATTCGCCCGCCGCTTCGTCGGTCGCCAACACCCAGCCGCGGTCCCGAGCCGTAGCCAGAGCCGAGAGCCGCTTGCCGAGAATTGACTCCGACACGACCCGCAACGAATCTCGATCGATCACCGACACCGACCCGCTGCGACGATTGGCCACCACGACCTGGCGGCCGTCTGGCGAGAGCACAATGTCGACCGGTCGGCGGATCCGCGCAGCAGGGTTCGCCGCAACCGCCGAATGGGCCAGGACGATGACGATAAATATCAACCGGAGCATCAAAGCCGAGTCTACCAGATCCACCCCCAGCGCAGGGACTGGCACTGAAGCCAGTCCCGGGCACTAGAGCCTGCCCAGCCGGATCACTATCCTGTCCCACTCAGCTACCCAACAGACCACCCCGCCCATGCACCGCCCCGCACTCGTACTGCTCACCGCCACTCTGCTCGGATCATCGCTGATGGCCGCAGCACCCAAGAACGGCTGGTACCGCAGCCTCGGCGAGGCCCGACGTGTGGCTCGCGAATCGAAACGCCCGCTGTTTGTCGTGTTTCGGTGCGAAACCTGACCCGAATGCTGGGCCTGGGATGAGCAGGTTGCTCATGAAGACAAACAGATCGCCCTGAAGCGTCGTCGGTTTGTCTGCGTGAGAGTGACCCGGCTCGCGGGCATCGACCTGAACCGGTTCACCTTCGACATGGACGTGACCTGGAACGCATTCTTCACCGACGACAACCTCAACGTCTACAGCCGCTACGGGGGTCGCGACGGAGGTGAACCCGAAGAGCGGATGAGCGTCGCGTCGCTGCTGACGACCATGGACGAAGTGCTCGCCGAACACGCCCGGCCGGACGACACAAGACGGTTTCAACCCAGGCGGCCCGGGCGGCAGACTCCCGAAGACATCCCGCTGCTGAAAGCCAATCACCGAGGCTGCGTCCGCTGCCACATCGCTCGCGAATATCAGTTGCTGCAGTCGTTCCACGACAAGACGTTCTCTCGACGCGAACTGTTCCGCTTCCCGCTTCCCGAAACTCTCGGCGTGACCATCCGACGGGAGCATGGGCACCAGGTCGAGCAGGTCGAGCCGAAATCGGCCGCCGCGGTGGCTGGTGTCCGACCCGGCGATGTGATCACCTCCGTCGGCGATGTCCCGGTCCATTCCGACTACGACATCCGTTTCGGGCTCGACCGGAGCGCCGAACCGGCGCTCGCAGGCCGACCGATTGCCTGGACACTCAGGCGACTCGCTGACGACGGGGAGATCCTGACACTGAAGGTTGCGCTGAGGCCGGCCAGGGGTTGGTGGGCGTATGACATCGGCTGGAAGATCTCGCTGAGGAGTGCACCGTTTCGGACCGGCATGCGAGGCTACAGCCTGGCTCCGTCGCAGAGACGAGACCTGGGCATCTCGGTCAAGACGCTTGGTGTGAAGATCTCGAGCATCTATTCCGACGGGTTCGGCCGCAGCGTCGGTCTGAAGAAACGGGACGTGGTAGTGGGGATCCCCGAGCCGATCGGGCGAGTCCGCCTGTTTGACACCTTCCTGGGCCACCTGCTGCAGAGGCACCGGCCCGGCGACACGGTCAAGCTGACCGTCCTCAGAGACGGCCGCAGGATCACCGTCTCGGGGAAGTTCCCCAAGTGGTTCACCGACGAGACCTCCGTGCCGTAGCCTGCCCGAGGTCTACGCTCGGTCGACAGGTAGGCTGTCAAAGCCCGCCCAGCCCAGGGTGGAAACCCTGGGGTCACAACGCAACGCCCCCCTCACCAAGGGATCCAGCTACAAGGTTGACTGGGGTCACCGCGAAGTGTTTCAATCACACTAACTGTGAATTCGCGCGAGACCGGGAGCGACGATGGGGCTGACGCAGAAGAAACAAGCCAGGCCGCACCACTACAAGTACCCGATGGTGTCGGTGGCGGTCGATTGCGTCATCTTCGGGTGGGACTCCGACGGGTTGCACGTGCTGTTGATCAAGAGAGGTGAGGCTCCGCATAAGGGCCAATCGGCCTTGCCCGGCGGGTTCCTGCGTTCGGGCAATGAAAATCTCGAACAGGCGGCTCACCGGGAACTCTACGAAGAGACCGGCGTCCGCGGCGCACACCTGGAGCAGCTGGGCACCTACGGCGATCCCAAGCGTGATCCTCGAAGAGAACACATCATCACCGTCGCCTACATCGCACTGGTCAAGCGGCTCGATCACAAACCTCGCGGCGGCACCGACGCCAGCGAGGCCGACTGGATTCCGATCGAGAAGTCACGTCGGATCGAGCTGGCGTTTGACCACAACACGATCCTCGCCGACGCCATC
>CAUZJR010000163.1:0-10713 GCA_963580005.1 Planctomycetota bacterium
ACGTTGGAGCCTGGTGGAGGCGAGATTGCGTTGTTCAAGTACCAGGATGTGCAGGGCATCCGTGCGTTTCACGACAGCAACGGTTGGTCGAAGCATGGAACGGGTGGGTTGAGAATGACTCGAGGAGCCCGGGCGAATCTCGCGACGACGGTGGTCGAGGGTCTGACGGCGGATCGGGCTCACGTGGCATCCGCCTGGGTCCACTCGAGCAAGCCCAACCAACGAGCGACTCTGCGAGTCCTGGGTCGCAACGGGCGGGTCCTTGGCCAGGCCGAGACCTCGAGGGCCGGGGTCGGATCTCAGTGGGACAAGTGGACCCGTCTGCTGGTCACCTTCCAACCCGACGCCGCCACCGTGCGGCTTGTGTTGACCGACAGTTCTGCCGGCGAGGGCACGACGCTGTACTGGGACTTTATCGAGCTTGAGTCGGGATGGCCGATCCCGGGCAAGTGAAATCCGGGGGCCGACCCATGCTTCATCACCGGCAACTAACCCCAGGGACTGGCCCTGCAGCCCCTGGCGGAAGTGCCTGTCCCCGGTCATTTGGGGCGAGGAACCTCGGAGCGGGCAAATGCCCCGGCGAGATGCTTGTGGCAGATCCTGGCAGCCGCGGCGGGGTCGTAGCCCGGCTGAGACCAGACCTGCCCGCTGATCTCGACGCAGATATCGCCCCGATAACCGCCTGTGTGAAACCCGCCGATCAACCGGGCGTAATCGATCCGCCCGCCCTGCCCCGGCAGGACAAAACGAAGTTTTTTATCCCGTCGGACCACGTCCTTGACGGCGATGTGACCGACGAAGGGCAAAGACGTCTTGATGGTGCCTTCGAGAGTCATGTCGCGGAAGTCGTAGTGGGAATAGTCGTAACACATCCGCAGTCGCCGGGGCCTTCCCAGCCGCTTGATCAACTCGGCGGCCTCACGCGGACGACTGAATGCTCCGCCGCGGTGAGGCTTGACGGCGATCACCAGGTCCTCGGCATCGGCCACCTTCAGCCACTCGGCGATCTCCCCTACGTACCCGTCTCGCTTCTGAGCCCACTTGCCGCCTCCGCCAATCGTCGTCTGCAGCAGAGGCGGGTGATCGGGGGCCAGGTCGTGTGCCAGGGCAGCCGCCAGTCTGATTCGTTCGAGCCGTTGAGCGGGGCTGCGTTTGGGGTCATCGATATGCAGGTGCTCCATCAGGCTGGTCACCTTCAGTCCGCGATCCGCCAGTCGTTTCCGCAGCGCCCGACGTCGTGCCGGTTTGATCACGGCCGGATCGGCGTCCCAGTCGGGCCAGGTCGTCAACTCGATCGAATCGAACCCGGTGGCCGACACCAGGTCGATGGCCGCCTCGGTCTTCAGACTCTTGGTTCCGTAGGTGCTGAATCCCAGCGTGAGCGTCTTTGCCCTTGAGGCGGCGGCTGGGGTCGAAGGAGTTGTGACAAGACCGGCGCCCCATGCCAGTCCGGTAGCGACACCGGCCTGTAAAAATCCTCGCCTGTGCATGATGTGCTCGTCGATTGAGAAGGTTCTTGGGTGACGGGATCTGCAGCTCACCTGGGCCTTGATTCGAACACGGCTTCGAGCCTTATGTGGCGGGTCGTCTGCCGGATCCGATCCCGACGCGGGTAGGTGCCGCGAAAGACGCCCCGCATGGTCTGAACTGCGGGATTATCACGAGCATAGGTGAGTACCAGGTCGAGGTCTCCCTCGAAGGCGAAACCGTCGCCCCCCGAATCGCCCAGTCGAACACGTCCCGAGGCCACAGCATATCGCGCGTCTGCGTCGGGAACGGCCGCTTTCAATGACAACGAGCCCGAGATGCTGCTGATGGAGAACGCCTTCTTGGTCTTGCGGTCCACTCGCTCCATGACGCCTGGCGGATAGACTTCAGCCAGCCACTTCTTCAGAACCGACGCGTCGACAGTACGTGGTTGTTGGGGCCACTGCAGCGACAGCCAGTCGCGTGCCGAGAGATCCACGAACTCGACGACCGGAAGCCGGTAGGCAGGCATCAACCTGTCATCCAAACGCACGAAGACTCTCACCCCGCTTTTTCCCGGCGCGGCGTCCGGCAGCTTCAGCAGGTTGGCTGTTCTTGGCCGGATTGGGCCGCCCAGCGATCTGATTCGCGAGGCACCCAGTCGGAGCTGCTTGAGCGTGTTGGTGACCAGGTCTGTGGGGCGTGCGTATCGGGTCGAGCCCACCGCGTCGAACCAGTGCACCAACTTGCCTCGAGCATCCAGCACCGCGAAATCGACGTTGCTTTGCCGAGTGCCCCGTTGGGAGCGGCGGGGCCGAAACTTCCGGGCCCAGACTTCTCGCACGACAGAGGGTATCTTCTCGTCGTTTCGGTGCCCGAACCAGGACGTGACGACAAAGGGCATGAGTTCGGCCACGACGCGAGGGTGGCTCAGGGAGGTCCCACGGACCTGCGTCGCCGTCGCTCAGCAATGGCCCGAGGCGATGTCGCCATACTTGGAATGAATGATCACCAGGCAGATCGGCCGCCCTTCTCGGGCGGCTCGTCGCTGGGCTTCATCGAGAGACGAGGCCCAATCGAGTCGGTAGATGGCCAGGTCCTTTTCCGAGGGCCGCATCAGGTGGTACGAGGTCAGCACACGCTCGACAGCCAGGTCCTCGGCTCGCAGCGACCCGGCTGCACACAGTAGTAAGGCCAAACTCAATGCAAGACGTGTCATGGGCGTCTCTTCGGGGAGTGCGGGGCGTCAACAGAGACTACGGCCACGACTTCGATATCTATCACGAATTCTCGCCGGAAGCTGAAACCATGGGGATTCGCGTCCGCCAGAACAGCCTGGGAAGACGGTGGGCTGTTAATCCCGGTTTGAATCGGGGAACAGCTCGGTGAGTCGCTCGCCGCGGAAAGTGAAAGTCCTGAGCAACTCGCGTCGAATGAACAGTCGGTCGATGATGCGGCCACCCGGTGGTGAGTAATCGACTTCGTCGATGACAGTGGTTCCGCCGTCGGCAGGCTCGAAGAGGTGCCTGTGGTGCCAGTAGCGGTAGGGGCCGTGAAGTTGGACGTCGACGAATTCGCGGGGTGGGTCCCAGTCGCGGATCTCGGATGTCCATCGCAGCGGGATGCCGTGCAGCTTGAGCCGATATTCGATCTGGGCCCCGTCTTGCATGAGGATCGGAGTCGGTGTGACGACTCGGAAGCCCAGCCCGCTGGGTGTCAGCAACTCGAGGTTGGTTGCTTCGGAAAAGAAGGCGAAGAGGTCTGCCGGCGGTGCGGCGACCCAGGCTCGAGCCGACAGCCGGGTCGTGGCGCGTGGGTGCGGAGACTCGCTGAACTCGGGCTGCGTGTGCCTGTGCATGGCCCCAACCGCCCGGCTCGCTCAGGACATCGGATTCGCGTACGGGTTGTCGTCGGGGTTGTCGTCAGGAAAGTCCAGCATGTCTCCAGCTTCCGGATCGGTCCCGAACGCGGCCTTGACGTTTTTGCGGAACATGAAGATCAACAGCAGGATGGGGTAGATCAGGCCAAAGACCAGGCCACATCCCATAATGACACCCATGAAGGCGGCCATTGAACCTGTCGCAGCTGGATTACCCGGTACTTTTGCAACCACCCCCTGCATTAGCATGAAGTTCAACGAGGCGAATACGATCTTGGAGAGAATGTCGTAGGCGGCGTAACAGATGCTCAGTGTGCGGGCCCATGATCCCATCCGGAGCAATCCTATTCCTGCGACCAGCTGTACGAGACTTGCCAGGGACAGGCTGACGATGCCAACCTGCTGCACTCTTTTTATGCTCGGGTCGTTTTCCATCTCCTCAACCAGAGGGTTCTCTTGAGCCGCCGCACCCATGGCCTCTTGGATTGCAGGCTGGGCAACTATCAAGCCCAGCTGGCATGCACCGAAACACGCAAACAAGATGTTGAGGATGCCGAAGACTGTGACTGCGGTGGGGCGTTTCATCGGTAGGTGGCTCCGCGCCAGGCAAATCGTCTTGGTTTATCGAGCGACACTCTAGCTAGGACTGTGGCCTACGGCAATTGCGGGCACGACACCGCGCCGTCGGCCGTTGGAGGTGCGCCGAACGACACCTAATGGGACCTCCGGCTGCGGCCGGCGTCGACCAGCTTCTGGAGTCGATCGATCATCTTCGCGGCCTGCTGGGGATGCTTGTCGATGACATTGGTTGTCTCACCCGGGTCGACGTCGAGTTGAAAGAGTGAATATCGAGGCGATTGCTGCGACTTCAGACGCAACTTGGCGTTTCTCCGCCGTTTCGAATCGTGACGCTGCAGTTTCCACTTGCCGACGCGGAACCCATAGTTGCCTCGTCGGCCGTTGTCCTGTTGCACCAGGTGGTCTCGACCCCTGGCTTCCGGCTCGCCCAGTAAGGCCGCCAGGACGTCGTGGCTGTCCAGGCATTCGTTCCTCGGCAACTTCACATCGGTCAAGGCGGCGAAGCTGGCGGCAAAATCGATCGTGCAGACCATCTGGTCGGTGATGCCTGTTCGAATGGTCCCAGGCCAGCGTGTGATCAACGGAGTGCGGGTGCCTCCCTCGAGAACACTGTACTTGCCACCGCTGAAGTGACCGGCCGGGCGATGCTTGCCCAGTTGTTCGATCGCTCCATCCTTGTATCCGTCGTCGAGCACCGGGCCGTTGTCCGAGCAGAAGACGACCAGCGTGGTTGAGTCGAGCTCGAGCCGCTTGAGGGTGGCCATCAGTTGGCCGACACACCAGTCGAGCTGCACGATCGAGTCGCCTCGGAACCCCAAACCGCTCTTGCCGTGGAATCTCTCGTGAGGCATCCGGGGCACGTGCAGGTCGTGTGACGAAAAGAACAGGAAGAACGGTTTGTCGCGATGCGATTCGATCCAGGCGACTGACCGCCTGACCCACTCATCAGCAAGGTCCTCGTCTCGAAACCGAGCAGCATGCCCTCCGGTGTAGAAGCCGATCCTGCTGATGCCGTTGTGTATCGTTCCGTTGTGTCCGTGCGACCAGTCCATCTTGAGCGTCTTGCGGTGCGTGAGGCCGGTCGGGTGATCGGGGCTCGGCTTCTTGCGGCCGACCCACAACGGATCGTCGGGGTCAAGATTCAGCACGCGGTGGTCCTGGACGTAGACCTGTGGCACTCGGTCGTTGGTCGTGGGCAGCAGAAAACAGTGGTCAAACCCGATCTCAAGTGGTCCGGGTTTCAGTTGCCCGTTCCACGCCGGCCCGGTTCGGCCACCCAGGCCCAGGTGCCACTTGCCGATCACCGCGGTGTGGTAGCCGGCCTGCTTCAACAGACCGGGCAGGGTCATTGTGCCTGCCCGGATGATCGCGGGGTTGTTGGGAGCCGCAATGCCGGTGCCCGAGCGTCGGAAGGCGTAGGTCCCGGTCAGGAACGAGTAGCGTGTCGGGGTACAGGTGGACGCCGAGCAGTATCCACTGGTGAACCGCAGTCCTTCGGCGGCCAGCCGATCGATGTGCGGCGTCTTCAGCGGTGTTTTGCCATAGCACGAGACGTCACCATAGCCGAGATCGTCGGCCATGATCACGACGATGTTCGGGCGTCGGGGTCCCGCGGCCGAGGTGTCTGAGCAGCCGGCCAGGACGATAAGGATTGCGAGAGACCGAAGCTTCATCGTGCTGCGGTTTCCTTGACCGATCGCTTCTTCATCGATTCCAGCAGCTCAACCAGGTTCAGCTTCGCGTAGGGCCGCTCGGCCGCCGGTTGGTTGTGACTGGCGTTGGCCACGTAGAACACTCTATCGGCGGGTACGAACAGCACGTTGTGCAGGTTCGACTTCATGGCGACCGGTCGGCTCATCAGCCACTTCCCCAGTTCGGCGTCAATCTGTCCGTACCGCGACTGGACCCGTTCCCTGAGCGTCGCCAGTCGGCTTCCAGCCGACAGGACCACGGCATCGGGGATGCCTGGGCCGAGTTTCGGATGCGATTGCCCGGGCAGAATCCACTCAATCTTCTCGGGAGTGGCTGCCACGCCCACGGCTCGATTGGTTTTTCCGTCGGCAAACACGTAGTAGTACTCGCAGGTCCGCGGGCTCGCCTCCCAGAGTCTCATCACGTCTTCCAGCGTGTGAGCTTCTTCGAGAGCGCGGCGCATCAGTGTCGCCATCGGCGCCCCGTCCCATTGGCCCTCTCCCTTGCCCCCCATTTCACCCAGCGACACGCCCCTGGCGTTCATTCCGCTGACGCTGCCGATGAATCCGGCGTAACCGACGTTGGCAAAGGGGATGCGGCCGTCGACGTGAACGATGAACGTGGTGGCGGCGTCCTGCAGACCGATCGTGGTCATGTAGTCGAGCACGCGGCCGTGGTAGAGCTTTCCGTCACGGGTGGCTTTCCCAAACACCGCGAACCCCGAACAGTGAAACAGCTCGGGGAAGACGTTCAGTGCCTGCACCAGCTGGTTGTCGAGTTTCAGGGCGGTGGCCAGGGCTCGAGTTTCTCGCTTGTGTCGTTCGGGGATGTGAGGCGAGAGTCTGGCGTAGGCGGCCTGCAGGTCGTGCCGGAACCAGCGGCCGCTGCGGATGGTCTGGGCGGTGCCGAAGGCGTACAGCACCGAGTCGATGCAGGCGGTGGCTTCGGAGCCGAGCAGCTGTCCATGGGCACGCCCGATCTGTTCGGGAGACCCATGCAGCAGCACGACACGTTGGCCGTCGATGAATCGAACCTCGCCGTTTGCGACCTGGCGA
This sequence comes from Planctomycetota bacterium, assembly GCA_963580005.1. Classification (GTDB taxonomy): domain Bacteria; phylum Planctomycetota; class Planctomycetia; order Planctomycetales; family Planctomycetaceae; genus UBA8437. The sequence goes on from CAUZJR010000163.1 coordinate 6,673, forward strand.
GGCATCTGTGGTGGCTTGGTGAGCAACGGGGACGGCCAGAGCACTTCGAAGGTGCGACGCAGGCCGCGAGCCAGTTGCCGTTCGAGCTCGTTGCGAGGAATCCGGGTCACCCGGTAGCCGGGCCACTCGTCAACGGCGGCCGCCGGGGTGGGAGTCTCGAGCAGGAGGAGATTCAGGGACCACGAGCTGAACTTCGCCAAGAGCCCGCCATCGGGGCCGACACGCAGGCCGTCGGATTTGTTTTTCGGTTGGCCGAGAAGTCCGGCGAGGTACTTGCTGGAGGATTCCGGCGGCTGAGTCATCAGCCAGGCGAGCGCCAGGCTGGCCTGTGTGCGGGCGGTGAACAGACGTCCGGTGACGCCCAGCGGTGCCAGGTGGTCGCGTGAGGGTGTGTCTCCCCGTCCCAGAAACACGACGCGGTGCCTGGGCAATGCGAAGGCCGTCGCGGACTGGCGTCGCCGGATTTGCACCGCGTAGTCGGCGTGCATCACGTCGAGGTCGAACGAGTGGCGATCGTACATGGCCAATCGCAATGTGATCGTCTGCGGCTTACCGTTGACCGGGAGCTCCAGTCGACCTTCGACCTGAAAACGGGCCTTGCGACCGGCCAGGGCGTCCAAAAGCGGAGTCAGTGCCTGGGCCACCTCGGTCGGACTGGCCGGCTTGGCAGCGGCCCAGACGGCAGGCGTCTGCGACCATCCCAGTACGACGCCAACGACGCTGGCAACAAGCAGTTGACAGGAAATGCGATTCATCGTGAGGTCGTCCACGTGCTGGTTGAAAAAGCCACGACTGACCGGTTGTAACGCGCGTGGCTGCAGGTTCACAACACCGTCCTGGGCAGGCCAGTCACAACAAGGGACGTCGGGAGGCTGGCGGCCGACCAGCATGCAATCCGCCGCGTGATGATGCGGCGATTTGAAGGGGCGTTCAGCGGTTCTGGTCGGCTATCGTGCCGTTTCGGATTCGGCGAGTTGCTTGATGTGGTCGAGCACGCGGTCGTGGATCTTGCGGATCGAGAGGTCCGACCAGCGTGTCCAGTAGGCCTGGGGAAACATCTCGAAGGTGTACCACGTGCGTCCCTCGAGCCGTGTGCGTCCGCCGGGAAGCGGCACCAGGCGGAATTCACCTCGACGGCTCTTGAGCAGCTGGTCGCCGATATGAGGTGGGTGCACGTGCCGATAGGGACTCAGTTCACGCATCGGATCGGGCTGGCTGGTCACGTCGAACGCCAGGTGGTGTGGACGGTCCCAGGTGGTGATGGGCTCGACAAACGACCCGGTGGTGAATTCACAGTACCGAATGGCTCCCACTCCCTGGCCTTCGATTCGGGCCCGCATCGGGCAGGCGATGCCGATGCGGAAGAACCAGTCTTCGGGTTCGGCCAGATCAGGAAATGCGACAACATATTTCCAGACGGTCTCGGGGGGCGCGTCGATTTCGATGCGACTCGTGACAACGTATTCGGGTGTCTCGGGAGGCTCGACGGTTTCGACTCCGGCCATCAACGGCAGTACCAGCAGGATGCCGACAGTCTGTGGCATCGTGGTCTGGGTGGCACAAGCGACCGCCTTGCCCAGCAGAGCGCCGAAGACGACCAGGGGCAGGACCAGGGGAACTGCCATCAGGATGCAGATCATGCCTTCCAGTGCAAAGGCCAGCAGACAGCCGCCCGCCGCGAGTGACATGAACAGTGAAACCATGAACGTGGAAAGCCACGACTGACCCCGGCCGAAGTTGTAGATGAACCCGTTGACGCAGCCCATCAACAGTGGGGCGCCGAAAAACAGAGCGATTCCGTATGTGCCCATGACATAAATGCCCAGCCACAGGCTGACGAGACCCAGTACAACGCTGGCCAGGGTTGCCAGCAGGGCCCGGGCGGGTGCCAGGAAGCTGCCGCGTGGTGCAGGAGGCGGAGCCGGGGACATCTCCCACTTCGTCAAACGGTGTGTCGAGGCAACTGCCAGGATCAGCATCACGACCAGGTTGAGAAGCGGGACCAGGATCAGGACTCCCAGCCAGGGACTGGATCCCGCGTTGGCAGCCCTCCGCACGCTCATCGAAAACGCGATCCAGATGAAGGGAAGAGTCCAGGCCAGCATGGCCCAACTCAGCCACTCGGGGGCCAGTTCAAGAATCGCCGCGCGATCGTTGAGCAACGGGGTGAGGAATTCCCAGGGCGTCAGGACATGGTCGGCCCAGTGGTAGACCGCCAGGGCCTCGACACAGTACTTGAACAGCATCAGCAGGAAGCCGCTCACGGCGTAGACGCCGCGGGGCACCTCGTCATGCAAGCCAAACCAGACACGCCACAGCGGTGCCTTCGAGTCGGGTTCCAGCGGCGTGAGTGCGTCGGGGATCGGTGGTTCGTAGTAGGACATTCGGGGATCAGTTGCGGGAAGCGGCTGACCAAGGCGGACTGGTCGTTTCCGTCGTTGACCGTCGCAGCTTCCCTATTCGCTAAAGATTGCACAACCGTCGCAACGATACGAGAAGGTAGGGATCGCGTCGTGTGGCGACGCAGGTTCCCGTTCCAGATACTGGGCGGCGAGGGTGCCGCTGTGGTGCGAGTGTTGGATGTCGTTGCTGAATCATGCCCGCGGCCTGTTGCTCGGCATGCTGGGTGGGCTCGCGTTGCTCGGGAACTCCGGTTGCACGCGGGATCGGTACCACCGAGCCGCTGACCGTGACACGCTGCGGATTCTGAGCGAGAAGGCCGACGAACGGCCGTGGGTCCTGCCCGAACAATTCACAGTCAACACCGATCCCAGGTCGCGACTGTTTGATAACAGCGACCCGGATGACCCGTCCTTGCCCGACCCGGGCCCGGATCTCTACACGTACAACGTTCCGCGATTGAGGCCAGAACGGGAGCCCGAGGCGCCGACTGAGGCGCGGATGCCTGTCGGGACCGGTGACGGCTGGCAGGCGCGGCCCCGCACGAGGCAATCGGCTGATCGACTCACAGTCTCTCGCTGGGTTCCCAACGGTGTGCGGCAGGTGTCTGCAGAGGCTCCGGCCGCGTCGCAGGCGTACACCGAGACCCAGGTTGGACTGACGATCCAGCCGATTCCCAAGTCGTACTGGGCTGCGATTCCACCGGTCTGCCTGGCCCGCATGCTGGAATTCGAGAGTGTGCGGCAGGAGTACCTCAGGACGTTTGGCTCGGCTGCCCCGAAATCGCTTCGCGACCAGGCCCAGAAACTCACCTTCCCCGACATTGTCACCCTGGCGAGGCTCAACAGCCGCGAATACCAGTCACAAAAGGAGGCCTTGTATTCCTCGGCCCTGGCACTGACTCGCCAGCGGTACAACTACATGACCAAGTTCTCCGCCTCGGGAAACGGCGCGTCCCTCGATTACGACCATGTCCGAGTCGATGGAGACAAGTCCAACTCGCTCTCGGTCCCCTCCTCGCTCGCCGCCGACCGCATGGTCGCACTGGGAGGCACCGCCGTGGCACGTTTTGCCAACACCGTCGTGCTGACGCTGGATGGGCCTCAGGGCTTCGCCAAGGACATCAGCTCCAACCTGCTGTTCGAATTCAGCCAGAGCGTGTTTCAGCGGGATGTGCTGCTGGAACCCCTGATCCAGTCCGAGCGCAATGTTGTCTACTCGGCCCGCAACTTCGCCCGCTACCGCAAGACGTTCTACTTTCAGCTGGTCCAAACGTATTACCAGGACCTGCTGAGCACGTATCGAAGCATCGAGATCAACACCCAGAACTACTTTGGCGTGGTCCGTGCGCTGGACCAGGCTGAGGCCGAGGTGCGCTCGGGCGTCAACAGTGCTCAGCCGAGGTTCCAGATCGACCAGATCGAACAGAACATGCTCTCGGGCCGACGTGGCCTGATCAACTCGTGCAACAGTCTCGAAACCAGCCTCGACCGGCTGAAGCTGACCCTGGGCCTGCCGACCGAAACACCGATCAACATCGACCTGTCCGAACTCGAGACACTGACGTTTCGTGATGAGATCGAAGTGTCGGGCGAACTGGTGCGGAGGGCCCGGTTGCGGCTCGTCGAGCAACTTGCCAGT
>CAUZJR010000164.1:0-10640 GCA_963580005.1 Planctomycetota bacterium
AGCGCTTGATCAGTCCACCGCCATTGTTGGTCCCCACGTAGACCTTGCCGTTGGCCACCACCGGGTTGCCATAGGTCTGGGAGCCGAGTTTCGTCTGCCACTTGATGTTCTTGCCGCTCCCGGTGTCCCAACTGATCGGGATGTTGACACCCTGGGGAGTGTTGTTCCGTCCCGCCGAACCGCCCCACTGCGGCCAATCGAACTTGCCGACTTTCAGGGTGGCAATCTCGGCCAACGCCGCGGCGGTCGGATCAAACGGCGCGGCCTTCTTCTTGGCCGCGTCCTGGGCCTGCGAGAGCGGTGCGAGCAGCAGAGCGGCCAGGACAAGTCCGGCCGTGATGGTGGGGGCTCGCTTCATCGTGTCGGTCCTTTGTGGAGAGAAACTCAGGGGGGCGGAGGTGGTTGGGGCAGGTTCCCGTGAGGTAAGAGGGTGACTACTTGTCGCGTGTCACCGAGAGGTTGTCGTAGAAGATCTCTGCATCGATGGCATTGCCGAAGAGTCCCGGGCTGCCCTTGACGTTGGGCGACTCGTCGACCGCCTCGACCTGCCATTTCTCAGGCTCCTTCTCGCCGCGGACCCAGACCTTGCCCTTGAGAATCGCCTTCTGCGTTCCGTCGGCCGTCTTTTGGATCCGAGCTTCCAGCTTCATCGTATACCACTTGTTCGGTTCCCACTTGAAGGCCTCCGTCTTGGCCATCCTCAGCTGGGTCGGCCAGGTGCGAATCTGCAGCTGCTGGTTGGCCCCGAGCATGGTCAGGGTGTACCGCTGGGCACTGAGCCCGATGTCGGGCAGCTTGTTGTCCTTGGTGGCACCCTGCACGTCGGACTGGATCGTGTAGTTCGATCCGTCGATGAAGCCCATCCAGCCCTGGCTGCGAGCCCCCTTGGGAATCGTCTTGATCTTGACCATCACCCCGTTGCCATCGACCTTGCGTGGCCCACGAGTGACGCTCAGTTGGAGTCCTCCGGCAGCAGTCCCCCAGACGTGCTTGGCCACGAACTTCTCGCGGGCCAGGAGTGCCATCGCCGGGTCGAGCTTCGCCTTGGCCTCGGCGATGTTCTTGACCTGGCCCGCAAGGCCCAGGAACTTGAGCATCGCCGACCAGGTCCGACGCGGGGTGGCGTCGTTGTAGACCTGCGGGGCCTTGCCGGTAGTCACCGTCGGCTTGTTGGAATTGGTGAAGCTGGTCATCAGGTAGAGATACAACTGGCTGGCCAGAGGGCTCTCCTTCTCGAGCTTCTTTAGCAGCGCGAAGTCGATCGAAATGTGCCGGTACCGACAGCCGACCCAAGTGACCGGAACCTGGCCATCGCTGAAATCGAACTTCCAGTTGTAATCCGGAATCAGCCGAATCCGGGCGTGGCCTTCGATCTTGCCGAACTTCGCGGAGACCGCCACGGCGGTGTGAGCCAGGACCTTTGGAGTCGCATACTGCCAACCCTTGTGAGCCTTGACGCCGGTCGCGGGGTCAGCGGGGATGTCCTGCTTGCCGACCTTGCCGGCCCCTTGCAGCGCAAACGTGACCTCGTCAGCGGCAGCGACCCGCAGGAACTGGCCCTTGGCGTTGAAGAGCCGGACCTGGAACTCCTGAGACTGGCCTCCGTCGACGGTCGGCTTCAGCAGGCACTCGACCGGCACGACCTGGACATGAGCCACCTCGGCGTCCGCCTCACGCTCGGTCTCCTTGGCAGGCTCGGGAATCTTGTCGGCCGACGGCTTGGCATCCTTGGTCCCGATGCAGTACAGCGCACTGGTGGTCGGCACGTACAGTCGGCCGTGCGAGACAATCGGTGAGCCGTAGACTTCGATGCCACTGAACCGGGTGCGGTTGAGCACCTTGACCCCGGCCGCCTTGTCCGGAGCCAGTGTCCACCAGAACCCGTTCGAGGTGCAGATAAAGATCTTGCCGTCGACGTACAGCGGACTGGCTCGCACCGCGCCTCGCAGCTTCAACGACTTCACCAGCTTGCCATCCGCGGCGTTGACCACCAGCAGTGTGCCCTTGTCCTCGGCCGCATAGATCCGTCCGTCGATGTGGATCGGAGAACTCTTGCCGACAAACCACTCGGTCACCCGCCACTTCTCACCACTCTTGGTGATGTCACCCGCCTTGCTGCCATCGATGGCAAACAGCGCACCCATCTTGTTCGAATCGATGTTCTCTTCGCTGTGACCGCTGTAGATCGTGTTGCCCACCACCAGCGGCGTGGTGTTCACTCCGCGTCGCGATACGTTGTAGGTCCAGATCTTGCGGCCGGTCAGAGGCTGGAAGGCGTGAACGCCTCCGTCGCCGGAACCGAAGATCATCATGGCCTGGCCGTTGATCACGGTCAGGACCGGGGAACTGTACGTGGTGTCATAGGGCAGCGGACGCGTTCCTTCGAACCACACGGGCACTCCGTTCCGCTTGTCGAAGGCGATGAAGCGGTGGGCCGGCTTGGCCATCTTGCCCCAGCCGATCACCACCGCACTGATGATGACCACCTTGCGGTGCACCAGCGGTACGTTGGTACGTCCCCCATAAGTGCTCAACAGCCCGTATTCCTCGCTCAGCGAGTGCTCCCACAGTGGGATCCCGTCGGAGGTCAGGCACTGGAACTGGCCACAGACACCCAGGGCAAAGATGTTCCCCGTCTCGGGGTCACCGGTCACGCACGACCAGCCGACGCGGGTGTCGGGCACATCAGAGAGGAACACGTTGAAGCGGTATTCCCACTCCTTCTTGCCGGTGGCTGCGTCCAGGCACACCACCTTTTCGCCTTCCTTCTTGGTCCCCACCTGGTCCCGGACAATCGTGTAGATCTTGCCGTTCATCACAATCGGAGTCGAACGCCCGCCCGCCTCCGTGCTCTTCCAGAGCACGTTCTTGTCGCCCTTGGGATTCCATTCGGCAACGATGCCTTTTTCTCGCGAAATCCCGTTCATCTCGGGGCCACGCCAGTGATACCAGTCGAGCGGATCGGCGGCTTGCCCTGTGGCCGAAGTCCCGGCCAGCACAGTGCCCAGCAGGGCCACGAGAATCGCAGGGCGGATTGAGCGTGCGGTCAGGTTCTTCATCGGATGCGTCACACGTTTCGGGTTGACGGAACGCCCTGGCGGTCAACGCCCCCCCCTCCAGAGGGTCGCCCGCGCTCGCGAATTGTTCCAACCTTACCCGACCCGCTGAACGTGGGCAAGCACCCCCCAACCCGTGCGGGTTTCACTTGGGACACGCCGGGCCCGCGACGTACAATACCCCCGGAGCGATCGCATGTGGCCCCGCAAACGACTCGACATCAGCTGGAACGACATCGGCGCAGGCCGCTGGGCCTGCGCCACGCGATGGAATCGCGCCGAGGTGTTGGCGAAGCTGCGAGCCGACTGGAATCGTGGCACAAACACGCCCACCTCGCCCAACTCGCCCACCATGCTGCCCACCCTCTCGGTCCGCAGCGGACTCCACCTGCTGCTGGGCCAACTCGACTGGCCCGAAGGGAGCGAGGTCCTGATGTCGGCGATGACCATCCCCGACATGGCCCGCATCGTAAGGCACCACGGCTACATCCCGGTCCCAGTCGACCTCGACCTCGACACCGCCGCCCCCAGCCTCGAATCTCTCCAGCAGGCCGTGACCCCCAGCACACGCGGGCTGATCGTGGCCCACCTGCTGGGAAGCCGGATCCCGCTGCAAGAGATCCTCGAGTTCGCCCACGGCCACCAGTTGGACGTCCTTGAGGACTGTGCCCAGGCCTACGTCGGTGACGACTGGAAGGGCACCTCCGGCTGCCTGGCCTCGATGTTCAGCTTCGGCACGATCAAGACGGCCACGGCAGTGGGGGGCGGCTTGGTAAACATCCGCGACGACGATCTCGCCGCAGCGGTCTCAACCGCACAGTCCCAATGGCCCGTACAACAGAGACTGCCCTACACCCTTCGGCTGGCGCGGACCGCACTGCTGAAAGTCCTCTCTTACCGGCCTCCGTTCGCGTTGCTGCGACTGGGATGCTGGTTGACCCGAATCGACTACGACCACCTGCTCAACAATTCCACCCGAGGCTTTCCCGGAAACCAGCTCCTGCAACACATCTCCCAGGCCCCATCCGCACCGTTGATGCACATGCTCGATCGTCGCATCACCGGCTTCGACCACAATCGGCTCAAACGCCGCACCATGCTCGGCGAACGACTCCGAGACGCCCTGGGTCAGCACGTCCCACTGCTGGGGCACCGCGGCCATGACCACACCTTCTGGGTTTTCCCCGTGCTCGCACGTGACCCCCAGGCGTTGGTCGCACATCTCAGAAAAGCCGGTTTCGACGCCACGCGGGGTGAGAGCATGGAAATCGTCGCGGTGCCCGACGGGCGTCACGAGACCGCCGCCAATATCCGCAAGGCCTTCGACCGCATCGTCTACCTGCCGGTGTACCCCGAGATGCCCGAGTCGGCCATCGATGAGATGGCGGTGGCAGTCCGCGAGATCGAGACGGAGCTGGCCTGAGCCGGGCTACTTCTTCTTTTTCTTCTCGGCCGGCTTCACCACAAGCCACAGGTGCTCGGTCCGGTGTTTGAGCCGTGCGATCGGAGCCGTAGCCAGCGCCACCGGCTCCGCAACGCCCTCAACCCGCCCCACGATCCGCACCCGCCCCCCGCTGAGTTTGGCTCCGGCCTTTTGCGTCAGCTTCAGGGTGACCGCCTTGGCCGAGCCACCCTTGGGCTCGGACGTGACCGGCTCGACCATCAGGCCCTCAGGACCGTCGGCGATTTCGAACCGCACGGCCTTATCGAACCCGCCACTGCGATTGACCGTCACCTTGATCTCAAGCGGCTTCTCGCCCACCAGGCTCCAGACGTCTTTTTCGACGGTCGCGGTGACCGCCACCGGAGAAGGCTGGATGGTCAGGCGATAGACAAACCGGTCGCCGCCATGATCGAACAGGTCCCGCACCTCGATCCGAAACCTGCCGTCGGCCGGAGGCGTCCAGCTGATGGACTCATCAATCTTGTCGGCCGAACGCGAGTCGGTTTCATTGAGCGTCTTGCCCTTGGTGTCAGTGACTCTCAGCACCGGATCGAGCGGAAACCCCAGCCGACGAGACTCGACCGACACACTCAAGGACTTGCCCTTGGACCCCTCGAACTCGTAGACATCCCGGTCCTTGTCCTGGCCGATCCGGCCCGAGACGGTCGAGGGCACCACGACCGCCTGCGGCTTGGCACGCCCGTTGGGCTCGGCCTCAAGCACCACCGCATGATCGACCCGCTTCAGCGAGACCGTGTTGGCCGAACCCGCCCGAAAGAACCGTCCCCCCACGCCATCGTCTCCCGGCTCGATCGTCCAGGGAACCGCCGGCTCCGGCAGGTTCCAGCCGCGGACATCCAGCTTGCTGGCCGCCTTGGCTGATATGGCTGCCGGCATCGTGAAGTCGACGTAGGCACCGGTGGTGACCATCATCCGGTACACGAAATCCTTGCCGCTTGCCAAGCCGATCGTCGAGTTGGTCTTCACCGGAAACGCGAACGTCCGTACGTAATACATACCGTCACGCATGGCGGTGAAGACCAAGAATGGGTCCAGGCCCAGCGAGTCGTCGTCCTGGGCCACGACGAAGCCACGCGAGGTGACCACCTGCAGCAGACTGTCCATCGGGGAACCCAGTTCGGTGTGAGCCGTCATCGAGACCACCAGGCTCTGGCCCGATTTCATCGAGACGCCAAACATGTCGACGTCGCGAGACTCGGACAGCACACCGTTGACGATCGTCGAGGGTCCGTCGAGTTTCTGGGCGTCCTGCAATCGACCGTTGGGCTCTTTTTCGGCAACTTCAGCGATCGGCGACACGACAAACGGCAACAACGAACTGGCGGCTCCGCTGTTGGCGAATCTCAGCCAGTACCGACCCGGGGGTACGTCGGGCTTGACTGCTACCGTGACCCGATCGTCCTTCTTGCCAAATGCAACGGCCAGGCCCGGGTGACTCGCCCAGGCCCGACGCTGGTCTCCGCCGTTGAGCGTGCCCTGCAGAACCACTTCGACGGTCTTGCCCTGCTGAGCCCCGCTGGGGACCAAGTGCGTCACCGAGGCCTCGTCGGCAGCACGTGCCGTCTCCGCGGCGCTCGCCAGCACGACGGCCACCACCGCAGCCACCCACCGCATCGATCGCCGGCAGATCACCGGATCGCTCAACCCAGCAGCTCCTGAATCGGAGTCGGGTCGCTGACCAGGTGCACCGGACGACCCTGCGGGGTATAGAGTGCCTGGTCGGGGTTGATGCCCAGCTTGGTGTAGACGGTCGAGGCGAAGTTTTCGGGCGAGAGCACTCGATCTACGGCCGAGTAGCCGGCTCGATCGGTGGCACCGACCACGGTCCCGCCGGGTGTTCCGGCTCCGGCCATCATCACCGACATCGCGTTGGACCAGTGATCGCGTCCGCCGCCCTTGTTGATCTTCGGCGTCCGGCCGAACTCTCCGAGCACCAGCACGAGAGTCGAGTCGAGCAGTCCGCGTTCCGAGAGGTCCTCGAGCAACGTCGAGAGGGTCTGGTCCCACTTGGGCAACCGCTTGCGGCAGGCCGGGAAGATGCCGCCGTGGTGATCCCAGCCTCCCTCATACAGAGTCACAAACGGCACCCCGGCCTCGACCAGCCGGCGGGCCAGCAGTGCCCGTTGACCGAAGGAGTTGCGACCGTAGGACTCGCGGACCTTGTCGCTTTCGGAATGAATATTGAAGGCCTTCTGGGCCTGGGGCGAGGTGACCAGGTTGTAGCCCTGGCGGTAGTAGTCATCGAGTGCCAGCACGGGATCGCCGGCGGTCTTGTCGTCGATCCGCTTCAGCTTGTCGACCAGGCCCCGCAGCTCGCGCCGTGACCCGAACCGGATCTCGGCCAGGCCCTTGGGCAGGGCCACGTCACGGACCCGGAAGTCCTTGCCGTTGGGATCATCAGGCACGACGAACGGGGCGTAGCGGGCACCCAGGAAGTTGGGGCCGCCGGATCGAGACATGCGAGGCATCGAAAAGTACAGCGGCAAACCACGACTCTCGCCTCGATCATGAGCCGTGACGCTGCCGAGGCTGGGATGGAAACTGACGAACGCGCCACAGGAGACCGGAATCCGCGGCGGAGCACCGGTCATCATGTAGTGGTTGCCCGCGCCGTGGTTCCCCTGGTTGTGCCGGATCGACCGGATCACCGCAAAGTCGCCGGCCGCCTTGGCCAAGCCGACCAGCTTTTCGGAGAAATGCACTCCGGGGACCGACGTGGAGATCGGTTCGAACTCGCCACGGATCTCCTTCGGAGCGTTCGGCTTGGGATCAAATGTCTCGTAGTGAGTCGGGCCGCCGTCGAGCCACACCAGGATGCAGCTCCGCTTCCTCGCTCCAGAATCTCCCGATTCAGCACGCAACTGCAGCATCTGGGTCAGGCCCGCGCCGGTCAGTGCCCCCAGTCCCAACTGCAGGCAGCTTCGCCGCGTCATCCCGTCGCAGTAGCGTGAGGTCGCGTTGGTGGTCGTGTTCATCGATTGATCCTGCCTGCTGTCCCGTGTTGGGAATGTCTCGAAAACCTGTCGCAGAGAACCCGGCTCAGTCCTTGAACACGAATTCGGGTGTGTTGATCAACGCCCACATCAAATCTTCGGCCGCCTGCCGACGAGTGATCCCCTTTTTCTGAAAGACCCCTCGACCAATCACTCGTTCCTGGCTGTCGGGCGTCCTCGAGTATATCGCGAGGTAGAGCTGTTCGACAATCTCTTCGGGCTTCCGCTTGCTGCCGGCCAACTCGGCCGCCCAGCCCGTGTCGCTGGTGACTTTCTTGTAGAGGTTGGCCGAATTCATCAGGTGCAGCGACTGGACAACGGTCGTGTCGGGAGTCCGCTCGCAGGGCGGGTCCTGGTTCGGGTCGGGTCGGCCGAAGGCGTCCAGGAACAGCGAACCGATCCGAGTGGTCCACAGCTCCTTGGCCCGCGAGTCCGGAGGCATACCCGAAAACGACTCGGAAATACCGGTGATCCCGCTGATCGCGTCGAGCATCACCTCGGCTCGCAGCCGCTGTCGGTAGTGCCGCGAGTAGTGGTGAGTGTCCTGGACATTGCGGGGTCCGGGGAGCGAACTGAGTGCATAGACGTGCGAGGCGGTAATCCGACGGACCAGGGACTTGATGTCGAAGTCGGCCTTCTGAAAATCAGCCGCCAGGGCGGCCAGCAACTCGGGGTTCGTCGGCGGATTGGTCGCCCGCAGGTCATCGACCGGCTCGACCAGCCCGCGACCCATCAGGTCGGCCCAGACCCGGTTGACCATCACCTTCGCAAAAAAAGGATTGTCCTTGGACGTGATCCAGTCGGCCAAGGCCTCGCGAGGATCGGTCTCGCCATCGAGTTTCGGAGCGGAGCCGAACAGGGGCCGGGGCGCGAGCGTGGCTCCGGTTCGAGGATGCTTCAGCGTGCCGGTGCCCGGGGAGCTGAAGAAGACCTCCTCGGAGCCGGAGATCGGAGGCGAGAGCCCGGTGCCCTTGCGGCTGACCTTGGCGAAGTACGCCGCGAAACTGTAGAAATCCTCCTGCGCCCAGATCTCGAACGGGTGATGATGGCACTTGGCACATTCGAGACGTATGCCGAGGAAGAGCTGGCTCACGATCATCGTCCGCTCGCCCGGATCGCGGCGGTCTCGGAACAGGGTCACCGCCCCGTTGCGATACGTGCTGCCGCGTGCCGCAACCAGTTCGCGGACAAACTGGTCGTACGGCATGTTTTTCCGAAAGGCCCTGCGGACCCACGCGTCGTAGTTGAGCACCGCCTTGATGCCCACCCGGTACGGGTTGGGCCTCAGCAGGTCGGCCCACTTGTTGGCCCAGTGCTCGGCGTACTCGGGCTGTTCAAGCAGTCCGTTGACCAATCGCTCGCGGCGGTCGGGCTTCGGGTCGTTGAGGAACTTGCGAGCCTCCTCGGAGGTCGGCACCCGGCCGATGATGTCGATGTAGACCCGCCGCAGGTACTTCTCGTCGCTGCACCCCTGGGACGGCGTGATTCTCAGCCGCTGCAGCTTCTTCCAGACCAGGCCGTCGATGAAGTTCTTGCGAGGCAACTCGTCATAGACCGAGGCAGGCACATCACCGGGCAGAGGCATGGTGGGTCGAAAGACGGCGATCTGTCCCATGTAGCGGGCCATGATGGCCGCCTCGCCGCAGATCCCCTGGGCCTGGACTATTCCGTCTTCGCTGACCGCGGCAATTCCCGCTTCGTTGGATTGGAACTGTGCGTAGCGGGTCACGTTGCGTTTGGTGCCATCGCTGTAGTGAGCGGTGACTTCGATTTGCCGCGTACCCTTCAGCGCGAGGATTTCCTGTTCGGGTTTTACCGTGATCTTCACCAGGCTGGCCGCATCGGGAGTCCGCCTGGGCATCCCGGCCCGGATCCACCCCAGCAATCGCTGGTATTCAGGACCACCCGGCTCGATGCGTCTTCCGCCACCGTGAGGGTTCCGGCCACTGGGCTTGCTCAGCAGCAGGCTTCGCTCGGGATCCACCACAAAGATCCGCCGCCCTCGCCCCTCCTTGGTCAACGCGTCGAAATCGAATTCCGCATCGAAAGCCAGCAGCGACAGCTTGAACCCGTTCTGACCGGCCTGCTTTCCATGACAGGATCCGGAATTGCAGCCGAAGCGGGTGAAGATCGGCAGAATGTCCCGCTCGAAATCGATGGGGACCGCCGCCTCAGCCGCCCCCGCGGGAACTACGCCCACGGTGGCCAGCAGCAGTGCAGAAGTCAGCAGCGATCGTCGCATCGTTGGGATGTAGCTCCTGGGTGCTTGGGCCGCCTCAGCGTCATGAGTATAGGCCACCGCAGCGGCACTGACCAAGATCGCCTGCTCAACTGCCGCCGCCATCCTTCCCCGACCCGTCCCACTCTTCTTTCGCCCGACTCGGCCAACACAGCTTCACCAGCAGCGGAAAACAGCCCAGCAACACCAGTCCCAGAATCAACGGCCAGGTCAGGATCACGCCCACCTCGCCCTGCGCGATCACCTTCAGAGACGGCAACTGCGACCCGGTGAACACGTACAGGCAGGTGGCCGGAAGCATGCCCAGTTGGCTGACCCAGAAAAAGGTCCGCGCCCGGATCGATGAGACACTCATCACCAGGTTGACCAGCACAAAGGGGACCTGCGGCATCATTCTCAGCGTGAACAGGTAGAAGGCCCCGTTTCGCTCGAAGCCCCTCAACAGCCTCTCACCCCGGGGTCCCAGCCTGTTCACCACCGATTCGCGTAACAACGTGCGACCCAGCAACATGGCCGCGGTGGCCCCCAGAGTCGATCCCAAGCTGACCACGACCACCGCCGGCCAGAAGCCCAGCAGTCGTCCCAACGCCAGCGACAACAGCGTGGCCACCGGGATCGAGAACGCGGTCACGACCACGTAGATCACGACCGCCACCGCGCAGACCACCAGCGTCTGCTCCTGGCACACTCTCTGAAGCCGATCCTCTCGCTCGATGAGCCACCGGGCCAATCGGCCACCACCCGCCAGGTAGCTCCCCAGACCCACGACTGCCAGCACTCCCGTCAGCACCAGCAGCCTGGGCCACCGCCGCCTGCGGCGACCGCTCGCCTGTCCAGCTTCGGCGGCGTTATTCTGCGGCTCGCACATCGTAAATGTGCAACGAGTC
>CAUZJR010000165.1:0-10621 GCA_963580005.1 Planctomycetota bacterium
CCGTCCTCGATGAACTTCGCACCCTCCTTGATCCAGTAGTAGCGATCCCGCACGTCGTCCCACTCGGCCGCGACGTTGTAGGCCAGGTTCCAACCGTGGTACCTCCAGATCTGGAGGTAGTGAGGCTGCAGCATCGTGATCGATTCGGTGGTCGAGCGGACCTGGGCCCAGTTCTTCGTCTCCTGCTGCCTGATGTAATCCATCCACAACAGGTTGACGGCGACGCCACGCATGCCCAGCAGCACCAGGTTCATGGCGGCACTGGTCGGGTCGACCCGGCCGAGGTTGTGTTCCGAGAGACCCAGTTCCTGGCCCTGAGGCCGACGCAACTGGGCCAATACCCCGCCCTGACTGTCTCGACTCGCGGGTCGGCCGAGAATGAAGATCGGGATCAACAGCAGCAGGATGGCAACAAAATAGACAAGCTTGCGTTGCCGAGATGAGAGTCGGTTCATTTGTGCTCGAGCTCCCGCAGCGAGAGGCTGTAATAGGCGATCACGAGGCAGGGGATCAGGTAGGCCAGGGCAATTCCGATCGAAGGAGCCATCGCCTGCGACCAGGGAACATCAAAACCGTTGGCGATGTAGGTGTCCATCTGGAAACTGCGGAAGTCCGGCACGATGTTCTCGACGATGTACAGGCCCTCGTTGAGGAAACTGTCGATCGACTTGACGGCGGCATAGAACTTCGTATCGGGCAGTTCGTCGGTGAGGTTGATCTGGCGAATGATGCGGATGATCGACTCGATCGGACCGCCCCCCTCCACATCGCCCTCGACAATCTTCTCGAGAAACGACTTGAACCCCTGCCCGACCAGCAGCATCACCAGGGTCAACAAGGAAGCAACGGGTCCCTTGAGGAAGCAGCTGGAGGTGACTCCGAGCACGACGATCATGGTCAGCATCAACCAGATCCCGCAGACGGCCTTGGCAAAACCGATCGCGAAACTGTTGCTGGGCAGTTGCACAAAGAGGTCGCGTTGGGCCATGCCCAGGTACTGTCCCGAATCGAGACAGGCGACCTCGATCCGCAATTCCTGCTGGTCGTTGACCAGGTCCTTGAACAGGTCCAGCTCACGCCGCTCGCCGCTGTCCTGGTCGTAGAAGTCGACCCGTGAACGGATCAGGGTGATGTTCTCGCCGAACTCGCTGATGTTGAAACTCGGCAACGGCACCTTGAGTGTTTCGACCACCTGCACGGCCACTTCGGGGTCGTCGATCAACACGTAGGCGTTGCCGTGGACCTCGACCTCGTGTGCCGCCACCGGGACCGGGCTGACCGACACCGTCTCGCCGTCCACCGACGCCACGTAACTCGACTCGCCCGTCTTCCTCACCGCCGTCGCCGTCACGGCGTTGCCCTGGGCGTCATGGAACACGTTGCGATTGACCCGGACCAGCGAGAACTGCAGCAGCAGACTCTGCTGGATGTCATCACCCTTGTGAGTCCGAAAGGCCTCGAAACTGCTCTCCAGCCGCAACCCGTTCCCTCGACGAATCACCTCCGCATCGATGTTCTCGAAGTCCCAGATCGCCCGCCACTGAGTGCCTCCGGCGATGTAGGTCCGGTATTCCCAGATGTCTCCGGTGTTCACACCCAGCTCGGTCGGGTTGCTGTCGGCGCCCTTGAAACTGATCGTGCCCAGCACCGGTCGCTTGGCGACCAGGTGCCGCTTGAGTGCCTCGCGTCGCGCCCGCTCGGCCAAGTCGTACAGCTCGGGATTGTCCTGTCTCAGGGCCGCTCGGCTGGCCGCGGTCGTCACCTGCGTGGGGTCCTCGCCCGTAGTGACTCGAACCGTCACGCTCCCGTCCAGGTCCACGTATTCGACCAGCGTCTCCTCGCCATCCACCTCGAACGACTCGGAATACACCGTCAGGTTGTGAGCCACCTCGCGGTCGATCCAGACGTAGCCGGTCAGACCCATCACCACCACCAGGATCGTCATCAACGACCCGAAGCCCAGCATCCGACCGATCACGATCTCGGTCTTACGCGCCGGCTTGGTCACCACCGTGTGCAACGACCGGTTGCGAATGTCCTCGGGCAAGCCCCAGCAGGAAATCAGCAGCACCACCGGCAGCAGCAACCAGGTGATCGCCGTCAGCACGAAGCTGATGTAGTTCTTGACCTGGAGATCCATCCGCTCGTTCGGATTGTCCATAAACCAGCTGCCGAACATGAACAGCAGGGCGAACATCCCGAAGACCACCAGAGCCTTGCGGCGAACCGCCTCGCGGAACGTCAACTGGGCGATGGCGAAGACGCGTCGAGGCGAGAGCTGGAAGAGATCGGCGAAGAACCTGGGGATCCAACGGAGGACCAGCATCGGGCCGGCCTTCCCGTGAGTCAGCAACGCCAGGCCACACGCCGCAATGATCACCAGAACCAGGAAGGCGGAGACCGCCTGCGCCCAGTGCTGGATCGCATCCAGGAACACAAAAGGTTCAGTTTCAATCGACATCGGCAACTCGCAGGTTATTCACCACCGCAGCACACCCCGATCACTCAGGCTCGCCCGACTCCGAAACCGGTTCCGGCGCCACATCGTCCTCGGGGACAAACCGCCGCCCCGGCCGCTCGCGACTCTCCTCCACCGTCCGCAGGAAGAGCTCCTCGAGCGTACTGGTGGGATGGTCGACACTCTCGACCGTGGCACCGTGCCGCTCGATCAGCTCCTTGACCTCGGCGATCACGTTGTCGTCAAGCTTGGAAGTCATCAGTTGGGTCCGTCCCTGCTCGGTCAGCAGGTCCTCGACCCGGCCCAATTGTTTGAGTTCACCCTCGTAGAGGATCGCGATGCGGTCGCAGACGTCCTGTACGTCGGCCAGCAGGTGGCTGCACATCACGACCGTCTTGCCCTCTCCACGCAACTTCAGGATCAGGTCCTTCATGTCGCGGGTACCTAGAGGATCCAGCCCGGTGGTCGGTTCATCCAGCAGCACCAGGTCGGGGTCGTTGATCAGCGCCTGGGCCAACCCGATCCGGCGGGTCATACCCTTCGAGTATTCCTTGAGCTGGCGGTGTTTGGCGTTCGAGAGACCCACCATCTCGATGTAGTGATCCACCCGCTCGCGACGCACCGACTTGCTCATGTTGAACAGCCGGCCGTAGAAGTCGAGAGTTTCGACGGCGTTGAGGAACTTGTAGAGGTAGGACTCTTCGGGCAGGTACCCGATCCGCTCGTTCTTTTCGACATTGGTCGCCGTTTCGCCCAGGATCGAGATCTCGCCACCCGAGGGAAACAGCAGGCCCAGCAGCAACTTCATCGTTGTCGTCTTGCCCGATCCGTTGGGACCCAGCAACCCGAACACCTCGCCCTTGTGAACATCGAGCGAGAGTGAATTGAGGGCCTGGACCTTGGGGCGGCCCCAGAAGTCGCGGTAGATCTTCGAGAGATTACGGATCTTGATCACCGGCTCGTCGGCCGCAGCGGCCGTGACCTCCGGCTCGGCCGTCGCCTGGCTCGAATCCGGCTCCGGTTGAATCTCTTGGCTGACAGCTTCGTTGGTGTCCATCGCAGGTGTCCGCGGTGGGAGGAAAATGGTGCGTGGTTGGTTGGAGAATCCCGCCACGAAGGAGGCACCGGCCCCGCCTGCGCGTACGCCACAGGCGACGCGACCGTTGGAGAGATTCTCGCTGCGGTGGACCCGACCGGGCGGAACCGCCTTGAACTCTACGAGCCACTTCGGGGGCGTGCAACATCCGCCCAACCGTCTCGGACCAGGCCGCCCGCGAGTCGTAACAGTCACAACGATCATGACGATTGAGAGCCAATTCCCCACAGGGACTGGCTCCAGAGCTGCCCCCGGCAGCGGCGGTGCCTGTCCCAAATCTCGCGAGCCAGTCCCTGCCCCGAACCTAGAACCTAGAACCTAGAACCTAGAACCTAGAACCTAGAACCTAGAACCTAGAACCTAGAACCTAGAACCTAGAACCTAGAACCTAGAACCTAGCCCGCCGCTGAGACAGGTAGCCGACCAGCGCATGGTCGAACCGCATGCTGGTGTCCAGCCGAACGTAGTCGGCTCCCATCGAATTGCATTCCTTCTCGTATCGCTCGCACAGAGCCTCAAGCGTCTCCAGGTAATCGGCCCGGATGCCCTCGGCATCGAGCACCAGCGACTGGCCGCTCTCGGGGTCCTTCAAATCGACCATCCCCCGAAATGGAAACGTCGTCTCGGCCTCGTCCAGCACGTGGAACACGATCACGTCGTGGCCGGCATGACGCAGCTGCTGCAACCCGCGAATCACCTCGTCGGGATCAGCCAGCAGGTCGCTGAAGACCATCAACAGGCTGCGGTGCCGGATCATCGCGGCGATCCGGGCCAGGTTCGCACCGACCTCGGTCAAACCCCCGGGCTTCGCACGAGCCAGCTGAGCCAGCACGTTGGCCAACTGGGTCCGCTTGCTCCGAGCCGGCAGGCTGGCACGGATCGACTCGTCAAAAGTGATCAGGCCCACCGGGTCCTGCTGGTGGATCATCAGGTACCCCAGGGCCGCGGCCAGGCAAATGCAGTAGTCGAACTTGGTCAACTCCTGGCGATGCGTGTAGGCCATGCTCTCGGAGAGATCCATCACCAGGTACCCGGTGATGTTGGTTTCCGCCTGGTACTCCTTGATGTAGAAGCGATCGGTCTTGGCGTAGACCAGCCAGTCGATCAGCTTCGGATCGTCGCCCTGGACGTAGCGGCGGTGTTCGCTGAATTCGACCGAGAACCCGTGAAACGGGCTGGCGTGCAAACCGCTCAGAAAACCCTCGACAATGAACCTCGCCCGCAAATCCAGCCGAGCCACGCTGCGGACAACCTCCGGCTTCAGGTACTCTTCGATCGCTGGCATGAGTGCTGAGACCAAGTCCCGGTGAGGAATCGGGGCGAAGCGGAGTCGGGACCCCGCGGGTCAATCGTACTTGCTGACGGTCGGTTCGGGGACGTCGGTGATCAGTCGGCCCACCACGTCGTCGGTGCTCATCCCCTCGGCCTGCGCCTGGAAGTTCGTCGAGATGCGGTGTCGGAGCACGGGGATGGCCACGTCGCGGATGTCCTTCAACGAAACGCTCGGACGACCGGCCATCGCGGCCATCGCCTTGCCTCCTGCGAGCAGGAACTGGCCGGCACGGGGACCGGCACCCCAGTCGATCAGCTCGCGAACAAACTCCGGAGCACTCTCGTCATCGGGCCGCGTGGCCCTCACCAGTCGAGCCGCATAGTTGATCGTCAGTGGCCCCGCCTCGATCTGGTTGATCTGCTTCTGCAGATAGACGATCGACTTGGCCGAGAGCACCTTGCGGGTCTCGGGCTCCTCGCCCGTACTCGTCGCCGCCAGGATCTGCTCCTCCTCGGACAGACTCGGATAGTCGACCCGCACGTTGAACATGAACCGGTCGAGCTGGGCCTCGGGCAAGGGATAGGTGCCTTCCTGCTCGATCGGGTTCTGCGTGGCGATCACGAAGAACGGGTCCGGCAATGGGTACGTCTCCTGGCCCACCGTCACCTCACGCTCCTGCATCGCCTGCAGCAACGCGGCCTGGGTCTTGGGAGGCGTCCGGTTGATCTCGTCGGCCAGCAACACGTTGGTGAAGACTGGCCCGTGCACGAATCGGAACTCGCGGCGACCCGTGTCGGTCTCATCGAGCACGTTGGTGCCGGTGATGTCCGAGGGCATCAGGTCGGGAGTGAACTGGATCCGCTTGAAGCGGACATCCAGGATCCGGGCGATCGTGCTGACGATCAGGGTCTTGGCCAGGCCCGGAACACCCACCAGCAGGCAATGACCTCCGGTGAAAATCGCCGCAAGCATCTGGTCGATCACCGCGTCCTGGCCGATGATTACCTTGTGCAGCTCCTCCTTCATCACCTCCCGGTGACGACGGAACTTCTCGAGCAGCTCGTCGAAATCGTGTTGGTCGGGCATGGGACGAATGATGAATCGTTGAGAGTCGAAGCCAGGGCGGTATGCGAGGGGGGGACCCGTGTTGACCGCGACGCGGGGACGCCCGAAGATGAGTACGGTCAAGCCGAGCCATCATGGACAGCAGCCCCGCGGGGAGTCAATCGAGGACATGTCGAGACTTGTGTCGATCCGTGTCGTTGTGCTCATCGTCTCGCTTGCCGCGATCCCGGCACCGGGACACGCCGCGGACCTGACCGCCGAAACCGTGCTCCGCTCGATCGGGCGTGCCCAGAGATTCCTGGTGGGCCTGCAGCAGCCCGACGGCAAGTGGACCTCTCGGGTCCGCAGGCAAAACAACGTCGGAGTCACCAGCCTCGTGATGCTGGCACTGCTCAACTCGGGGATGACCGTCGAGGACGAACCGATCCAGAAGGCCCTGGAATTCCTCAGAGGACCCGACGCGGAACCGACTGAGACCTACGAGGTGTCATTGAAGATCAGCGCCCTGGCCACCGCCAAGGACGGCCGCAGAGACCGCGGGCGGATCCAGACACTCGCCGATCAACTCCAGAAAGGTCAGATCACCGCAGGACCCGGCTCGGGACTGTGGGGCTACTCGTTTCGCGCGCCCGGAGGTGGTGGCGATCGCAGCAACGGGCAGTTCGCCGTGCTCGGACTCCGCGACGCCGCCTACGCCGGTGCCCTGGTCGACCGCAGGATCTGGGAAAGAACCCGGACGCACTGGCTGAGATTCCAGAACGGCGACGGGGGGTGGGCCTACACCGGAGGCGGAGGAGCACTGGGCAGCAGCGGCAGCATGACGGTCGCCGGCATCGCCACGCTGCAGATCACCAGCGCCATGCTCAGAGACGAAAAAGACCTGCTCCCCAACGGTCAACCCCGCTGCTGCGAACCGGTCACCGACGACCAGCAGCTCAATCGGGCACTCGCCTGGATGGGTCGACACTTCGCCGTGGGTAGCAACCCCGGAGGACGAAGCTGGCTGTTTTACTACCTCTACGGAATGGAACGAGCCGGACGACTCTCGGGACGACGCTTCTTCGGCAACCACGACTGGTATCGCGAAGGTGCCCAGTACCTTGTCAACGGGCAGAACCAGCGAGAAGGAAGCTGGAGATCGGCGGGGATCGAGAGCGATGAGCTGATCGCCTCGAGCTTCGCCCTGCTGTTCCTCTCCAAAGGACTCGCTCCCGTCCTGGTCAACAAGCTGCAGTTCGGCAACAACGCCGACTGGAACCAGCACCGTGACGACGCCAGGAACCTCGTCGAACACATCACCACGCTGCCCAAATGGCCCAAGCTGATGACCTGGCAGGTCGTCGACATCAACCGGCTGAAAGGACCCACCGCGGTTCAGGACCTGCTGCAGGGATCGGTGCAGATGATGTCCGGACGAGACGTCCCGCAACTCAACAATCAGCAGGTCACAATGCTCCGCAAGTACCTCGACCAGGGTGGCTTCCTGTTCGCGGTGAACTGCTGCCAGGGAGCCGGTTTCCACGACGGCATGTTCGAACTCGTCAAGAAACTGTACCCCGAGGGAGACGCCAGGCTGAAACCTCTGCCGACCGGTCACCCCGTCTACCGCAGCGAATACCTGTTCACCGACCCGGCCAGCGTCAAGCTCTATGGAGTCGACTTCGGCTGCCGCACCGTGATCATCTTCACCCCCGAAGACCTCTCGTGCCTGTGGAACAAGTGGATGAAGCAGGACCCCGACGGCCGGCCCGTCGAGCTCAAGACGATGATCATTCGGGCGATGAAGATCGGAGTCAACGTGATCGCCTACGCCACCGGCCGAGAACCTCCCAATAAGCTCGACCAGCAACAACTCGCCGAGCAGGGTGGAGCCGAGGACCGCGTCGCTCGTGGACTGCTCAAGGTGCCCAAGCTGCGTCACTCCGGAGGCTACAACGATGCGCCGCTGGCGGTCCGTAACCTGCTCTTGGCCGTCAACCGCAGCTTCCCTCGAACTGCCTCCACGCGCACTCTCGAACTCCCCGTCACCGACCCCGCCCTGTTCCGATACCCCGTCGTCTTCATGCACGGACGCAATCGCTTCGATTTCGCGGCCGGGGAAACCAAACAACTCAAGACCTACCTCGACAACGGCGGACTGCTCTTTGCAGACGCCATCTGCGGAGCCAAGCCGTTTGACAACAGCTTCCGACGCATGGTCAGCCAACTCTACCCCGACGCCAAACTCGAACGCGTGCCCGTCGATCACGAACTGTTTCGACTGGAACTGGGCTACGACATCCGCAAGGTCAAACGCAGAGTGCTGCCGGCCGGCGGAACAGGAGGCAAGGCGCTGGCGACGGAAGTCCGCGAGGGTGAACCGTACCTCGAGGGCCTGAGAGTCGACGGACGTTACGTCGTGATCTACAGCCGATACGACCTCAGCTGCGCACTCCAAAGACAATCCTCCGTCGCCTGCGCCGGATACATCACCCGCGACGCCGTCCGCATCGGCGTCAACGTGATCCTCTACGCCATGATCCAGGACGCCAGCCACCGCAGACGATTCGATGAACTCAGCCGCTTCACCACGCTCAGACGACGGCTGTTCGCCAGAAATCGCTGAGCCCAGGGACTGGCTCACCCGCCGTCAGGCGGGGGTGCCAGTCCCTGGGCTACTTGGCCTGCTCTTTAACCAACCGAGGATCCAGCCACACGGCATGGTCCATGACGTCCGCACGGCGGCCATAGTCGACCACCAGCGTCAGAGTCCGAGCACCGCTCAAATCAAGTGGTCCGACCGCACGAAGCCGCTCTTGACCTCGTACCGGACCACTGCTCCAGACCGACCGACCATCCAGCAACACTCCGAACACCACGTCGCCACCACCACCGGCCGTGTCGTCGATCGCCACCCGCGCACAGAAGAAGCGGTGGCGACCATCCAGGTCCCACGTCATCCGGGTACGACTGGTCATCCCCAGTCCGTTGGCCGACCAGAGACCCGCAACCTCCAACGGACCTCCGCCAATCGAACCGTCGACCACCGGCGCACGGACCGCGCCCAGGAACGGCGTGTGCACCACGCGTGTCGGCTTCAGACGCGTCAGTCGAAGTATCCCCACCCCGAAATACTGCACGCTGCGAATCGTGCTACTCAAGGCCTGGACGCGAGCCGACTCGTCGGTACTCGACCCGATCCCTGACAAGACCAGCCCGATCAACCCATCCCGCGGGTGGGAAGTCGGCCATGCCGAGGTCAACCGCGAACCGTCCGCAAACGCAACTCGAACATGACGTGTACGCCGCCTGGCCTCCACCTGCAATTCGGGATTCACCAGCAACGCGGCCACCGACTTTCGAGCCACCCGCCGGTTGCCCGCTTCAGTCGACAGTACCACCGCCTCGGTACCCAGGCTCTTCAACTCGCCCACCAACCGGTCACCACCCCGCAACCACAATTCGTCCCCCGAACGGACCTTGCCACCGCTCTTTAGCCTGCGACGCAGCCGGTCCGGGACTCCGCTCCCAAGCAGCACCGCCCGGATACGCTCAAGCGGAATCCGAAACACGCCGGGCCGGCCCAGACCGTCCCAGCCAGCGACCAGGTGCTCGAGATCGATGCTCTGCACCTTGCAACTCAGGCGATCGCCTCCGACAAGCAACACCAGGTCGCCGGTGGCAGGTGGGCGGGGACCTGTCTCTCGCTTCTCGACAATGCGATCCCATCTCACGATCCGCTCTGTCTTCAGGCGACGAGAGTCCAGCACCACCACCCCGCGGCTCAACTCGATCCGTTGACCCTCGATCGTCGTCCCATCGGTCAACTCGACCCGCACACGCTCCCGTGACCGTAACTGTTTCGAAAACGTCTCGTCGCCCGGGACTTCGACCAGGACGAGGAATATTCCGACGGCGATCGTCCACGCCGCAACCCTCACCCATTTTCCTCGTGAACCCTTCACCGAGTCACCGTTGGAAGATCGGCAGGTAGTTGTTGGGAGCCTGCAGGATCAACAGCGCCATCGCGGTCCCGTAGTGGTCGCACGTCCTGTCGCGCCAGGCCCCTCCGGGCTGCTGAGTCCCGACCAGGTGGTCGCGGATCAGAGGGTACCAACCCGACCAGGTCTTGCCGCCGGCCTGGAAGGCGGCCTGGACGGCGTAGTAGTGCCCGTACAGAAAATGGTCGGGCGTCCGATTCGAGTTGTCTGCCGTCGCGGCGAAGCGCGACAAGAAGGCCAGGCCCCGCTCGACCTCCGGCCCGTCATAGACCCCGGCACTGGACAGTGCCACCAGCCCGGCCGCGGTGACCGGAAACAGGCTCTCGCGACGAGCCGGCATGTAACGGAACCCGCCATCGGAGTTCTGGCAACGGCGAACGAAACCGATGCACCGTTCGATCGTCTCCCGAGGAACACCGATCCCGGCGTTGCGGGCGGCTCGCAAGGCCATCACCTGGCAGACGGTCACCGACAGATCCGCGTACTCGGCTCCTCGAGGCTCGTACCGCCAACCTCCTTCTTCGTTCTGAGCCCGAACGATCAGCGCGACCGAGCGGGCCAGCACGTCCCGCAACCGGGCCCGGACTCGCGGCCGAGTCTCCATCCCGTGGACCTCGGCCAAGAACAGGGTCGCAAATCCATGGCCGTACATCGGGCCGTGAGACACGTAGGGCTCGTTGACAATGTAGCCGCTGGGCCGAGCCGACTCGATCAGCATGTCGATCGTGCGACTGACCTGGCCACCGTAG
>CAUZJR010000166.1:0-10607 GCA_963580005.1 Planctomycetota bacterium
GCCGCCGGTCACGATTATCGCGACCCCGACAAAGATCGGCTCGAATCCGAACTCGTCGATCATCCAGCCGACCGCAGGTGAGGCGAAGAAGGGCACGGTCATGGCCAGGTTGAGCGTGGCAATGTGCCGGGGGTGTTCCGAGGGTGGTGCCAGTTCGAGCACGTAGTTGTAGATGGTGCGAAACGTCAGCGGGGTCAGGCCCAGCAGGCCGAAGATGATCCAGTAGTGGCCACCGAACGATTCGGCCGGGAGCAGTGCCAGCAGCGGGACCGAGGCCAGCAGCAGGATCTCGATGCGGATCACCAGCCTGTTGCCGCAGAAATCGGCCAGCCAGCCGAACAGGAAGGTCCCGACGCCGAATCCGATGTTCTGGGCCACGACCCAGTGCATCAGGTAGCTGCCCTGCTCAACCTGCTGATCACTGAGGGTGGTGCGTCCGAGCGTCTGGAAGTGTGGGAAGGCGAGTTGGATCGAGATGAACAGCATGGCGACGCAAGCGATGCGTCGGAACGGCCGGTTGGTCTTGAACAGCTCCCAGGCCTCCAGCAGCAGTTGCCCGGCCCGCCGCCTGGGGCCTTCGACCTGTGGGTCGGCCGGTTCTTGGACCAGGCAGACCAGGACTCCGGCCAGCACGAAGCCCGTAGCGGTCATCAGGAAGATCCAGGCGAAGCCGCCGTCAGGCTGCTTCAGCCAGCCGGGGATCAGCAGCAGCACGGCGGTCACCGAGATCACCGAGCCGAGCAGTCCCGAGATGGCCAGCAGCCGACCCCGGCGGTTGGCTCGGATCAGTTTCCCCTGCAGAGTCGACCAGGCCAGCCGTTGCAGCCCGGTGAAGAAGAACACGACTCCGTAGCAGACCAGGAACAGGGCTGGCATCCACCCTCGGGTGCTTGCCAGCAGTCCCACATCGGGTTGCCAGACTCTGAGCCAGGTCACCGCCAGCACGCAAAAGGGGATCGCCATCGCGAAGGTGGTGACCCAGAGCATGGTCTTCTTCCTGGGGGCCGCCTTCAGCCCGGGGGCAAAAAACAGCGGCGGCAGGCTGCTGCAGACTCGGTTGACCACCGGCAGACAGCCCCGCAGCCAGCCGGCTCCGGAGATCGCGTCCATGAAGGCCGGCATGATCACCGTCTCGGTCTTGAAGATCCAGCCGAGCCGCAACGAAATGTAATGAGCTGCGAGCGTGACAAGGTTCTTCGACTCGAGCGCCCTGATCTCGGCCGACGGCTCCTGCTGAGGGCCCCTGTCGTGCGGCTGCGGTGGCTCGTTGCGGGCGGTGTCGGGCATGGCGGGCCGGGCGGACTGCGAAGATCCGAGTGTGCGGCGGGGCAACTCGGTGGTCAAGTCGGCCCGTTCGCCGACGCCGGCCGTGGCTGCTTGACCCCGCCGGGGTGGGCCACGAGAGTAGATTTACGGAGAGTCAATTCGGGGAGGAGTCGCGGATGGGCCAGGCCCAGGACCGCCGGGCATTTGCCCTGGAAGTTGTGGAGAGGCTGGTCGAGGCGGGTCACGAAGCCGTCTGGGCGGGGGGCTGCGTGCGCGATCTGTTGCTGGGAGGCGATCGTGTTCCCGACGACTACGATATTGCCACCGATGCGATTCCCGATCGAGTGCGTGAGATTTTCGGCAGAGAGTTCACTCACGAGGTGGGTGCAGCGTTCGGAGTGATCCTGGTGCGGGACGGAGGTGAGCAGCCGCCGATCGAGGTGGCGACGTTTCGGACTGAGGGGGCCTATGGCGACGGACGTCATCCCGATTCGGTCCAGTTCGCCTCGAGAGAGGAAGACGCCCGCCGCCGTGACTTCACCATCAACGGCATGTTCATGGATCCTCGGACCGGCGAGGTCTTCGACGATGTCGGCGGCCGGCGCGACCTGGAACAGCAGGTGGTGTGTGCCATCGGCGATCCCAAATTGCGGATCGACGAGGACAAGCTGAGGATGCTGCGGGCGATCCGTTTCACCGCGTCGCTGGGCTTCACGCTCGATCCGGACACCGCCTCTGCGATCGGTGAGCATGCCGCGGAGATCTCGGTGGTCAGTGCCGAGCGGATTGCCGAGGAGTGGCGGAGGATGCTGGGTCACTCGAGCCGCTCGGCCGCGGTCGGGTTGGCGATCGAGACGGGGTTGCTGGGTTGTGTCTTCCCGGAGATCCCTGCCGGGGCGGACTCAGTGGCGGTGATGCGACTTGAGCGGTTGCCCGATTCGGCCTCGGCGATGGTGGCCCTGGCGGTGTTGCTGGTCGACGTGGCCCATCCGCGGTCGGTCTGCGAGCGGTTGAAGTTGTCGAACCGCGAGAGAGACGAGGTGGCCTGGCTGGTCTGTTCCCGCTCCGCGCTCGACGGGGCCCCGACTCAGCCTCGTTCGCAGCTGTTCCCCGTGCTGGCGGATCGGTCGCGGGACGGGCTATTGGAACTGGTGGACGCGATCGAGCGGGCTGATGGTCGAGAGAGTTCAGAGGTGGCCTGGTGCCGCGGGTTGCTGGAAACCGTGTCCGACCATGAGCTTGATCCTCGGCCGCTGGTGACCGGAGACGACCTGCAGGCGATCGGCTTGAGTCCCGGGCCGCTGTTCAAGACACTGTTGGATTCGGTCAGGGCCGCGCAGCTGGATCGAGAGGTTCGGGATCGCGACGAGGCTTTGGCGATGGTGCGAGACATCAACACGAGGCAACACGACGATGAGTGACCTAGTGAGCGAGAAGGTGAGCGAGAAGGTGAGCGAGAAGGTGAGCGAGAAGGTGAGCGAGAAGGTGAGCGAGAAGGTGAGCGAGAAGGTGAGGATTGCGATGATCGGAGCTGGTGCGGTTGCCGACTACCACCATGTCCCCGGAATCATGATCGATCCGCGAGCCGAGCTGGTTGCCGTGTGTGACCCGAACGAGGCGCTGCTGGAACAGCGTCGAGTCGACTGGGGCGAGTTGCAGATGACGACCGATTACCAGGAGATTGCGGCCTCGGATGATGTGGACGCTGTGATCATCGCCACCCCAAACTTCACTCACGCCCCGATCACCCTGGCCTGTGTCGCGGCCGGGAAGCACGTGATGTGCGAGAAGCCGTTGGGCTTGAGTTTTGAGGAGTCAGCCCGGATGTACCGAGCGGCGCGGGATGCCGACGTGCGACACATGACCGCCTTTACCTACCGATTCGCTCCGTCGATGCGGTATCTCAGGCACCTGCTGGCCGAGGGACGATTGGGTACTCCGAGGCATTTTCGCAGCCAGAGATTCCTCGACCTGCCCGAGACCAGTTGGAGTTGGCGTCAATACAAGGACAAGGCTGGCGCCGGCGACCTGTACGACATGACGATTCACCGGATCGATTTTGCCCAGGACCTGCTCGGTCCGATCGCCTCGGTCTGCGGAGCGATCGCGCAGTTTGCCCCGCGAACAGAGACTCCCGACGGCGGCGACTGCGAACCCTCGGACGTCGACGACTGGTCGGCACTGGTGGGGCGATTCGAATGCGGTGCGGTGGGTGTCTGGGAGGGCAGCACGCTGATGAAGGGGCATTACAACGACGGGTATGGATTCGAGTGGGCCGAGATCAATGGCAGCGAGGCTTCGGCGGTCTACCAGTTGACCGATCCGAACAACATCCTGCTGGGCGGTCACGGCGAGTCGTTTGACAAGGTGGCGGTGCCCGACGAGTTCCTGGTGCCAGAAGGCAGCCCCCGCGACCCGGCAGAGGGTGTGCCCAGCGATGTGTTTCGATACGACCTGGTCTGGGAGTTCGTCTCCTCGATCATCGAGCGACGAGATCCGGTGCCGAGTTTCCGAGATGGTGCCAGTGCCCAGGCGGTGGCCGATGCGGTGTTGGCTTCGGATGCAGAGCGGCGGTGGGTCGACGTAAGCGGGGTCCTCGATTGACCATCCGGAGGCCGCTTGCTACAACCGTTTTGACGCTCTGCCCGGGTAGAGCGGCTCTGAGCACTGCTCTTTTCGACCAGGACCAGGCCACCGATGGGACGAGTTGAACGCGACCGCGAGATCGCTCGGCGACGGCACCGTCGCAGCAAGTTGCAGAAACTGCGGAAGGAATTTGCCGCGGCGAGCAACAAGAGCCAGAAGCAGGCGATCGTCGAGAAGGTGCAGCGGATCTCACCGCTGGTCGATCTCGAAAACGAAACCGCCGACGACTGATCCCCAGGCCCGGGTCACTCGGCCGACGGATGGCTCGAGGCGACAGCCTGCGAGTGGCCGCCGGCTGAACTGGCGGTGAAAACGAACCCGTCGGCCTGTCCGTCGACTTCCAGCAGCGACCCCTCGGGGAATTCTCCGGCCAGCAACCTGTTGGCCAGCTCGTTCTGGATCCTCTGCTGGATCACTCGTTTCAGCGGCCGAGCCCCGTACCTCCGGTCGTAACCCTCGCGAGCCAGCAGGTCTCGGGCCTGTTCGGTGACCTCGAATTCGTAGCCCTGCTCGGCGAGCTGGCCGGCGAGTTCCACGAGTTGGAGATCGACGATGCGTCGGATGTCGGCGGGGTCCAGCGGTGTGAAGACGATCGTCTCGTCGATGCGGTTGAGGAATTCGGGGAGAAACGCACTGGAGAGCACTTCATCGAGCACCCCGGTCATCGCCTCGCGGTCGTCTTGCTCGACATGCTCGAGGATGGCGGCACTTCCGAGGTTGCTGGTCATCACGATCAGCGAATGGGAGAAGTCGACGGTGCGGCCCTGCCCGTCGGTCAGGCGTCCGTCGTCGAGCACCTGCAGCAGGACATTGAACACGTCGCGGTGGGCCTTTTCGATCTCATCGAGCAGGATCACCGAGTAGGGGCGTCGCCTGAGTGCTTCGGTCAACCGTCCCCCGGCCTCGTAGCCGACGTACCCCGGCGGAGCACCGATCAGGCGGGCGACCGAGTGCGCTTCCATGAACTCGCTCATGTCGATCCGCACCATCGCCTGGGGGTCGTCGAAGAGGAAGTCGGCGAGGGCCTTGCACAGTTCGGTCTTGCCGACGCCGGTGGGGCCCAGGAACAGGAAGGACCCGATCGGGCGTCCCGGTTCGGCGAGTCCGGAGCGGGACCGCCTGATGGCATTGGCCACCGCTTCGACCGCCTCACCCTGCCCCACCACCTTGCGGTGCAGCACCGATTCCAAGTCGAGCAGCTTCTCCCGCTCGGCTCTCAGCATCCGGCTGACCGGGATCCCCGTCCAACTGCTGACCACCCGGGCAATGTCCTCGCCAGTGACCTTCTCGCGCAGCATCCTCTGCTGGTCGTCGACTTCGCTGGCGGCGATGCGGGCTTCGAGTTGTTCGAGTTGTGCCCTGGCCCGTCCGAGTTCGGCCTCGGCGGCATGAGCGGTCACAAAGTCTTCGTTGAGATTCGACTCTCGGGCGCGGGCAAACGCCTGCTCGTAGGCTCCCTGCAGCGATTCGATCGATTCCTTGAGTGGTTGCAGCTGTCCGAGCACCGCCTTTTCGGCTTCCCACTGAGCCTTGAGCCGCGTGACTTCCTCGTCGCGATCGGCGATCTGCCGCCTGAGCTCCTCGAGCCGGCCAGGTCCTGGCGAGGCGTCTTTTGCAGCGTCGCGGGTCTCATCGTCTTCCTCGGCCAAGGCGGCGGCTTCGATCTGCATCCGCGTCAATTGCCTGGTGGCCTGGTCGATCTCGGCGGGCATCGAGTCGATTTCCATTCTCAGCCGACTGGCCGCTTCGTCGACCAGGTCGATCGCCTTGTCGGGGAGAAACCGGTCTCCGATGTATCGATCGGCGAGCGTGGCGGCGGCGGTCAGCGACTGGTCGGTGATCCGGACGCCGTGGTGCGTTTCGTAGCGGTCCTTGAGTCCACGGAGGATCGAGACGGTGTCGTCGACGGTGGGCTCGTTGACCAGCACCGGCTGGAAGCGTCGTTCGAGTGCGGCATCGCGTTCGATGTGCTGCCGGTACTCGTCGAGCGTGGTGGCTCCGACGCAGTGCAGTTCACCTCGTGCCAAGGCGGGCTTGAGCAGGTTGGAGGCATCGAGCGAGCCTTCCGAGGCACCGGCTCCGACCACGGTGTGCAATTCGTCGATGAACAGGATCACTTGGCCCTCGGACGCCTGGACCTCCTTGAGCACCGCCTTGAGCCGGTCCTCGAACTCGCCGCGGTACTTGGCTCCGGCGATCAAGGCACCGAGGTCCAGCGCCACGACACTCTTGTTGACCAGTTTCGTGGGCACATCACCGCGTACGATGCGTTGTGCCAGGCCTTCAGCGATCGCCGTCTTGCCGACTCCCGGTTCGCCGATCAGCACCGGGTTGTTCTTGCGTCGTCTTGAGAGCACCTGGATCACGCGGCGAATTTCCTGGTCGCGGCCGATGACCGGGTCGAGTTGCCCGTTGCGAGCCAGGCCCACCAGGTCGGTTCCGTACTGCTGCAGCGCGTCGTATTTCTCTTCGGGGGTGTCGTCGGTGACTTGCTGGGTACCCCGGATCGACTCGAGCGCTTCGAGCACATCGTGCTCTTCGACGGCTGACAGTTTGAGCAATCTGCCGGCGGTGTTGTCGCAGTCGAGCAGTCCCAACAGCAGGTGTTCGGTGGAGAGGAACCGGTCGCCCATGGCCTGGGCGCGCTGGTTGGCGGAACTCAGCACCGCCTCGAGCTCCGGCGACACGCCCAGTTCGCCGGCGTCGCCGGTGACCCGGGGCAGCCGGTCGAGTTCACCGTCGACGAGTGTTTTCAGCGAGTGGGTGTCGACGCCGATGCGTTCAAACAGCATGGCAAGTACGCCGCGTGGTTCGTCGAAGAACGCGGCCAGGAGGTGCAGGGGGGCGACGAATTGATGCTGCCGCTCTTGGGCGGTCTGCTGTGCCCGCAGCACCGCATCGCGGGCCTTGATTGTCAACTGGTCCAGTGGCAGGCTCATCGCGCTCCTCCTTGTCTAGTCGTCCTTGTCCTCCTCGGACGGGGTCTCTTCCTGGTCGGCCGGAGTCTCTTCTTTTTCGGCCGGAGTCTCTTCTTTTTCGGCCGGAGTCTCTTCCTCCTCGGCCGGAGTCTCTTCGTGTTGGTCGTCGGCGGGCTTCTTTTCGAATTCCGCGTCGATCACGTCCTCGCCTCCGCCGTCGGCTTCGCCCGGGCCGGCAGCAGCGGGTCCGGCGTCGGCTTCGCCTTCGGCCGCGTCGTACATGTGTTTGGAGAGTGCGTGAGCGGCCTGGTTGAGTTCATCGACGGCCGAGTCGATTGCCGCTGCGTCCTCTTCTGTAGCGGTCTCGTTCACCTTCGCGATGGCCGCTTCCAGCGCGGTCTTTGAGGCTTCATCGAGAGTCTCGGCGTGCTCGGTCATCAGCTTCTCGGTCTGGTAGACCAGGCTCGAGGCCTTGTTCCTCGCCTCGGCCAGTTCCACCTTCTTCTTGTCCTCCTCGGCATGCTCCTCGCCGGCAGCCCGCGCCTGTTCGATCTCGTCTTCTGAGAGTCCGCTGGACTCTTCGATCCGGACCGACTGCTTCTCGTTGGTCGCCTTGTCCTGGGCGGTGACATTCAGGATGCCGTTGACGTCGATGTCGAAGGTGACTTCGACCTGGGGGACGCCACGAGGGGCTGGTGGTATGCCGTCGAGGTTGAACTGTCCGAGCTGGCGATTGTCGGAGGCCATCCGGCGTTCGCCCTGGAAGACCTGCACCGTGACGGCGGTCTGGTTGTCGATGGCGGTCGAGAAGATCTCGCCTCGCGAGGTCGGGATCGTGGTGTTGCGGTCGATCAGCCGAGTCATCACGCCGCCCTCGGTCTCGATCCCCAACGACAACGGGGTCACGTCCAGCAAGACCACCTCGTTGACTTCGCCGGCGATGATCCCACCCTGGATCGCCGCGCCCAGGGCCACCACCTCGTCGGGGTTCACTCCCCGATGAGGCTCCTTGCCAAAGAGCTCCTTGACAAAGTCCTGCACCTTGGGAATCCGAGTCGAACCACCCACCAGGACCACCTCGTCGATGGCGGAGGGGTCGAGGCCCGAGTCGGCCAGGGCATTGACGATCGGCTTGCGGCATTTCTCGACCAGTGAGTCGATCAACTGCTCGAACTCTGCGCGGGTGATCGAGAGTTGCAGGTGCTTGGCACCGCTGTCGTCGGAGATGATGAACGGGAGATTGATGTCGGTGGTCTGCGATGTCGAGAGTTCCTGTTTGGCCTTTTCGGCCGCCTCACGGAGACGCTGCAAGGCCATCGGGTCCTGCCGCAGATCGATGCCTTCGGCAGATTCGAAGGCGTTGGCAAAATGGTCGATCAGTACCAGGTCGAAATCGTCACCACCCAGCTGCGTATCGCCGTTGGTGCTGAGCACCTTGACCCACTCGCTGTCGACTTCGAGGATCGAGACGTCGAAGGTGCCGCCGCCGAGATCGAACACCGCGATCTTCTGGTCCTCCTTCTTCTCCATGCCGTAGGCCAGCGAGGCCGCCGTCGGCTCGTTGATGATCCGCTCAACCTCGAGACCCGCGATCTGGCCGGCGTCCTTGGTCGCCTGACGTTGGGCGTCGTTGAAATAGGCCGGCACCGTGATCACAGCCCGGTTGACCTTGTGCCCGAGATAACTCTCGGCCGCCTCCTTCAACTTCCTCAGCACCAACGCCGAAATCTCCGGCGGCTTGTACGACTCACCAGACGCCTCGACCTGCACATACTCCTGTGACTCACCCACCACCGAGTACGGGACCGATTTCTCGTCCGAAGAGACCTCGCTGTGACGACGTCCCATGAACCGCTTGATCGAATAGACGGTGTTCTGCGGATTGGTGACCGCCTGACGCTTGGCCGGCTCGCCCACCAGAGTCTCACCCTTGTCGGTGAAGGCCACGACACTCGGCGTCAACCGGTTTCCTTCCTGGTTGGCCAGGACCTTCGGCTCACCACCCTCGATTATCGCCACCACCGAGTTGGTCGTGCCTAGATCGATGCCAATTACCTTCTCGTTTTCTACTGCCATCGCTCGCGTCTCCTCGCGTCTCCTCGAAAAAGGCTCCGAACCCATTCGGATCTTCAACACTGGTAAAAAGCAAACAGTGTGCCAAGCCGGGGTCTCTGACGATTCAATAGATGTAAAGACAATATATATCATAGATTACGAAGTAGATCATCATGAATTCCTGTGCACGGCCGGGGCTAAAACTGCCAGATTGGCACGTTTGGCACGTGGTGAGACGGGGAGGGGTCGTGCCAAAGTGGCAGCGGTTCTTCCGCGGAAGTCGGACCGCTTGACAGTATGGACGGCGAGCGGGTACAACACGCGAAAACCGCTGCTGTGGCGTGTTTTTTCGTCGGGGAGCGGAGCTGATGGCCAGGAAGTCGACGAGTCGCAAGTCGAAGGCGAGTCGGGCGCCGAAGTCTCGAGCGGGGTCATCCAAGGCCCAGGCGTCGCTCAAGGCCCGGCTGAAGAAGCTGGACGGCGAGTTGGTCAAGCGACTTCATGAGCGGGCGCGGTTGACGATCGAGCACCTGTCGTTGCTGTCGGACCCTCAGCGAGCCGTGTACGACCCGGTCTCGGATGACGCTCTGTGGTCGCAATTGGAGAAGCAGCCGGGAGCGTTGCCGATTGCGGCCTTGCGAGGGATCTACCGCGAGCTGCTCAGTGCGTCGCGTCGTTCGATCAAGGCAACCCGGGTTGCGTATCTCGGTCCACAATTCAGTTACACGCACCTGGCCGCGATCGAGCGATTTGGCAAGTGGGCGGACCTGATTCCGGTCACCACGATTGCGGCGGTCTTCGAGGAGGTGCACCGGGGGCATGCCGAGTTCGGGATTGTCCCGATCGAGAACAGCACCGATGGTCGGATCATCGACACCCTGGACATGTTCACGCGGATGCCGTTGCGGATTTGTGGCGAGGTCCAGATTGCGGTGAATCACAACCTGCTGTCCCGGTGTCCTCGGAACGAGATCATCGAGGTGTACAGCAAGCCGCAGGCCTTGTCGCAGTGTCGGGACTGGTTGAGTCACAACATGCCCCAGGCTCGTCTGATCGAGGTCGCCAGCACATCGACGGCGGCCAGCCTGGCGCGAGACAAGCCGGGAGCCGCGGCGGTGGCGAGTCGTCAGGCGGGGATCGAGTACGACATCCCGGTGGTGGCGGCCAGCATCCAGGACAATGAAGAGAACGTGACGCGATTCGCGGTGATTGGCGACGAGGTGCTGGATCGCAGTGGCCGCGACCGCACCGCGATCCTGCTGCAGGTACCCCACAAGCCCGGTTCCCTGGCAGACGCACTGGGCGTTTTCAAGAAGAACCGGCTGAACCTGACCTGGATCGAATCATTCCCGTTGCCGGGACCCGTGGGCGGCTACCTGTTCTTTCTCGACTTTGAAGGCCACTCCAGCGACACTCGAACCCAGCGTGCTCTCGAGGCACTCGAGAAGCAGGCGATCCGTCTCGAAGTTCTCGGCTCCTACCCCCGCAGCGAACCACTCGACTGACCCCTGCCCCCCCTCCCCTCCCGGACCCCCGCCCTACTCTCACGCTTTCAACTCACGCTTCATGCACCAGGCCGGTTTGGCAGTCTGTCGACTGTCCCGGGCGCCACGATCAGAGGCTCGACCGTGATCATTGTTCTCAAGCCCGACTGCACCGACGAGCAGATCGCGCACATTGAAAAGCAGATTGTTGCCCTGGGCCTGAAGCCTGAGTTGAGTC
>CAUZJR010000167.1:0-10578 GCA_963580005.1 Planctomycetota bacterium
CCGGCGGCATTGTCTTTCTGGGTGAGGACCCCTCGACCCGCCTTGTGATTGCCTCGGTGGCAATCCTCGGCGGCGTCGCACTTGTCGTCATCGAAAAACCAGCCGCCCCCGAAACGACTGACCCGGAAACGACTGACCCGGTGTGATCTCGTGGCGGTTCCCCACCGACAACCCAATCGCAGCCGATTGACCTCAGAAGGATGTGACCCTCGTGACTGTTCCGATCCGTTTCCGCCGAGTCCTCCTCTCCTTCACACTCGTCGGCTGGCTGACCTCCATGGCCCCCGCCGAGCAGCCGCGTGAGATCGGCGGTGCGAAGCAGCTGTTTATCGACGAGTACATGGTCGAGTCGGCCAGGGATGCTCGATTCACTCTGAATCCGGCACGCCGAGCCGAACGGGTGGTGCACGCGACCGATCCGTGGGCGTCTGCCGGTCTGGGCTTTGTGACGGTCATTCAAGAAGGTGACGACTTTCGGATGTGGTATGAGGTCTGGACTTACGTCGAGAAGATCCCGGGTCACTGGATGAGCCGGCTCTGCTATGCCGTGTCCCAGGACGGCATTCGCTGGACGAAACCCCGACTCGGACAATTCGCCCATCAAGGATCCACCGACAACAACATCATCCGCCTAGGTCATCGGGGATATGCACACGGCCATCATGTGTTCATCGACCCCAACGCGAAGAGCCCGGCCGAAAAGTACAAGATGATCTTCGGAGACTTTTATCGCGTTGCTTCCCGGGGGCCGTATCCATCGATCAGCGGAGCCGTGTCCCCGGACGGGATTCACTGGGCTCCGGTGGACACCCCCGACGGCATCATCATGCCCGGCGACACCGATACCCAGAACTCAGCCTTCTATGACCCCACCATCAAGAAGTACGTGGCCTACGTGAGAAGCAACTGCTGGCAGAGAGACAAAACCGGCAAGCGGATCGGCAAGCCTTCGCGGCGAGTCGCACGGGCCGAATCCGACGACTTCCGCCATTTCCCGCAGGTGTCGCGGAAGCAGGCCGATGACTGGCGGCCACCTCCGAAACTCAACGAAATCCTCGCCGAAGATGAACACGACCCGGGCGGAAAATGGGGCAGCGGCATCTACACCTCAGCGGCGACCATGTACCCCTACGCTCCGGGTGTGTACCTGTTCTTCCCGACGCTGATGAGGTACGACACCGGCGAGTGCACGATTCAGCTGGCCACGAGCCGCGATGGGATTCACGTTCACAGGAAGTTTCACCGCCCCTATGTTCCACCCAATCCCAACGCGAAACGGATCGGGAAACAGGTTGCCTATACCGCCTACATGGGACCGGGAATGGTCAGGGTCAAGGACGAGATCTGGATGTACGGCTGTGAAACTGATGTTCCTCACGATTCGGCCTGGTACGGAAAACGGACACCCAGCGGCATTCATCGTTACGTTCAACGGCTCGACGGCTTCGTCTCGCTCGATGCCCGAGGACAGCCCGGTGTGGTCACCACCAGGCGGTTTTTCCTGCGAGGCAAACACGTCGAGATCAATGCGGACGCCGACCTGGCCCAGTCCTCATCGACTGGCAGCCAGTTGATCGTGGAGGTTCTCGGGGACAGCGGCAAAGTTCTTGCCCGGTCCCACCCACTCAAGTCCGACAGCGTCCGGCTCCGCCCTCGATGGCAGAAGAGCACGGATCTTGCCAGGTTCATGGGTCGACCCATCCAGCTGCGGTTCACGATGAGATTCGTGAAGTTGTTCGCCTTCCAGATCGTGAACACCGTTCCCGGCAAGGTGAAGTCACCTGGCTCACAGTAGCAAGGCTCGGGGCTGCCCGATCGCACCGGGTCATGCCACCGTTACCGCGGATCTCGATACACGTCAGAAGCCCGGCTCGACCCCGCGATGCTGGGACTCGCGAACGGACGCTGCCAGAGAGAACCTGGTACGAGTGGAGACACGTCCCTGGGGTGCTGGAGCGAACGAAATGAAACGCACACTTGCCTACGGATCATTGTTGCTGTTGCTTGCGGGTTGAGGAGCAGACACCGCAGGGACCACGGGTGCAAACCAGGATGATGCTGCTCGACAATTGGCCGAATACAAGGCCAAGAATGAAGAACTCACAAGGCAACTCTCGGCTAAACAGCCCACCACTGCAGCAACGCAGCAACGCAGCCACCAGCACCAGCACCAGCACCAGCACCGGGTCCCGTGACCAAGCCGACGCCGGTCCGACGTCCGCCACCGAAACCCAAAGTGGCTCCGGAAATCGAGAAGGCGCGAAACGCCGTGACGGGTTGGGTTTCCAGCAAGCAGGCCTTCGCGCCGGCCACATATCCACTCGGCGGTATCCCCGAGGGCCAGTATCTGTATATTCCTTCCGGAACCAACCACTACTATTCAGAAGAGGACACAAACGGAAATATCATCGACAATGAAGGATTCTCATCCTTCGGATACGTCCATGTGCACGGAGTCGGCAACGTCAAGACGCTGGGCTTCCTGATCAAGATCGCGACCGTGAAGCAGTCGGAGTACAAGACGGGCAAGAAGCGGTACGAGATACTCAAGGGAATCGAGAACTACAATTTTTCCGGATACCACCTCGTCGGTTCCGACATTCCAGCCGGGTCCTACCGGCTCACGAGTGTTGGTGAAGCGTACTTCTCGGTGGAATCAGGACCGGTGGGCAAGACAGAAATCGTGCAAAACGACAACTTCAGCGGTTCGGTGGATGTCAGAGTGTCCAGTGGCCAATACCTGAAGCTGACACGAGCGAAGTTCAAGCGACAATAGACCTCTCGCAAGCCGGCCCCTGGAGGCCTGGCCACTCCTCGTCTCGACCCGGATCAACTGCTTGATCCGGGATCGAGAACAAGGACCCGCGACGCTCTTGCCACGTCGAGCGTGCCCGGGACGTCGTTCCGGCCGAAACCGCCATCCGATTTCACGGCCGAAACTGGAACGCATACAACTTGCAGTCACGCATGCGGAAACGGATCTTGATCGAGCGGTTGGCAAAACGGCTGATGTCTGCGTTTTCACCCCAGGTCACAGTCTTCCGCACCGAATTGCAGCTCAGCGGCGTGGCCTCCTTCACGGTGAAGCCGGGAATCGGATGCCCCTGTTCGTCGAGCAATTCAACATGAACCACGCCGCCACCGCCGCTATCGACGTTCAGTTCCAATCGCTTTCCCTGAAATTTCACGAGTGGCGTGACGATTTCGCCGCCGTTGAAGCCGGCATCTGCAGAAAGGAAACCGTCCAGCCGCAACACCGCCCGGCCGATCCCCGTGCGAAACTTGTCTGAACCCGGGATCAGATTGCCGTCATGATCCGCGTTGGATCCCTGGAAGTAGAACCACAGTTCATCCCCCATCCGGATCGGGGCGGGAAGCACCCAGACCGAACCGGAAAAGAACGTCCCTTCCGGGCCGGGGCGGAGAAAGACTCCACGGTCCGCCACCCGGCGGAACTTCCGACCGTCATGGCTCACGCACAACCGAACGTCATACAGGTTGGGGCCCACCCTCTGTTGCCCCCCCCGCGCGTACCAGTGCCAGAACGCCTGCGGAAGCATCACGTACAGCCCGTGCTCGTCAGGGTACTTGAACACGCACGCGCCGTAGTAATCGACCGGGTGAACGCTGGCTGCGGATTTGTACTTCGCGAGGTCCGTTCCGTCGGCTCGCATGACCACGACTTCGTTGTTCCAGTGAACCAGGTCGTCAGAATCCAACCGGCGATGCACTCGGAAGTTGCCGGGCCACTTCCGAGTGAAAAGCAAGTACCGCTGCACTGCCGCGTCCCAGAAAGCAATGTTCTGCGTGTCGTTGTGGCCCACTGTGGCGGTGTGTGTTTTCTTCCAGCGAATCCCGTCCGGGGACCCGTAAAACGCCAGCTTCCCGCCGCCTCCATACGTCTGAAAACGATAGCGGTGTTTTGGCCTGGCTCGAGGATCGATCCACACATGGCCACCCTCGACTCCCGGGATGACGATGTTGTTGGCACGGCTGCCGCGGTACTCGTTCAACCCCAGCTTGGGCTTGGTGAAGTGGATTCCGTCGCTTGACTCGGCGTACGCCAGCCACTTGTCTGTCAGGACGAAGCCAACCGGCTGCGGCCTGAATTTCAGCGTGTTCACCTGGTACCAGAGGCGAGTCTTGCCGCCGACCCTGGCCACAGACGAGTAGCTCCAGACAAACGCATCCTCGGGATTCTCGCTCCCTTGATCGGCAACCAGCACCGGTTCGCGCATCGCATGCGGGGTGTTGATTTCGAAACGCACACCGCGGCTCGATTCGATCAGTCGTTCGTCGAGGAACAGCTGCTTTCGCGAGCCGATATCCAGGACATCGCGTCTGTCCTCGGCCACGATCGACCGGGAAGACAGCAAGGATCCGCAGAGCCAGGCCGCGAGTGAAAACGTGCGGCAACATCGAAGCCAGAACATGAGCCGTCTCTCGTATCGAATCTCAGACTGTCCGTGAGAGACCGCCTCTGCAGCGGACACCCAGCCCCAGTCTCCCCATCCCATCCCCGGCGTTCAACCCGCCAGATCCATGTCACCCCCCCGCCGCTGACGCCGTCAGCGCTTTCCGTGGGTCGCCGGCACGCCGTTTTGCCATCCCACCACCGCGCTGATACGCTGGAACGCCGCGTGACCGTCCCCTGGCCATACA
The DNA here is from genome assembly GCA_963580005.1 of Planctomycetota bacterium. GTDB lineage: Bacteria > Planctomycetota > Planctomycetia > Planctomycetales > Planctomycetaceae > UBA8437. The sequence continues at coordinate 4,663 of CAUZJR010000167.1, forward strand.
AAGACCCCCGCCGTGCAACGTGTGACCAATCGCTACTGCTTCCTGCTGGTTACGACGGTTTTCTGCTGCGGGCCCTCGATGGCCCAGGTCAGCAAGCCCACGCCGCTTGCCACCAGCCCCGCATCTGAGCAGGGCGTGCTCGACATCGGCGGACGACTCGAGCCACTGATCGACGAGCACCTGATCGCCAGGAAGGCCGGGGCCCTGCGACTGCGGCTGCATCACCCGGTTCGACAGACCGACTCGATCACGCTCGACAAGCCCTGGGAAGGAAACAACAGCGCCTACGCGACCGTACTGAAACACAACGGCCAGTTCTTCCTCTATTACCGGGGCACCACGCTGATCCTGGATGGCAAGGTCCAGCACGGTCACTTCGCCACCACCTGCGTGATGACGAGCGGCGACGGCGTGACATGGAAACGCCCGGACCTCGGGTTCGTGAAACGCAAGGGGTGGGAAAAGAACAACATCATTCTGACGCTGGACCCCGCCTGCAAAATCGACTTCTCCCAGGGCCAGACACTCAAGGACGGCCACGACCTGCTCAGCGGGAAGAAGGTCCCCTTCACCGGAGCCTCCCACAATTTCACTCCGCTGATCGACACCAACCCCCAGTGCAAACCGAACGAGAGATTCAAGGCACTGGGCGGTCACGATCACCGAACGCTGTTCGCGTTTGCATCGCCAGATGGACTGCACTGGACCATGATGCAGAAACAACCCGTGATTATTGACGGGATGATGGACTCACAGAATCTGGCGTTCTGGGATCCGCTCCAAAAGAAGTACTTCGCCTACTACCGGGACTTCAAGAACAAAAAGGGCGATACGCGGAAGTACGCCCGGCACGAGTTCTACCTGCAGGATCGCGATGTGCGTGTCGCCACCTCGACTGACTTCGTCAACTGGACCAAGGGGGACTGGGTCGAGTGGCGTCCTGAGCGGATGACGCAACTCTACACAACGCAATTGCAGCTGTACCCCGGGGCCGAGCATCTGCGAATCGGATTCCCCATGCGCTACGTCCCCGGACGGAGCCGATTCTCGCCCTTGAATCAACGTATCGCACGATCGTCGGCCTATTACGCATCGGTCTACACGGACACCAGTTTCATCAGCAGCCGCGACGGACGTGCCTTTCAAGTCTGGCCCGAGGCACTCGTTCGACCGGGGGCAACCGCTGAACAGTGGTTCTACGGATTTGGCGGAACGGCGCTGAATCTCTTCGAATCCCCGTCGCGGCTGCCGGGCGGTGATCCAGAGTGGTCGTTCTACCTGCAGGACCACGGCGCGTGGTTTGGCAAAGGTGTGACCTACAACCGATACGCGATCCGCCGGGACGGTTTCGTTTCCGCATCGGCACCTCTCTCGGGAGGCTCGTTCACCACCAGGTTGCTTCGGTTCACCGGCAAGCAACTGCTGCTGAACTACTCGACATCGGCACTCGGAGGCCTCCGGGTCGAGATCCAGGGAACGACCGGGAAGCCGCTGCCCGGTTTTTCCCTGGACGATTGTGTCGAGCTGTTTGGCAATTCTCTGAAACGCCCGGTCACCTGGAAGAGCCGAGCGAACGTGGGCACGATTTCCGGAAAGCCCGTTCGCTTACGATTTGAGCTGAAGGACGCGGACCTGTTCTCGATGCGGTTTGCTGCCGACCGCCAGGCACGGCATGGTGCAAGCCAGAGCAACGCTCGTTTCACCCGCTGACGTTTGCAATTCTGCGGACGGCCCGCGGTTGATTGGCCCGCGGGAATTCGCGTGTCATATCTCAGGCATCAATCGCGGACGCCGCGGCATCATCAGGTGGAAGTACCAGTCCGTGGTGAGGTCATTTCCCAAGGCGAAGTGACACCGGGCCGTTCTTCCTGCGGCCGAGGCAGTGGAGTCTTCCATCGGAAGTCGCTACGAGGATTTCCGGGTTTCCATCGTCGTCCAGATCCGCGATCACTGGCGACAGGACTCGTGCGCCGAGGTCGACCGACCACAGGATCCTGCACGAATTGCAGGTCTCCTCGAGTGCGTACAACTTGCCGTCTCCCGATCCACACAACAGCTCGGTTCGTCCGTCGCCATCGACGTCCAGCGTCGCGAAGTCGCTCAGGGGAGGTCGAAGCCGAAACGTCCAGCGAACGTGACCACCGTGGTTGGCATCGGTGAGTTTCTGGCTGGCGGGACAGTGCGGACACTTGTCGTGACCCCGGGAAGAACTGAAGGCACGCAGCAGCCCGTCTTTCTGTGACGTCACCATCTCGATCCTCTTGTCTCCATCCAGGTCGGCCAGGCCGGATTTGCTGGCGTGGGTCGAATCGCGAGTCAGTCCATAGTGCCAGATCGGTGCGCCATCGAGCCGGGTCAGCAACGTCAACGCGTAGGCGTTGTTGTGGAACACGCACGGTGTTCCGTTGCCCAAAGGATCGAAGACGATCGGCGTCGCGTACGCGCCCCAGTGACCGGGCACCGCGGCCGTGATCGTGCGGTTGGGAGCCAGCGTGCGATTGTCTTTCACGCTGATCACCTCGTACCAGTTCTCCGATGACGCGATCAGGTCGTCAGCACCGTCGCCATCCATGTCGTGAACTGCCGTGGGCAGGTGCAGGACAAAGCTGGTGGCGGGCGTGCGATTCGGTCCCAGGTAATCACGGGTCCAGATCGCCTTTCCCGTCCGGCCGTCATAGGCGACAACCCGCGTGTTCGCCGAGCGAACTCGATAGCGGACTACGAACCAGCGTCCTTTCCCCTCGCCCAGCCGGCCGGTCGGGCCCAGCGAGGCCTCGGTCGTACCGGGTGGACTTGTGATTTGCAGCCGTCGGCGACCCGAGGCGTCGACCGAGACGACAACCGGTGAGCTGTTCTCGATCATCACCGGGATGAGCAACTCGTTCTGTCCATCACCATTGAGATCGGCAAGGCATCCCCCCCGGGCGGTTTGAGTGCTCTTGACCAGCACATGGCGGCCCGTCCCGTCGTGTTCCAGCCGGATGAAGTTCCCCTGGAAATCTCGCACAACGACGCGGCGGCCGTGGCCGAGTTGGCCGAGGTGGCCGACCAGGGGGGGCTCCGAGAGGTACGACCGACGGCGAGGCATTCGAAAAGTGACGGTGCGACGGCCGTCTTTCTCGACCGAGAGCGTGTTGCCATCCCAGCTGTAGCCCTTGTCGGATGAAACGCCCGCATTTCCCAGAGCCGCGTGCTTCGCGATCTTGCGGATGCGCGTGATGGACGAGTTGGCCAATCGGCAACTGGAGACGCCGTCTGAAAATCGCATCAGGAACCGCTTCGAACCCTCCGCCTCTCGCCAAAGCGGCATGTTGCGTCCGGTGTTCCTCGCCCCGACAGCACGAGCAAGATGTCCTTCCGGAGGTGCTGGCCGGATCAACGGCTCGACATCCTCGTCTCGCCAGCAATCGACGAATCGCCGTCCATTCCAGTGGCAGATCCGCAGGGTGTTCTTTCCTTCTCGCAACAGCACTTCGATCGGCGGCTTGTCGTCGAGCTGGTCGACGGTCAGGACCGACTGGTCAGGCATGTCATACAGTCGCTGGCCATCGTCAGCGGCAAAGATCACCAGGTGGGTTCGCTCGTCGCCGTGCTCGTTGGTGACCGCGGCCAGGATTTCCAGCTTACCGTCCCCATCCAGATCGACGAACGGGTCCGGAGCACCCCTGGTGATCTTCACCGTGTTCTGGTACTGGTCCTCGACACCGCCGACAACCTGCTTCCACTTGCGGAGCGTCTTCGTGCCATCCTGGGTGACAACCTGTACGCCGGGGATCATGGGGTTGATCATCAGCAACGAGGGGGGTTCGCCTTTCTTGAGTGGTTCGGCTGCGGTGGCTGCCCAGTAGGTGCGGATGCGAGGTCCCCAGTGCGATTGCATTATCTTGCGACCGGTTGCCAGGTCGTACACCCAGACCTTTTCGTGTGAGATCATGACCATGTCGCGACGACCGTCTCGGTTCATGTCCGCAAAGAGATGCAGTGGAGCGTAGATCGTGCCCGCCTCTTTGGCCTGGAAGCGGAGTCGCGGTTTTTCGAGACCGTTCTCGAAACTCCAGAGGTACCCTTCGCACCGCGCCGAGCTGCCTCCGAATCGAGCGATCGGGTCACCGCTCCACCAGGCACAGAGTTGCTCTCCCGCCACGGTTTCCAGGATCTTGCCGAAGCGTTCGTAACGTCCGAACACGTTGCGGCTCGAATACAGCAGCGACGCGTGTCCCGTCACGCCACTGACCATGTACCGCCGGTGTTCCACACCCGTGTTGACATCGACGAGCAGACCGCGAGTCCCGTCTCCGGCAAAATCGCGGATCTGCGTCACCCGGGGTCGCGGCAGGACCGTTGTCTCCCACAACCGCTTTCCCTGGACGCTTTGGCACAGAATCCGATCCGGCAGGACCCTGAGAAGTTCATCCTGGCCATCTCCATCGACATCGGCCAACCGGACCGTTTCCCCACTGGTCATGCGCCCGCCGAGGTCGACTGTCCAGAGTCGTTGAGGCGGTTTTGCGAGGCTTCCGACCAGTGGTGAGAATCCCGTCAGGCCACCGTCTCGGCCATAGGCCGGCCAGTCACCATCGGCAACTGCCCCAGCCACCCGCTTGGGGCGAAGCTCTGCGGCGATCACTTCTGCTGGGTGGCAGGCCGATGCGGTGATCCACATCAGCGGGAGTACGGCGAGAATTCTCAATGTCGGTTCCTGCCACAAGACCGGAGGTCTGCAACTCACCATAACAGAAGGAAAGTCTCGATCAGGCCCATCACCGACAGATCGTTCCCGGGGTCCGATCGCGTGGTCCAGATTCCCGCCGCATTGTCAACACTCTCAAAGCCGCCTCTTCATCATCTCCAGGCGTGTCGCCGGCCTCTCCAGCCGCCACGACTTTTGCGCAGAGAATTGAATTTTAGACGAAGCACTCGCATAATGCTCAGGCAACTGGCTGGGTGGCGTCACCCAACTGGTCTGCCATACCCAATGGCCAATGTCGGGTAGAATCCGTCCTGGTACTAAAATCACATCTCGCTTTGGTTATCACTTAGTCGCCATCATGCTCCGGTTCGTGATCGAAACGGAAGAACCATTCGCGTGAGGGCAATTCTTGGTGAATTCACGGACCGACTTTCCGGTAACATTTGCGGCCGGGCCCATGAGACGGGCCCGGGCACGACAGGAGCGGCGGCATGTTGGCAGTTAGGGACATCCGGGCGGCCGGGCGATTCGGGATACTGGTGCTGGGGCTTTGGGTCACGGGGACCGCATCGTCCGTATCAGCTCAGGACAACTTGACCATCCCCGAAGTTCCAGCCAACTTCAACTTCGTCCAAGACTACGCCTCGTTGTTGCCTCCTCAGGTTAAGACCGAGATCGGTGCGATCCAGAAGCAGTCCTTTGAGCAGAACCAGAAGCCGATCATCGTCGTCACCATCGACTCGATGGCGCGTTACGGTGCGACGGGTTATTCGATCGAGCGTTTTGCGGCCGCGTGGTTCAACAAGTGGCAAATCGGCGCCAAAGGGGGCCAGGGCGAGTTGATCAACAAGGGGGTCCTGTTGTTGGTCAGTGTCGGAGACCGCAAAGCCCGCATTGAACTGGGAAACGACTGGGGACAGGACTGGGACTTGCACGCCGCGAAGATCATGAACCAGTCGATCATCCCGCAGTTCAAGCAGAAGGATTTCCCCGCGGGGATCCTGGCGGGAGTGAAGGGGTTGTCGGAGATGACTCTCAATGACCCGAAGTCCGCGGCTCCGTCGACGGGTTCGGGTGGTTCCGGAGTGTCGTCGGGAGGCGGGGCCGTTTTGCCGACCTCTCCGCTGAATGTCTGGCAATTCACGCTGGTGCTGGTATTGGGCATCGCGTTGATCGTCGCCTCGTTCTTCTTCCCCGATCAGCGGAAGTGGCTGTTGATAGTGGGT
>CAUZJR010000168.1:0-10545 GCA_963580005.1 Planctomycetota bacterium
AGTCGCATCGACTACCTGCACCAGCGCAAGCAGAAGCCGGCTGGAGAGCCGGTCGCGGATCCCGACGGTGAGGTCAACGCGGTCGAGAGTGACTGGCGGTTCGAGCACCGCAAGATTCCCGTCAATCGCCAGGTCAACGCGTTGGTGGTCGGCGACTACAACGGTGACGGCCGTCCCGACCTGGCCTACCTGGGAGCCCCCAATTACCTGGTGGTTCGATTTCAGCCCAAGGCGGGCGAGTGGTCCGAGACGGTCGAGTTCCGTATTCCCGATTTGAACCCGATCCGCGGCAACCTGGCGACCGGCGACTTGGACGGCAACGGGAAGAGCGACCTGGTGGTGATCGGCAAGTTCGAAACGTCGATCTTCTTCCAGTCCGAGCAGGGGAAGCTGGGCACACCGCAGCAGCTGATGAACACGTCGGCCCTGCTGGGCCTGGCCCATGTCAGCGACCTCGACGGCGACGGTCGCCAGGACCTGTGCTACACGACCGTCGAAGCTCAGAAACGCACGTTCTGCGTTCGCCTGCAGGACACCACAGGTCGGCTTGGTCCGGAGCTGCGACTGAAGTTGCCGGCCCACCGCGATGTACAGCTGCAGGATCTCGACGGACGTCGCGGTCGCGAGCTGGTACTGGTCGAGTCGTCGACCAACCGGGTCAAGCTGTTGCGGGTCCGCGGTCCCGCAGCAGACGACGACAGCGAACAGAAGCAGCGGCTGATCCAGTACGGCTTCGGTCGCCAGGGAGCGGCTCGGACCGAGTCACTCCGTGACGTGGCCACCGGCGACGTCGACGGCGACGGCCGCATCGACGTGGTGGTTTCGGATCCGGCCGGTGCCCGGGTGATTGTCTTCAGGCAGCGGCAAAGCGGTGGGCTCGACCTGGGCACCGCGTTTCCCGGTCTCGAGGACACTCGACATGTGAAGATCGGAAACGTTGACGGAGTGGCGGGGAACGAGGTCGTGGTGGTCAGCGTCAAGGAGAAGACCCTGGGAGTCAGCCGGATGGCCGACGGCCGGCTGGGATTCCCCAGGCCACTGGCCGTAGCGGGTGATCCCCTGGCCTGTGCGCTGGTCGACGTGGACGGCAAGCCGGGCCCCGAGATTGTCTATGTGGCGAAGCCCGAAAAAGGCAGCGGATACGTGCTGGGCGCGTTGGGCCGCGGCGGCGATGGCAAGCTGGTTCCCCGATCCTTCGGCAAGCTGGCCCAGGTCCCCGTGACACTCAAGGGAACACCTCACTACCTGGTCGCCGTCGACGCCAACCGTGACTCTCGATCCGACCTGCTGGTGTTCCAGGACCTCGAGCAGCCGCCGGTCTTGATGATCACCCAGGCCGACGGATCACTGAAGTCGGTTGCGACCAGCGGAGGTATTCAGCTGGGCAACATCGATCCCGGCCAGCTGTTCGTGGGTCGTCTCGAGCAGCAGTCGATCCTGGTGGCTCAGCAGAAGTTCGCTCGCAACGTCGCCCTGACACCCGAGGGTGCGTGGCGGGTGATCGACCAGTACAACGTGATCGAATCCAACGCCAAGATCGCCGGCGTCGCCGCACTCGAACTCGATGGCACTGCCGGCAAGGAGATCGTGTTGATCGATACCGGGGTGAGTCAGCTCAGGATGATGCGTCGCGAGGGCGAGGGCAAGTTGTTCAAGCCGTGGCGTGAGGTGGAACTGGGGACGCTGGGCTACCGGGCCAATCGCATCGCTGATCTGAATGGCGACAAGCGTGAGGACCTGCTGCTGGTGGGCAATGGGAAGTTTGCGGTTCTGTATAACGGCCACAAGGGGCTGCGGGTCGAGGAGCTGGCGTCGTTCGAACCTCGCCGCAAGCAGGCCCTGCTCTCGACGACCGTCAGCGGAGATCTCAACGGCGACGGCCGTATCGACGTCGCGGCGATCGACAGGCGATCGCACCGGATCAGCCTGCTCGACCACTCACCCGCTCACGGACTCCGCCACGCACTGGATTTCCTTGTCTTTGAGCAGAAGTCGTTTCGGGGCGCGGCCGGAAGCGGCAGCGAGCCTCGCGAGGCGGTCATCGCCGACGTGACCGGCGACGACCGGCCCGACCTCGTGCTGCTGGTCCACGACCGAGTGCTGGTGTACCCGCAGGACACCCTGCCCGATCCGAAGGCCAAGGCCAAAGCGAAGGCGAAGGCGAAGGCGAAGCCGAAGAAGGCCGCGTCTAAGGAGTGACGCTTCCGCCTCGGAATTCTCTTTTCAAGGTCGCCAGCGGGAACAGTTTGCCCGGGCAGGCGGTCGACTTGATGTCGCCGTGTCCCAGCAGGCCGGCGGCGGGGATCGAGTGAGTTGTCTTGAGGTGAGCGATCAGCCGCCGCAGCGAGGCGAGTTGCTTGGGGGTCGGCGGGTGCTTGTCGAAGTGACCGATCAACGCGATGCCGATGCCGTGCTGGTTGTGGGCCTGGTGACCGGCGTGAGCCCCGTGCAACTGGTCGCGCCAGCGAAATGTCGGCTTGACGGCACCATCGGGCATGCCCTTGCCGTTGCCGATCACGAAGTGGTAGCCGATGCCCAGCCACGGCTGGCCCCTGGTGGTGCGCTTGAGATGATTGGCGTGGATCGATTCGACGCTGCCCGCCTCGGTCGCGGTGTGATGCAGCACGATCGATTTCCATTCACGAGCCGTCTTGGACGGTCGCCAGGACAAGGGGATGATGCTGGCCGGCTCGATCCGAGGCACGGTGACAGGCCGGCGGATTGGCCCGCTGCCGGTATCGGCGGGGACGCGAGGCGAGTTCAGGCACCCCGCGGCCAGGACCGCCAGCGGCATCCCGAGTGCGACGACCAGGCAGAGGGGTCGCCACCAGGAGGGGTGTCGCGGTACCGAGATGGTCACGGGGGGGGCTCCGGAAGCGTCGAGCGAGGCGGGACTGTAGTGCCGGCTTGGCCGCCGTGTCAACCGGCGCTGTGAAACACCGCTAAGCCCCGCCGCTGCCCCCTCCCTCTCTGCCACCCCGCAACCTCTGGACCGTCGCCACCACCTCCTCGATCGCCACCTCGATGTCGTCCTCGGTGTTGAACCGACCGAGTCCGAAGCGGAGGCTGGCGTGGCTGAGTGTTTCGGGGACGCCCATGGCTGCCAGCACGTGACTGGGTTCGGGGTCTGCGGTGGTGCAGGCCGAGCCGCTGCTGACGGCGATCCGTTTCAAGCCGGCCAGCAGCGCGTCGCCGTCGACGCCCTCGAAACCCAGGTGCAGGTTGCCCGGCAGCCGATCTTCGGTGTGCCCGTTGACATGGACACCCTCGAGTCGCATGCCAATACCCTCGGACAGCCGCCGGGACAATGCTCTCAACCGCGCCGCTTCACTCGTGATCAATTCACCAGCCAGTCGGCAGGCGGTTCCGAAGCCGACGATCAGTGGCACGGGCAGCGTGCCGCTGCGGAGATGAGATTCGTGGCCGCCTCCTTCAATCTGAGGTGCAAGTCGGATCCGTCGATCTCCGCGTCGCACGATGAGTGCTCCGATGCCCTTGGGTCCGTAGATCTTGTGAGCCGACAGCGAGAGCAGTCCGACGGGCAGGCTGCCGCAATCGACGTCGATGCGACCGACCGCCTGAACCGCGTCGGTGTGGAAGATAACCTCGCGGTCGGCACAACCTTCGGCGATCCCGGCGACCGGGTTGATCGTGCCCACCTCGTTGTTGGCCCACATCACGCTGACCACCGCCGTGTCCGGCTCGATCGCGGCGAGGACGTCCGAGGGATCGACCTGGCCGGTGTCGTCGCAGGAGACTCGAGTCACTCGGTGACCGTTTCGTTCGAGTCGTCCGACGGGATCGAGCACCGAGGGGTGTTCGGTTTTCGAGACGACCAGGTGGCGAGGTGCCTGGGCGTGTTCGAGCAGTCCCTTGAGAGCCAGGTTGTTCGCCTCGGTCGCCCCGCTGGTGAAGATGACCTCCTGTGTCGCTGCCCCCACCAACCGGGCGACTTCTTCTCGAGCGGACTCCACGGCGTCGGCCGCGTCGTTGCCGAAGCGGTGGCTGGTGCTGGCGGCGTTTCCGAAGCGTTCGCTGAAGAACGGCAGCATCGACTCGACCACCCGCGGATCGGTCCGCGTGGTGGCGTGGTTGTCGAGATAGATGGCGGTCGGTTCGGCCGGCATGGCTGGTCCGGTCCCGGATGCCGATGGGTTGCCCAGCGTGTCGAGGGGCCGTACTAGGACGACGTGTCCGTGTTGGGCGTGTCGGGCAAATCGGTCTTGATCGACAGGTCACGCAGCTGCCGGTCGTCGACCGGTGAGGGTGCTCCGCTGAGCAGGTCGGCGGCCTTCTGGGTCTTGGGGAACGCGATCACGTCGCGAATGTTGTCGTGTCCGGCAAACAGCATCACCCAGCGATCGAGTCCCAGTGCGATGCCACCGTGCGGGGGGGCGCCGTAGCGGAGTGCTTCGAGCAGGAAGCCGAACCGCTGTTCGGCTTCCTGGGACTCGATCCCCAGCAGGTCGAAGACCTGCTGTTGTACCACGGGATCGTGGATACGAATGCTGCCGCTGCCGGCTTCGTAGCCGTTACAGATCAGGTCATAGGACTGGGCCCGCACCGATCCCGGGTCGCTGGTCAGCGACTCGAGGTCTTCTTCGACGGGGTAGCAGAACGGATGATGCTCGGCGTCCCATCGACCCTCGCCCTCGTTCCACCCCAGCAACGGGAAGTCGATCACCCAGGCGATGTTCAGTTCGGCGGGGTCGTAGAGTTCCAGCTCGGCCCCCAGCTGGTGTCTCAGCGCGGCGAGTGCTGCGGAGGTGACCGAATCGGAGTCGGCGACGAAGAACAGCAGGTCTCCCGGCTCGGCCGACATCGCTTCGATGATCGCGGCGTGGTGTTCCTCGTCGAAGAACTTGGCGATGGGCGAATCGAGGGCTCCGTCGGCGACCCGGAAAAACGCCAGACCGCGGGCTCCATAGTTGCCCACAAAATCGGTCAACGCGTCGATCTTCTTGCGGCTGTAGCCCTCGGCAGCACCCCGCGCGTTCAGGCCTCGCACTCGACCACCCGACTCGATCGTGTTCTTGAACACCCCGAATCCGCAGGCCCCGGCGATCTCACCGATGTCGACCAGTTCCATTTCGAACCGCAGGTCGGGTTTGTCGCTTCCGTAGCGTTCGAGCACCTCGGCGTGACTGAACCGGGGGATGGGCAGCTTGAGTTCTTCGCCGCGGATGACCTTGACCAGGTGAGCCATCAGCCCGTCGATGGTCTCGAGGACGTCGTCGCGTTGGACAAAGGCCATCTCGACATCGACCTGGGTGAACTCGGGCTGCCGATCGGCTCGCAGGTCCTCGTCCCGGAAGCAGCGGGCCATCTGTACGTAGCGGTCGTAGCCGGCGATCATCAGGATCTGCTTGTAGATCTGAGGGCTCTGTGGCAGAGCGAAAAAGCTGCCCGGGTGGACCCGGCTGGGGACCAGGTAATCTCGAGCCCCTTCCGGAGTGCTCCGCCCGAGCATCGGAGTCTCGATTTCCAGGAAGTCGTTCTGGTCGAAATAGTCTCGAGCCGCCTTGGTCATCTGGTATCGCAGCACGAGAGTTTTTTGCAGTTCGTCGCGTCGGAGATCCAGGAAGCGGTACTTCAGCCGCAGCTCCTCGTTGGGCAACTCGGCCGAAGCCGGCTCAAACGGCGGCGTCTTGCTCTTGCTGAACACCAGCAGCCGCGTCGCCTTGATCTCGATCTCGCCGGTATCCAGCTTCGGATTGACGTTCTCGGACCGGCTGATCACCTCGCCCTCGACCTGGATCACGTCCTCGCTCCGCAACGCCCGTGCCTCGGCCTGCATCTGTTCGTCGTGCGAGAGATTGAAGACGACCTGTGTGAGGCCATATCGGTCGCGGAGGTCGATGAAGACCAGGCCGCGGTGGTCACGATAATTCTGGACCCAGCCGCCCAGTGTCACGCTCTGGCCGATGTGTTCGGCCCTGAGTTCGCCGCAGGTGTGGGTACGCAGCATGTCGGCCTGGTGCGGTGATGGGGTGGTGGGGCGAGACCGCCCACGTCGGGCGCAGGGGGGCCATTATAGAGGCTGCCGGCGTTGCGGCGAAGGGAGGCTCTACCAGGCTGACGACCGGGCCGAAGACCGGGCCGAAGACCGGGCCGAAGACTGGGCCGAGGGCCGTATCAGTTGGTTCCCGTCGTCGCGACCGGGTTGGTCTCTGCGGGCGACCTCAGCACGTAGCCATCACCTGATCGCTTGAGGTAGTCGAGATAGGTGGTGGCGACCTTGCCCTGCCGGGTATCCCCGGCGTGGATGTAGAGTCCGTAGCGGAGCCTCAGCTTGCCTCCTCGGGCCAACAGTGCCGGGTTGGCCGGTCGCTGGCCTCGGGTGTAGGCTCGTTCGCCGAACGGGCTGATCGTGAACAGTCCGTAGTTGCGCACGTGGTACCTCGAGCGGCGGAAGTTCAGCGGGTGATCAAACAGCGTCATCCCCACCGTGTTGCCTTCGACGGTGCCGTAATAGTCGATCCAGTTGCTGACCCGTCCCCAGCAGGCAGCGGTTCCGGCGGCTCCGGCCGCGTTGACCACCTTGCCCCCCTCGCTCTCACGCAGCTCGTTCCTCATTCGGATCCCGAACAGTCCTTCCTTGGTGTCTCCGAAGGTGACCGTATCGCGGTGTGCGGTGAAGGTGATGTCGTATGAGAACATCCGGTTGGCGAAGATGCTGATCCGGGTGGTTTCGACGACGATCGGTTTCCCGTCCTCACCGAGCCAATCGTTGGTGACGGCCATCACGGCGGGGTTGGCCTGGTTGCGTGCGAAGGCGACCTCGCGGTTGACGATCTTCCCCTTCTCGGCCCAGAACCTGACTTCGTTGATCTCATCGACGGCCACCCAGACCCCCTTGTGGTGGGGGTGATCTTCCTGTTGTTCCAGCGACCGGGTGAGCACGGTGCCCTGGGGGCCTCGCACCGGCAGGAAGAACGGCTTGGGCAGCTTGCTACTGGTGTTGTAGATGGCAAACGGCTTGCCGTCGATTGTCACCTCGACTGAGTCGGTGCCCCGTTTGAGTCCGACGGTGGAGTCGGCCGATCGGGCCTGGTTGGCGACGAGGGTGACCAGAACGAGCAGCGCGGTTACGAGCGTCTTCACGGTTAAGTCCTCACGAGTTGTCAAACAAAGCTGGGCGACGTCATTGTGCCGCGGTGAGCCGACGAGGTCGAGCCAAGCGGTCCTTGAGGGCGGTGGAATTCGGGATCGGTCTTCCCGGCAGGGCCAGCCCGAGAGCACTCTTGCATCCGCCAACCAGATTGTTACGGTTGGGGAAATTTGTCTCCAGAAGGCCGATCTCGTCCGACGGAAACCTCCGGAGACACCCTGCGAAACCAGGCTCCCGTGCCGCGCCGCGCCGACATCCAGAAGATCCTGATCATCGGATCAGGCCCGATCGTAATTGGTCAGGCCTGCGAGTTCGACTATTCCGGTGTGCAGGCGTGCAAGGCGTTGCGTGAGGAGGGTTACGAGGTGACGCTGGTCAACTCGAACCCCGCCACGATCATGACCGATCCCGAGATGGCGGATCGGACCTACATCGAGCCGATCACCTGGCAGTATGTCCAGAAGATCATCGAGGTCGAGCGACCCGAAGCGTTGCTGCCGACACTCGGTGGGCAGACCGGCCTGAACGTCGCCATGGACCTCGCCCGTCGCGGCGTACTCGATCAGCTCGGAGTCGAGTTGATCGGTGCCAAGGAGCACGTGATTGCCAAGGCCGAGGAGCGTGCGAGTTTCAAGAAGGCGATGGAGTCGATCGGGTTGGACGTCCCGAGCGGCTTCATCGTGCACACTCTCGAAGAGGCTCGTCACGCGATCCGAGAACTCGGGCTGCCGATCGTGATCCGGCCCAGTTACACGCTGGGCGGATCGGGCGGGAGCATCGCGTACAACAAGGACGAGTTCGAAGCCAAGGTCCGTCGCGGCCTGGAACTCTCGCCGGTCCACGAGGTGTTGCTCGAGGAATCGGTGATCGGTTGGAAAGAGTACGAGATGGAGGTGATGCGGGACATCGCCGACAACGTGGTGATCATCTGCTCGATTGAAAACTTCGACCCGATGGGCGTCCACACCGGCGACTCGATCACCGTCGCCCCCGCCCAGACACTCACCGACAAGGAATACCAGAGGATGCGGGACGCGACGATCGCCTGCATCCGGGAGATCGGAGTCGAGACCGGCGGGTCCAACGTCCAGTTCGCAATCGATCCGGACTCGGACCGGATGGTGATCATCGAGATGAACCCTCGGGTGAGTCGTTCGAGTGCCCTGGCGAGCAAGGCGACGGGATTCCCGATCGCCAAGATTGCCGCCAAGCTCGCCGTGGGCTATCGGCTCGATGAACTCCGCAACGACATCACCCGAGAAACGTCTGCCTGTTTCGAGCCGACCATCGACTACGTGGTGACCAAGATCCCGAGGTGGACGTTTGAGAAGTTCCCCGAAGCGGATCCCGAGCTGACCGTGCAGATGAAGTCGGTGGGCGAAACGATGGCGATCGGGCGGACGTTCCGCGAGTCGTTGCAGAAGGCGTTGCGGGGCCTGGAAATCGGCCACTTCGGACTCGGGGGCGGCAAGAAGGATACCTGGGGCACCGAGCGGCAGGCGACGCCCGAACTGATCCAGCAGAAACTCTCGATCGCCAACGACGAGCGGATCTTCTACCTGAGGTACGCGTTGCTGGATGGGATGAGTGTCGAGGAGATCCGGGACTTGACCGGGATCGATCCCTGGTTCCTGCACCAGCTGAGGCAGCTGGTGGAATGCGAGCAGCGGCTGCGCGAGTACCAGAGAATCGAGGATGTGCCACGCGAGTTGATTCGTGAGGGCAAGCGGGCGGGGTTTTCGGACCGGCAACTGGGGGGGTGGTGGGACACCAGCGAGAGCGAGGTCCGCAGTCATCGACTGGGGCTGGGGATCGCCGCCACCTTCAAGCAGGTCGATACCTGCGCCGCCGAATTCGAAGCCTACACGCCGTACTACTATTCGACGTATGAGGATGAGGACGAGACGCCGGGGAACGAGGACAATCATCGGCGGATCATGATTCTCGGCGGAGGACCCAACCGGATCGGGCAGGGGATCGAGTTCGACTACTGCTGCTGCCAGGCCTCGTTCGCATTGCGCGAGCTGGGGATCGAGAGCATCATGGTGAACTCGAATCCCGAGACCGTTTCGACCGACTACGACACCTCGGACCTGTTGTTCTTCGAGCCGCTGACGACCGAGGACGTGCTCAATATCTGCGACCGGCTGAACCCCGACGGGGTGATCGTACAATTCGGCGGCCAGACGCCGTTGAACCTGGCCCGGGGCCTCGAGGCATCGGGGGTGACGATTATCGGCACGTCGACCGACATGATCGATGCGGCCGAGAACCGCGAGAGGTTCCAGTCGATCCTGCGAAAGGCCAACCTGCGACAGCCGGAAAACGGCATTGCGACCAACGTCGAGCAGGCTCGCGCCGTGGCCGAGGAGGTCGGGTACCCGATCCTGGTCCGACCCAGCTACGTGCTCGGCGGGCGGGCGATGGAGATCTGTTACGACGAGACCTCGCTGGTGAAGTACATGGCCGAGGCGGTCGATGCGTCTCCGGGTCACCCCGTCCTGATCGACAAGTTTCTCGAGGACGCGATCGAGGTCGACGTCGATGCGATCGGGGACGGGCAGATGACCCTGGTGGGTGGCGTGATGGAGCACATCGAGGAGGCGGGAGTCCACTCGGGAGACTCCGCCTGCGCCCTGCCTCCCTACTCGCTGCAGTCGGAGATGATCGAGGAGATCAAGGTGGCGACCAGGAGGCTGTCGGAGGCCCTGGAGGTTCGGGGGCTGATGAACATCCAGTTTGCCGTCAAGGACAACATGTTGTACGTGCTGGAGGTGAACCCTCGAGCCAGCCGGACCGTGCCGTTCGTCTCCAAGGCCACCGGCATCTCGCTGGCGCGGGTGGCCGCGAAGGTGATGACCGGCGAGACGTTGGCCGAGCTGGGAGTCACCTCCGAGATCGTCCCGGTTCACACGTCGGTCAAGGAGAGTGTCTTCCCGTTCAACCGGTTCGCCGGCGTCGACATCATCCTGGGCCCGGAGATGCGTTCGACGGGCGAGGTGATGGGGATCGACGAGTCGTTTGCATTGGCGTTTGCCAAGAGCCAGCTGGCCGCCGGGAACGACCTGCCCCGCGAGGGCACGGTGTTCATCAGCATGGCCAGCCCGCACAAGACCCAGATGGTCGAGCCGGCACGACGGGTGACGGCGATGGGGTTCCAGCTGGTCGCCACCTCGGGGACCGCCGACGTGTTGCGTGAGGCGGGTGTGGAGGTCGAGACGATCAAGAAGCTGGCCCAAGGCCGCCCCAACCTGCTCGACTTTCTCGCCAACGGCGAGATCCAGTTCATCTTCAATACGCCCAGCGGCAAGGGGGCGCGGACCGACGAGGGCAAGATCCGGGCCGCCGCGGTGGCTCACGGAGTGCCCTGCGTGACCACCCTGCCGGGTTGCCTGGCCGTGGTCAGGGCGCTGGAGGCGATGGTCGAGAGTCCG
>CAUZJR010000169.1:0-10476 GCA_963580005.1 Planctomycetota bacterium
TGCATCCGGGTGGGCCAGCCCAGGAGACCTCGTTCGGCAGATGCCAGGAGTCCTGGCCACGAATCGCGATCGCCGGACCAGTACAACCAGGCACCCACCAGGAATCCCGCGCCTCCGATCACCGCCAGGCCGGAGACCGGTCCGCGAAGGCGTCCAACAATATGTGTCCTGGCGGCCGCAGAACCGTTGCCCCACAACCCAAGCTCTCCCGCGGGACGACAGACAACCACGACGCTCAGCAGCACCAGCACCAACCACGCCAGCGAGGATGCCAGCAGAATCGTCGTCGCCAGGCCGAGGATTGAGACCAGCAAGGGCAACGACAGCGGGCCCCGCTGGCGTTGCAGGTGAGCAATCAATCCGGTCACGCTGGCCGTGGCAACAACGGCCGCGAGCGCCAGTGGCTCTGAGGATCGGCCCAGCATCAAGACCGGTGCGTGACAGCACACCATCAAGGCAGCCAGCAAACCGGTGCGGGCCCCGAACAGACCGCCGGCAGCGTGCCAGACCATCCCGACCAGGACAACTGAAGACAGGTAGGCCGGCACCACCGGCAACCAGGACACGGTCAACTCGTGTCGTGCCAACCAACCCCGCCACGGCTGCTCGGACAGGAAACGGCCCCAGGGCGAGAGGATCTCTGTGGCCGACTTGCCGAGATCCTGGCTCTCCACCGGCACGGCCACCATGGCGGTCAGGCCCGGCAACACAGCCATCAACACCACCAGCGGGGCCATCGCCGCAGCACGATCCAGTACCGGCAACAAACGCCCCGGAGGCTCGGCCGCCAACTCGGTCAACCGCGAGTCGTCCAAACTGACCACGTGGGCTGCTCCGCTCAGGACTGACCGGCAGCATCCCCGCCAATCGAGGATCGCTTCCAGGCGATGATGTCATCCAGGATCTGGTCAAGCGTCATGGCGGGCTTGGTGCCGATCGCAGCCTCGAGCTTGTCCACCACCGGGACCCGACGCTGGATGTCCTCGAAGTCGTCACCGTACGCCTCGCTATAGGCAATGTGCTCGATCGCAATCTCACCACCCACCTTGGCAACCACCCGCTCGGCCAGCTGACGCACCGAGACCGGCTGATCGCTGCCGATGTTGAACACGCCCCCGGCTGCGGCCGGTTGATCCATCAGGGCCAGGATGCTCGAGACGACCTCCTGCACATGAGCGAAACAGCGGACCTGGCTGCCGTCGTCGTACACGATCACCGGCCCGCCACAAAGGGCCTGCTCGACAAACCGCGGGATCACCATCCCGTAAGCGCCCACCTGGCGTGGACCAACCACGTTGAAGAAGCGACCCACCACCACCGGCAGAGACCCCTGGCGGTGATACGCCAGGCCCAGGAACTCGTCGATCGCCTTCGAACAGCCATACGCCCAGCGTGGCCGCGAGGTCGGACCCAACTGCAGGTCGTCCTCCTCGCACCACGTCTCCTTCGGGTTCTTGCCGTACACCTCGCTCGTCGATGCCAGGAAGAATGGCAAACCTTCCTCGCTGGCCAAACGCAACAACAACTCGGTCGGATAGATGTTCGTATGGATCGTCCGCACCGGGTTCTCGGCCACCAGCTTCACACCCACCGCCGCGGCCAGGTGAAACACCACTTCGACTTCGGCAATCGATGACTCGAGAAACGCCGGATCGGTAATCGAGCCGTCCTGGATTTCGAGCTGGGGATGATCGGCCACAGCGGCCAGGTTGCCCGAAGTCCCGGTCGAGAAGTCGTCGACCACGCGGACACGATCGCCCCGGGCCAGCAGCCGCTCGACCAGGTGACTGCCGATGAATCCGGCACCTCCGGTGACCAGGCAATGAGCCATCAGTGGGCAAGCTCCTCAGTCAACTGTCGTGGCCCCGAACCGTTCGTGAGCATCACGGACCAGGGCAGCAGAACCACTGGCACCGATCCGAGTGGCTCCGGCCTCGACCATCGCCAACAGCGTGTCCAGGTCGCGGATGCCGCCTGAAGCCTTGACCCCCACTCGCTCGGGACACTCGCACCGCATCAACTCCACATGCTCTACCGTGGCACCGGCGGTGCCGAATCCCGTCGACGTCTTGACGAAGTCGACTTCCAGCTCGCTGCAGATCCCGCACAGCCTGCGGATCTGATCGAGGTCCAGGAAACAGGTCTCGAAGATCACCTTCAAAGCCGCACCGGCGGTTCGAGTCGCCCCAAGAATGCTACGGATCTCCTCGGTCACCTCCTCCCAGGCACCATCTCGAACTCGCCCGACGTTGACGACCATGTCGAGTTCCGCGCCCCCGTCGGACAGTGCCCGCTGCGCCTCGGCCAACTTGACGGACGTGGAATGAGCTCCGTGAGGGAACCCGATCACGGTACTCGGCAACACCGCCGACCCGTCCAGCAACTCGGCACAGCGACCCAGCCACGCCGGCTTGCAGCAGACGCTGGCAGTCCCCAGCTCCAGGGCCACCGCGCAACCCTCCTCCAGATCTGCCGATCCCTGGGCCTGACCCAGTACGGCATGATCGATCAGGGCTGCCACCATGTCGCCTGAGAGTTGCACCCGGATCACCCCTCGTCCTTCGCCGAGTCCAGTCGCCTCACCAGGTCGTCACATCCCTTGCGGTCACAGAAGTCGCCAAACGACTCGCCGTCGGAGCGCTCCTGGCCGAAATACGACAGTACCGGAGACAGCGTGGGGACGATCTCCTGGAACGGAACCAGGTCCTGGAAGATGAAGGCCAGGCGAGTGCCCAGCGAGTTTCCTCCCAGGAACACCGTGTACTTGCCCAGCGTCTTGCCGACCAGGCCGATGTCGGGTGAATACGGCCGGGCACACCCGTTGGGACAGCCGGTCATGTGAATCGTGATCTGTTCATCGGAAAGTTCCTGGCGAGTCAACTCGGACTCCAGCTGATCGAGCAGTTCAGGCATCACCCGCTCGCTCTCGGTGATCGAAAGACCACAGGTGGGCAACGCCGGGCAGGCCATCGACAGCCGCCTGATCAGAGATCGCTGCTCGGCCGGGATCACGCCGTGATCGGCGAGGATGCTCTCGATCTCGCCCCGCTGAGACGGCTCGATGTCGCACAACAGGATGTTCTGCTGAGCCGTCATCCGGGTCGGCATCCGGTAGGTCTCCACGATCCGACGCAGCGCCGACTTGGTCCGGTCACTCTCGGTGTCCTGGATCCTGCCGTTCTCGACATAGATCCCCAGGAAATCCCGCCCGTCGCCCTGGGCCGTCCAACCCAGGTGATCCTCGACCCCGGTCACATCGGCCGGATGAGGCTCGGCCAACGGCCGCCCGAGGTACTCCTCGACCGTCCCCTTCATCCGCTCGATGCCCCAGCCGGCCAACAGGTACTTCAGCCGAGCGATCTTGCGGTCACTGCGGTTGCCGTGGTCGCGGAAGACCTCGACCACCGACCGCGCGACATCCACCACCTCGTCGGTGCCAATGAAGGCCAGCTTCTGAGCGATCGTCGGGAACGTCTTATCGGCACTGGGCGTTACGCCCTGGCCGCCTCCGATGAACACGTTGTAACCGACCAGCTCGCCGCTCTCGACAATCCCCAGCAGCCCGAGATCGTACGTCAGGAGATCGACGCAGTTGTCCTCGGGCAACGCCACGCCGGTCTTGAACTTGCGAGGCAGGTAGGCGGCTTTGTAAATCGGCTCGTCGGTCGGGACAAACTCCGACACGTTCTCGCGGTTCCCCTCGTCGTCCTCGAGCCAGATCTCGGTGTAGGCGGTTGTCCGCGGCCTGAGCTCTTCGGCGATCGAGTCGGCGGCCTGCTGCAGCTGGTCGTGGATCGGGTCGTGCCGCAAGGGGGCCGGGCAACACATCACGTTTCGCTCGATGTCGCCACAGGCACCAAACGTGGTCAACTGCGTGCGGTTGATCTCCCGGATCGTCTGCTGCAGGTCGTCCTTGATGATGCCGTGCAGCTGCAGTCCCTGGCGGCTGGTGATTCTCAGCGTGCCGTTGCCAAACCGCTCGCACAGGTCCAGCTCGGCCAGAAACGCGTCACAGGGCACCCGTCCGCCGGGGATCCGCGTGCGGACCATGAACATGAACGCCTTGCCCTTGCGCGAACCATCCTCGTTCTTCTGCTTGCGTGCATCGCGGTTGTCCTGCTGATACAACCCGTGATGCTTCAGCAGGCCGGCGTTGTCCTTGCTGAAGTGATCCACGTCCTGCTCGACCAGCTCCTCGGCAATCGTGCCGCGCAGCTGACGGCTCTCCTGCTTCACGAATTCGGTCTTGTCGAGCTTCAGCTCGTCTGGCATGAGTCATCGTTTCTGGAGGAATCAGGAGCAGCATGGTCGACAGCACGCGAGTATACTCGGCGCCGAAAGGGCTGAACAGTTGAGCAACGGCGACACCGACCCGGCCACCACCGCCTCCTCGAAGCTGATCCTGCTGCTGGCACGCGGCCTGGGCACCGGGTGTTCCCCGCTGGCACCGGGCACCGTCGGCAGCCTGCTGGGTCTGTGCTTTGCCTGGGCCGTTGCAGCGATTCCCGGCCCGATCGAAGTCCGCCTGCTGGTGACCCTGCTGGCAGCCGCCGCCGCGGTCCCCATCTGCACCCGGGCCTGCCGCCTGTTGGGCGACAAGGACCCCGGTCAGGTCGTGCTCGACGAAATCGTCGCCGTGCCGCTGGTGTTCGGCTGCGGGCTGTTGCCGATGGACCTGCCCAGCCTGGTCGCCGGCTTCCTGCTGTTTCGACTCTTCGACATTGTCAAGCCCCCACCGGCCCGCCAGTTCGAGCGACTGCCCGAAGGGACCGGCATCGTCGCCGATGACCTGGTCGCGGCCATCTACGCGGGACTGGTGCTGTGGGGCGGACAGCACGCCTTTTCGCGACTGGACCTCGCCGGGGACTTGTTGCCGCAGACACTGTTTGGTTAACTGCCCACAGCCTCGCCGGGGTTGCGTCGAGGAAGGGATTCCCGGGGACTGATACCAAGGAGACGGTTGTGGCGGCGACGATCATCGACGGCAAGGCTATCGCGGCAACCATCCGCGAAGAACTCGCAATACGAGTCTCGGCCTTCCACTCCGAATCGGGGGTCACTCCTCACCTGGCCGCCATCCTGATCGGTGACGACCCGGCCAGCGCCGTCTATGTTCGCAACAAGCAACGAGCCTGCGAAAAGACCGGCATCGCCAGCACCCTGCACAGGCTCGATGCCGAGACATCCGCCGAGCAACTGCTGCAGCTCGTCGCAGACCTCAATCTCGACCCCGAGATCCACGGCATCCTCTGCCAGCTCCCGCTACCAGACCAGATCGACGAACAGCTGGTGCTCGACGCCGTCTCGCCCGACAAGGATGTCGACTGCTTTCACCCGGACAACGTCGGTCGGATCGCTCAGGGACGACCCCGCTTCCTGCCCTGTACTCCTCACGGGATCCAGCAATTGCTGATCAGGACCGCCGTGGAGACCTCCGGGGCCCACGTCGTCGTGCTCGGACGCAGCGACATCGTCGGCAAACCGCTGGGACTGCTGATGGTGCAGAAGGCCCGGGGTGCCGACTCGACCGTGACAACCTGCCACAGCCGGACTCGCAACCTGCCCGAAATCGCAGCCACCGCCGACATCCTGGTCGCCGCCATCGGTCGGCCCCGGTTTGTGACCGCCGAGATGGTCAAGCCCGGTGCGGTCGTGATCGACGTGGGCATCAACCGGGTCGATGAGAAGCTGGTCGGAGATGTCGACTTCGAACCGGTTGCCGAGATCGCCGGTGCGATCACCCCGGTCCCGGGTGGAGTCGGACCGATGACCATTGCCATGCTGCTGAAAAACACCCTCGCCGCCGCAATGGACCTTCATCGCCGCGGTGCCCGCTAGCGGAGCGGTCGGCGGGTCACCAGGTCGATCGGACCCGAACCCAGGCCACGAGGTACCTCCCAGGTCGACGCCGGGATCGGTGACGGGTTGATCTCGACCTCCTTGAGCCGGATCAACAACGACAACTGGGCCTCGGGCCACTCGAGCTCGATCCGCCTCGGAACGACAATCCCCGTCTCGGCATCCTGGCGGTGATCCGACAGCTTGGCGACCGCGATCAGACGCCCGGTCTCGTTGTACAGCGACTGCTCGATCACGACTCCCAGGCAGGTGTCCACGACCAGCCGACGCCGTACCAGTTCCCCCCGCGGCGATCGCCTCTCGGCAACCAGGGTCAACCGGTGCTGGCCCGGACGCGAACTCGCCACGCTCCATTCCCCCTCGGCCAATGGCGAGACGCCCAGGGCCTCGATCAACCAGTCCGGCTCGAACGGCAATGAGAGCTGGTTGCGGACTCGCGAGAGGTCATCGTGGCCGACAGTGATCACGTAGGGCTGCTCGCTGCGACGGATCCAGAACCAGAACCGTTCGGCGTTGGAACCCAGGTCGACCTCGTTCGCACCCAGCAACGTGGCCCGCAGGCGGAACTGACGTGGTCGGGCGACCGCGATGTTGGCCGAGAGTGTCACCGGCAGGCCTCCCTCGGCACGAGCGCGGATGCTCGCCGATGTCGACCTCCACGAATACACACGATCGGCATTGGCGTTCAGGTGAGCGATGACCTGCTCGGGAGTCGACTCGGCCGAGAGTTGGCACTCGGGAGGACAATACGGGCACCAGCGGACCTGCTTGCACAACGCACGACATCCCCCCGACGACCACACCGTCACGCTCGCCAACAGCAGCACCAACAGCAGCCTCAAGCGGCCACCACTAGCTCCATTCGTACTGCATCTGCTCATTGAGCTGATCCTGCAGACCCTCGATTTCCTCATCGGCCAACTTGCAGTCGGGCACCTCGAACCGACCCTCCCCACGCGCCCCCGTAAATTCCAGCACCTCCCGCTCACCCTCCAACCGCGAACCGTCCAGCTTCAGGCGACGCTTCTGCAACAGCAGCAACGCGATCACGTACCGCAACTTCTGCTGCAGCGGGTCGGCGTCTTCGGCAAGCTGCCCGCCTTGCAGGGTTCCCAGTCCCTCGCTGAGCTGCTCGAAATAGCGCATCAGGCCGTCAGGATCCAGCGGCCGGTTCGCCAGAATCTCGGGCTCGGGCACCGTACACCGCCACAGGCCGATCGTACCCTCCGGAGCCCCCGGCCAGTCGGCTTCGCAGTAGTCCAACCGCATCAGCTCACCGTCTCGTTCAACCAGCACCGACACGCAGAGGGTGTTGGGTTCGAGTCGTTCGCCGCCGTGCGCGCAGGTCTTGCCGACCGGTTTGAGATGATAGTCCATGGCCCCCGTTCGTTCGCAGCAGCTTGAGCGAGGCGGGACTGTAATCCAGGGCGACTCGGCCAGCAAGAGCGGTTCTGACTCCAACACCACCCCGCAGCAGCCGTATAATGACCCGGTGACCACCTGGGCGGTGGACGTGGTCTGTCGGGAGTTCCATGAAACAGTTCCTCGAATGGTATCTGGGCATACCCCCGGCAATCCCCGGGCAGGAAACTCGTTGGCAGTGGTCCTACGAGCCACCCTGGCCCGGTTCGTTGCCTGGCTGGGTCGTCGTGCTGGCCGGAGCCTGCCTGCTGGCAGCCATCGCCTGCATCTACCTCAAGGACGCCCGCCGGCTGTCGGCCTGGACCCGGCTGGGACTGATCGGAACACGGCTGCTGGCCACCGGCTGCGTGCTGCTGTGCCTGACCAACGCCGCGATCCTGATCCAGCGAACCGGCTCGCCACGGGTCGCCATCCTCCTGGACACCTCCGCCAGCATGGGACTCGAAGACCGCTACGCCGATCCCGAACAGGCTCGCCGTATCGATCGCCTGGCCGGCCGCCGCCGACCCACTCGGCTGAACCTGGCCAAGAGCCTGCTGGTCGACAACGACGCGCGGCTGCTCGAGGCGATCTCCCAGAGGTTCCAGGTCCGGCTCTATGCCTTCGACGCCCAGGTCCGTCCGCTGGGGCTGCCCGAGGAGACCGCGGAGCGGATGGCCGAGCGGATCGAGAGCCTCGAGGCGGTGGGCAGCGACACCCGGCCGGGTCCCGCGGTCCGTGAGGTTCTCGAAGAATTCCGCGGCGAACCTCCCGCCGCCATCGTCCTGATCACCGACGGCATCTGCAGCACCTCACCCCATGATCGCCTCACGGCCGTCGCACCGGTGGCCCTCCGTGGGATGGTGCCGCTGGTCACCGTCGCCGTCGGCAGCCGGCTGCCCGCTCGAGACCTCCACCTGCTCGAACCTCAGCTCGACGACATCGCCCTGGTCGACAACCCGATCGTCGTCCGAGCCGACGTGCAGGCCTACGGTCTCGGTGGGCAATCCGCCACCATCCGCATGACACTCGACGGCGACGACGAACCAGTCGCCGAAGAAACCCTGGTGCTGGGCGACGACGGACAACGCCAATCGGTCGACCTCAGCTGGGTGCCACGCCGCGAAGGGGACCAGGTACTAAGAATCGAGGCGGTGCCGCTTTCCAACGAAACCGACCGCGACAACAACCGGCACGAACGGCTGGTCCGGGTCAGGCAGGAACGCATCCGGGTGCTGCTGGCCGATGGGACGCCCCGCTGGGAGTTCCGATACGTCAAGGGGCTGCTCGCCCGCGACCGCGGTATCGCCCTGACCACCGTCCTGCAGGATGCCGATCCCGAATCGGTCACCGACGACTCCTCCGCTCGTGAATACTTCCCCGTCGACCGGGACGAGCTGTTTGAATACGACGTGGTGATCCTCGGAGACATCGACCCGGGGTTCCTCAGCACCGGCACCCAACAGAACCTGCGGGACTTTGTGCGGAACGCACGAGGCGGACTGATCCTGGTTGCCGGGACCCGCTTCAATCCCGTCGCCTACCGCGGCACACCGCTGGAGGACTTGGTTCCGGCTGACCTGGCGACGCTGAGGGTCCCCGATCCGGCCGAATCTTCGGGGCCGTGGCACAGTCGCCTGACCACCGCCGCAATCGAATCCACCTCACTGTTCGGTTCACGCAGCGAACTGGACCGGGTGGGGTCCCGCATCCGGGAACTGCCGCCATTTTACTGGTTGCTCGAGATTCCTCGGACCAGGCCCGGAGCCGTCGTCCTGATGGAATGCTCGGATGGCTCCGCCAACGACCGCGGCCACCCGGCTGTGATCCTGCAACGCTACGGAGCAGGCAGCGTGCTGTTTCACGCGACCGATGAGATCTGGCGCTGGAGGCTGCGAGACGGGCAGGCGCTCTACGCCCGCTACTGGTCGCAGGCCATCAGGCTGCTCGGACGTGCACGACTGCTCGGACAGACCCGCACCGCCGAATTGACCGCAGAACGGACCGAGTATGCCTCCGGGGAAACAACGACGCTGCGGTTGAGGTTCTTTTCAACTGCCGATGCCCCCGCCATAGACGAGACTCCGCAGATCAGAATCGAGAGCAGAAACGGCACCGCCCGGGACATCGCCCTGGAACCGGTACCGGGTAGCGTGGGAGTCTACTCGGCCACCGTGACCAACCCGGGACCAGGCAGCTACCACGCCTTTGTCCGCTCGCCGGGCTTCACCGAGGCTCCCCCCACGGCCGACTACCGCGTGGTGGCCGCTGACCGAGAATTCCGGCTCAGAGCCGTGGCCATCGATGAACTTCAACAGGCCGCAAAAGAGACACATGGACTCGCAGTCGCGGTCGACCAGGCCGGACGGCTCGATCGGCTGCTGCCACCCGGTGACCCGGTCCCCCTGGCCGTCGATGAGCCGATCCGTCTCTGGAATCGCTGGGAACTGCTGCTGGTTTTCGCAGCGGCACTCTGCGGCGAGTGGCTCTGGCGAAGGAGATCGCGATTGGTATGATCTCCTCATTCTCACACGCCTTCAGCTGGGCCCGACCATGAGTTCACCGCTCCGGGAACCTCTCGAGCAGCTCCGTCGCAGGGCACGACGTGTGCTGCTGGTCCGCGGAGCGGGCCTGTGCCTGGCGACGGGCGTGGCCGGCACCACGCTGGCCATCGCGCTCGACTGGCTGCTGCACCTGGACAACAGCACTCACCGGGGGCTGATGCTCTGTGGCCTGGTACTGGTGCACATCGCAGCCACCTGGCACTGGCTCATCGCGCCACTGTTGGCCCCGCTGAGTGACCTGGCCCTGGCGTCCCGCATCGAACAGAGATTCCCGGAACTCCAGGATCGGCTCGCCAGCGGGCTGCAGTTTGCCCGCGACCTGGACGACCCGCGAGTCGGTTCACCGGACCTGAAACGCGGAGTGATCGACTCGGCGGTCGAGGCGATGGAACATATCGACATCGATGCGGTGATTGAACCACGAACCGCTCGACGGGCGGCGCTGGTGGCGAGCGGGCTGGTGGCCATCGGGCTCGCGCTGGTCGCCTTCAGCCCACTCGAAGCCGGCACCGGGCTCGGGCGGCTCTACCTGCTCTCGGCAGAACAATGGCCCCGCACCGTCGACCTCCAGGTCCTCGACCCCACTCTCACACCGGCGACCTGGGATGGACGCAACGGCGTGAGACTTCCGGCGGGGGAGTCGATCGCATTG
>CAUZJR010000170.1:0-10423 GCA_963580005.1 Planctomycetota bacterium
CGATCGTCACGAAGGGATGGCGACCGGATCCGGCGGTCCAAGCCAACACAGCCCCGTCGACAACCGTGCCGACGATCGCCGGGCCGAGAGCATCATCGAGCACCACCGGGGTCCACGCACCCAGAGCGTCGTGTTCGCCCGAATCGGCCAACTCGATCAGCTGCGCGTCCTTCGCATTCGTGACATCAGAAGGCAGCTGCCAGGCCGACCAGCCGCTGGTCCCCACCAGCAACTCGACCTGGCCGTCACCGGTGACGTCGGCCAGGGCGATCCGAGGCGACCCGCCGCCGATCGTTCCCTCGACGTCTCCAAACCCCAGCTGCATCTTGTCCCAGGTCCCGTCCGGCTTTCGCGTCCAGCGGACCACCGAGGCGGACTTGATCGAATCAACCGCGTAGAGTTCGACCTGGCCGTCGGCGTTCGTGTCTCCGGCCACCGCCGCGGCTGTTGCCGCACCGGCCAGCTCGCCAAGCTTCTTGTCGGCGTGGTACCGCCACGCCCGGTCGTTGTACAGCAGCACGTTGCCCGAACTCTTGCCGCCGGGCTTGCCCAGGGAACCCAGCAGCAGGATGTCCAGATCGCGGTCGCTGTCAAAATCGGCGACAACCGCCGAGGCCGAGACGACCCCCGAACGATCCACGCCCACCCGGACACTGATGTCCTCGAACGTGCCGTCGCGGTTGTTGTTGAGCAACTGGGCGGGGCGGTCGCGATGGATCAGCAGCAGGTCCAGGTCGGCGTCGTGATCGAGATCCAGGCAGACGCCATCGAGCGTCTCAGCGTCGGTCCCCGCCGCCTTCGACTTCGCCGTGATGTCCTCCCATTGACCCGCCTGCACCTGCCGCCACAACTGGTTGAGGCCCTTGCGACACAGGTAGACATCCAGCAACCCGTCGTTGTCGAAGTCGCCCCACAAGGGAGCGGTCACGTTGGAGACCCTGGCCAGGGGGTGGTCCTTGGCCAGGGTGAAGCCGTCGAGACCTTTGCCGGGGCCGGAGCCGGCTCCGAGCATCACCAGGTTGCCGGTGCTGGTGACCACGAACAGGTCCTGGTGCCCGTCGGCGTTGATGTCGACTGTCGTCAGCGCCGCACCGGCGGAGACCCTGGCCGAAACGGCCGCGGGGATCTCCGCAGCGGGATCAAACAGCCGACCGTCGGGCCGCTTTGCCGTCGGGGTCTCACCGCCGTCAAGACCCACGCGGATCGCCATCGCCTTGGGACCCATCAGCGTGTACTTGTAGGCGAAGGCGACCGAGAGCGGGTGCTCGTTGAGCAGCTTGAACTCGTCCATGTGCTTCATCGCGTCGTCGAAGCGGCCGTCGAACTGACGCAGCAGGTCGAAGCAACGGTAGTGAGCCGATTGGAAGTACGGCTCAAGTTCCAGCGCCTTCAGGTGCAACTCGACCGCACGAATCGGCTCGTCCTCCTCGAGACAGCGGGCCAGGAAGTAGGCCGAGTGAGCATCCAGCGGGTCCTGCTCGACGGCTCGCTCGAACTGGACCCTGGCCTGGGCAATGCGGGTGGCGTGAAACAGCGAGACGCCCAGGCAGTAGGTCGCCGCGGCATGATCGGGATCCTCGGCAACAACCTGCTCGAGAATCGAAACCGCCGCGGCACCTTTTTGAGTGAAATTGAGCACGGCGATGCCCAGGTTGACCCTCGCGTCGAGCCATTCGGGGTGCGCGTCGACCAGTGGCTGGAAGACCTTCATTGCCGCCTGGTACTTGTACTGCTCCATCAGACCCGCGCCCCGGTTGTTCTCGGCAACCAGCTCGGCCGTCACCCGAAACGGCTCCTCGCCCCGGCTCGTGCCAGTGTCAGCGGCACCGCCGACACCGCCAGAGGGCGGATCGTCGGGACAACCGACCAGCATGATCAGCATGATCAACATGCCCAGCACCAAGAGCGGCTGTACGACCGCCGGAACGAATGGCAGATGATTCAGATGATTCGGACTCATCGGAAAGAGGCGGCTCTGCTCAGGTCCGACGTCGCTCATGAGTTCTCTCCCGTCGTGGGGCTCGGGGGGATTCCCGTTCGCCCTCGGCCCTCTTCAATCCGCTCGCGGATGTTGGCACCACCGAGAGGGTGTTCAGCGGCGGGCGGAAGCCAGGGCTGACTCAGGTAGGTGTGGACTTCGCTGCGGAGATGACTCCGCATGTCGTGACCGATCCGCCTCTGGCGTTCGGATCGCAGGGCGGCCAGGTCAATCGGAGCCACCACCACCCTTTCGCCGGGTCCCGGGTCGGCAGAGGCCAGGATGCGGCCGTCGTAATCGACCACCATGCTCCCTCCTGGCCAACTGAATGGCGGGTAGTGTTCCAGCGACGCGCCCTGGTTGCAGGCCACCACGTAGGCGGTGTTCTCGGCCGCACGGGCCCGGTTGAACAGCGTCCACCAGTCCATCGGCGGAGTCGCACCCCAGGGATCCATGTAGGCCGAGACGCGGATCAAGACCTCGGCCCCGTTAAAGACCAGCTGCCGGATCGTCTCGGGAAACAACCAGTCGTAACAGATCGCCACGCCCAGTTTTCCCAGTTCGGTATCGACCACCGGGAAGGGATCGTCGCTGTAACCGTCCAGGTCGTGCGGGCTGGAGTGCAATTCCCAGGGAATCCACGGGTTGACCTTGCGGTACTTCGAGAGCACACCCTGGGAGCCGACCAGGCAGGTGGTGTTGAACAGCACATCCGGCCATGCCGGGTCCGACTCGATGAAGGTCCCGGTCTGGATCAGGCAGCCGTACTTGGCCGCCAGGGCCTGGTAACGGTCGGTGTGCTCGTTGGGCAATTCCACCGCCAGCCGGGCCTCGAGCATTTCGACCGAGTCGTAGATCGGTGCGGCATGAGCAAACTCGGGAAACACCAGCAGCCGGACGTCGTGGAACGGTTCGTACCCGACAATCGTCCCCTCGGCGATCGCACACATCCGCCGGGTCCGCTCGGCGATTTCGTGCCGATCACTCGGACAGGGGAAATCGGTCTGGCAGCAGGCGGCGTAGTAACGATCAGACATGCCAACTCTCGACCACAGAATCCTCTCCCCGTTGATACGTCACGCCCCCCTCACAAGTTGGGGTCAGAGCTTGAATAGTGAATAGTGAATAGTGAATAGTGGTCCCCCCAGTCTCCCTGAATTGCCACGGCCTGGAGCGCTTTTCACCATTCAATCCGCCGCAGGCGGACTGACCTGAATCTCAGTGGGGTGGGCGTTCAGATGATCAGCCGCACGCCGCCGAGTGTCGCCTGGTCGTACTTGAACTTCTCACCGTGTGACCCGATGAACATCAGGTTCTTGGGGATCTTCCAATCCTCCGAGAGCCGGTCGATCAGCGCCGGGCTGAACGTCCCTTCCATCTTGACGAATTCCAGGTCGATCTCGGGGTAGGCCTCGTCGAGCACCTTCAGGTCGTGCTCGATCTTGTCGGAGATTGTCGAGATGTCCTCGGCCACGGTCACCACCTTGATCCGCTTGGTCTGTTCGTTGTCGCGGACGTATTCGACGGCCCGCCTGAGGTTGTCGACCATGTCGCCTCGAGTGAAGAAGACCACCTGCTGCGAGTTGATCTCGTCGATCTTCTTCTCGATCCCCTTCGAGATGCGTCCGAAGAACTGCAGCACCCATCGACTGTGGTACTGCACGATACTCAGCACCGACTTCAGCAGCCCGACCCGCCAGAGCATGATCATCACCACCGCGAGTGCCGGGATGAAGTAGTAGAGGAAGACCATGAAGTAGTCGGGCTGATCGATGGCGATTCCGATCGCCGCGGCCGCCACCGCGGCGGTGGCGACTATCACGTAGACCCAGGGAGCTCGCTCGGGTCGAGGCAATCGCTGGCGACGCACTTTCAACAGGATGTTGCCCACCGCGAACAGCACCATCACCGCCAGGAAGGACAGGGTGTAGACACCGGCCAGAGCCTCGAGTGCTCCGCCGGTGACCAGCAGCACCGAGACGGCCAGCAGGAAGAAGGCGATCACGATGCGATGCGTCGTGCCGAACCTCTTGTTCTTCTTCAACAGGAACTGGGGCAGGCAACGGTCCAGCGTCATGCGGTGCACCAGGCCGGTGACTCCGACATAGCTCGTCAGCACCGCTCCGCTGAGGACCAGAGCGGCGTCGATGGAGATCAGGAACTTCAGCCAGCCGCCGGCGGTCAGGTCCCCCAGGTGAGACAGCAGGTGGTCCTTGTGGAACCCGACCTCGTCGACGGGCAACACCGCGAGAGTCAACAATGCCATGGCGGGGTTGAGAATCGAGACGGCGATCCACATGTTCCTCAGCGTCTTGGGAAACACACCCGGCTGCTGCTGCTCGACAAAGTTGGCCGAACTCTCGAACCCGGAAATCCCCAGCATCGCGGCACAGAACCCGAAGAACAGAGCCATCATCAGGCTCGACTCCCTCAGCACCGCCATGCCACGCTCCTGACCCTCTTCAGGATCCGACTGGATCAGCACCTCCATCCCCCCCGTGCCGATCCGCCACCGATGGGGATCCCCCTCGACCTGCGACACCTCCTCGCCAGAAGGCGCCAATCCCTTGTCTTCGAGCAGCGTCTTGAGCGACTCGGGCAGAGTGCCCTGGCCCAGCTGAGTCTCGACACCCTCGATCACCGCGTTCTTCTGCTCGGTCGTACGGGCCTGGTTGTCCAGCATCCTGCCCGAGACGATCATCTGTCGCTGGATAGGAGCCTCGAGGTCGAAGTTCTCTTCCAGGTGGGCGTCGTGGGTCAGGAACCAGACGAGTCCGGCGACGAGCAGCAGGGCGAGTGTCACGAGGTGTGTCAGGAAGATCCCGATCGCCACCTTGGCACTCTCGGTGATCCCCACGATCGTCAACAGCATGAAGACTGCCAGCAGACCGATCGTGGTGGCGATCTCGGGCAGCCCGTCCCACAACGAGCCGACGTAATGCACCGCTTCGATGGCCGAGATGACCGCGGTGGCCATATAAGAGAGCAGTGTCAGGCAGGCGGCGACCGACGCCCGCGACTTGCTGGTGGTGTTCAGCAACGCGTTGTAGGCGCCGCCGTTGAGCGGCAGAGCGCCCACCACCTCGGCGTAGATCTTGCGGAACAGAAACAGCACCGCCGCGACGAACAGCAGCGAGAACGGCGAGAGATGTGCGGCGGCCATCGTGGCCAACGCCGAGACGTACAGGCAACTGGAGGTGATGTCGTTGCCGCAGATGGCCGTCGCGGCCAACTGACCCAGCTTCTTGTGGCCGCCTGAAGACTCGGAACTCGCCATGTCCTGTCCGAAACTCCCGCGACGAGCCGCCGTGTCGTGCCGAAATAATCCAGTACCGAACCAGCCTGTGCAACTAGCCTACAGACACCACGGCAGATTTCACAACAGCGACCGCAGGGACTGGCTCCCTGGGTGCCTGTCCCCAACAGCGAGCCACATTCCCGCCCCAACAATCCGCACTGCGGCCTTGACCCAAGCCGCAACGGAATGGTACCGAGACACCTGTGATGATGACCCGATCCCACCCCATTTCCGACCACACCGACCTTTCCGGCCAAGCCACCCACCCGACTCCCAGCGTCTCACCCGGCACCACCATCGGTCGCCGCGAACTGCTGCGAGCGAGCCTGGGCGGGTTGAGCCTGCCGGCACTGCTCGCATCACGGGCCGCCGCCGGAGCCACACCCGGTGGTGATCGTACGGCGGTGATCCTGGTCTGGCTGCAGGGTGGAGCCAGTCACCTGGAGACCTACGACCCCAAACCGCTCTCGGGATCGGCCTATCGAGGCCCGTATGACCCGATCGCCACACGGGTGCCCGGGATGGACGTCTGCGAACTGCTGCCGCATCACGCGCGGGTGGCCGAGAAGTTCAG
This sequence comes from Planctomycetota bacterium, assembly GCA_963580005.1. Lineage (GTDB taxonomy): Bacteria > Planctomycetota > Planctomycetia > Planctomycetales > Planctomycetaceae > UBA8437. The sequence goes on from CAUZJR010000170.1 coordinate 5,851, forward strand.
CCTGCTGAGATCGATGGTGCACACCGGTTTCTGCCACCAGCAGGGGACTCAACAACTGCTCACCGGACACCCCGTCCGCATCCTCAAGCAGAAACCCGACCACCCCGACCTGTTCTCGATCGTTCACCGGCTGAGACGGTCTCCCAACAGCGGACTGCCCAACTACGTCGGCGTGAACCCGGTGCCCTACGCCGGGGCGGCCTACCTCGGTCCGGCCTACGAGCCCTTCAGGGTCAGCGGCGACCCCAACAGCGGCAGCTTCGCCGTGCCCAACATCGGGCTCAGCGACAAGCAGAAGCTGGCCCGGATCAGAGAGCGGATCGGGCTGCGGCAGAGCCTGGATCGACTGAGCCGAGACGCCGACCTGTACCAGAGGATGAAGGCACTCGATGAGTTCGAGACGCAGGCATTGGACGTGCTGACCGGGCCGGCCGCCAGGGAAGCCTTCGACATCGGCAAGGAATCAACCGCCACCAGGGACCTGTACGGTCGCAACCGCTGGGGCCAGCAGGCGCTGCTGGCCCGCAGACTGGTCGAATCGGGAGTCGACCTGGTGACGACAACCTTCAACGGGTCACTCTGTGGACGCGTCGGCAACTGGGACGACCACGCCGTCAACCACAACGTCTTCGAAGGACTCAAGCACCGCTGCCCCTTCTACGACCAGGCGGTGGCGGGATTGATCGAGGACCTGTTTGACCGAGGCCTCAATCGACGCGTGATGGTGGTCGTGACCGGAGAATTCGGGCGGACGCCCAAGATCTCGCACGTCGCCAGCTCGGGAAAAGGCGTCGCCAGTGCCAAGAAAGGGACCGTGCAGCCGGGCCGAGACCATTGGCCGCGAGCCACCTCGATCCTCTTCGCCGGAGGCGACATCGAACCGGGACAGGTGATCGGCTCGACCGACTCGCGAGGCGAGGACGGCAAGGACCAGGTCGTCGGTCGAGACGATTTTCTGGCGACGATCTATCATCACCTCGGAATCGACGCCGACCACCTGGCGCTGGCCGACTTCGCCGGACGACCGATCCCCGTGCTCCGCAACGGCACGCCCATTCGTGGACTGACCGGCCGCCGCGGCTAGAGGTCAGACCCCGCCGTACGCTCGGCCCCCGCCCCACGCTCGGGGTCAGACGCCGCTTGTGGTTCGCCGCAGGCGGACCACAAGCGGGGCCTGACCCCTTCGGCCCCAAGCCCAACAGGTCCGGTGATACCGACTGTGCGACGTCTGTGGCGCAATCGTCACCAACCCGGGGAAACCGAGCCCCGAGTGACGACAATCTTGTTGAGACACCCTCGCGAGTGTGTGAGCATGTCTTGATCATGCTCACCATCTGCAGCGATCCCCTGCCACGCACCGACCTGACCTACGCGGCGTTCCGGGCCAGTTTCCACGAAACACTCGAACGCCTCGTCCTGGCCAGGCAGTTCGACAGCGACCCCTGGCAGAACTTCGGGTTCCTGACCCAGGTGCCGTTCCTGAAATCCGTCCCCCCCCAGGTCCAACTCGACCTGCTCTCAGAGACCTGGCACCGACACGTCTGCTCCGAAACTCACGTCGCGTCGCTGGTCGACGAGGCGGTGATCTTCGCGGCATGCGAGACCGGGGCACGGATGGCACGAGTCAACTGCGACGAGTTCACCGAGGTGCTCGAACAGGGACCCCAGCGACTGATCCGCGGCGTCGACGACGGGCTGGCCGAGGCGATGAAGCAGCTGCACATGGCACTCGACTGCGATGGCGACTTCCTGGTCATCTCGCAGTTCGAAGACCTGCCACCCGATGAAGCCCGCCAACTCAAGGAAGAACTCTGCCTCGAGCAGGAACGGCTCGATGAGCTGTTCGCTGTGCTCGGCCGATGGAATGTCACTCCGGGATTCGCCCAACGCCTCGAAGGTCTCCTCTCAAGACCCGAAATTCGCCGCGCACTGCAGGTCGTCTCCGACTGATCGACCCTCGCCATCAACACCGCACCGCACATGGCACGCAAGAAGACGATCAAGCAGAAACCGGCCACGCGGAAGAAGCCCGGCAGATCTTCCAGTTCCTCGACGTGCAGACCTTCAAGAATCTCGAAGCGTTCAGCCCCCAGGAGATCACCGACCGGGTGATCACACCGCTGGTGCAGGCCGTCGAGCGAATTCGCAAGCAGCTGGCGATGGCCAACCGACACCTCGCCAGCGACCTGAAGTTCGCCCGCTCGTTTCAGGCGGAAGTGGCCAAGGCGACCCAACGCTCCTGAAACGCGGGTCCGAATTGACCGACGTCGAGACGGGCCGCTAGTCTGAGGTCGATCGGGCCCATCTCGACCCACCCCGCCCCGACCGCTCACTCTCACAGGTGCTGCATGCGGATCTCCTCGTACATCATTCCGCTGCTCGCCCTGGCCACAACACTGCCCGGCCCGCTCACCTCGTCGGCCGTCGCGGCACCCCCTCGAGCGTCGATCTACGAGACCGACATCCAGCCTCTGCTGGTGGCTCGTTGCGGACGCTGCCACGCCAATGGCAAGCAGAAGGGGAAGCTCGACCTGGGCAGCCTGGCCGGCATCCAGCGTGGCAGCGAATCGGGCGCGGTGGTCGTGCCCGGGAAGCCGAAAATGAGCCTGCTGGTTGAAGTGCTCTCCGAAGGCACCATGCCGCCGGATGGCAAGAACCGGCCCACCCGGGACGAGGTGGCTCGGATCACCGATTGGGTGCGGCAGGGAGCCAGGAGCCGCTACGGAGCCTTCAGCGTCAAGGCGATGCTGACTCAGGAAGACGTGCTGCCGATCCTGTTTACTCGCTGTGTCGTCTGCCACGGCGGACGACAGAAAAAGGGAGGCCTCGATCTCAGGACCCGCCAGTCGATGCTCACAGGTGGCAAGTCAGGACCCGCCATCGTGCCGGGCAAGCCCGACGAGAGCCTGCTGGTCAAGAAGATCCACGACCGCGACATGCCCCCGCCAAGACTGCTGGTCGATTTCGGGATCCGGCCGGTCGAAGCAGGCGAATTCGAGTCGATCCGCGGCTGGATCGCCGCCGGAGCACCCCGGATCGAAGTCACTCCCGATGCCGCCACCTCTCGGAACGACCCGCTGGTCAGTAACCAGGACCGTGACTTCTGGTCGTTCCGCACACCCATCAAACCCCCAGCCCCCCGGCTCAACAACAAGACTCTCGCCGCCAGCGTCGCCAACCCCATCGATGCCTTCCTGCTGAGGGCACTCCAAGCCAAGACTCTTACGTACTCGCCCCCGGCCGACCGCCTGACATTGGTACGTCGTGTCGCATTTGACCTGACCGGGCTGCCACCGACGTGGAAGGAAGTCGAGACGTTCCTGGGTGACAAACAGCCCGGTGCCTACTCGCGGATGGTCGATCGTTACCTGGCCAGCAATCACTACGGCGAACGCTGGGGCCGCTACTGGCTCGACCTGGCCGGCTACGCCGATTCCGAAGGCAAACGCTCGGCCGACCCGATCCGACCCCACTCGTGGAGATACCGCGACTACGTGATCCGGGCCTTCAACGCCGACAAGCCCTACGATCGCTTCCTGCTCGAACAGATCGCCGGCGACGAACTGGCCGATTACGCCAGTGCCGAGACGATCACCGTGCAGCTGCGAGACAACCTCGTGGCGACGGGGTTCCTGAGACAGGCACCCGATGGGACCGGCAGCGACATCGTCAACACGGTGGTCGAGCGGTTCGAGGTGGTCATCGACGAGATCGACGTGCTCGGCTCGGCCGTCCTGGGACTGACTCTCAAGTGCGCCCAGTGCCACAGTCACAAGTACGACCCGATCCCGCAGCGGGACTATTACCGGATGGTCGCCGTCTTCCAGGGCGCCTACGACGTCTACGACTGGCTCAAGCCGTCCTTCGTCCCGGGCCAGACCAAGAGCAAGTCAGTCGGCCGCGTGCTGCCGTATCTGACCTCCGCCGAGCAGCACCAGCACAAGGCGGCCAAGGCGGCCGTCGAGAAGCGAATCGCAGTTGTCAAGCAGGCGCTGGTCGACCGCCGGAAGGTCCTGCAGAAGCAGCACGCCGAGAAGCAGCTGGCTGGTTTGCCCGAGGTCATCCGCGGCGACCTCCGCAAGATGCTCGCCACCCCCGGCAACCAGCGTGACGCGGTGCAGAAGTACCTGGCCGGCAAGTTCGAAAAGCGGCTCACGATCACCCAGGCGATGCTCAGGAAACAGAACCCCCAGTTCAAGAAGCTCGCCACCGCCACCAGCGACCGGGTCAAGTCGCTGCTGGTCGAACTGCCTGCCGAGCCGCGGATCCGGGCGTTGTGGGATCGGGGCCAGCCGTCTCCGACCTGGCTGTTCCGACGCGGCCAGTACAACAAGCCGGGTCACCGGGTCGGGCCGGGCGTGCCCAGCGTGCTGACCGACGGCCGGACACCGTTTGCCGCCAAGCCGCCCTGGCCGGGTGCTCGTTCAACCGGCCGCCGCCTGGCGTTGGCCCGCTGGCTGGTCGATCCCGACCACCCGCTGACGGCCCGCGTGATGGTCAACCGGATCTGGTTCCACCACTTCGGCCGCGGGCTGGTCGAAACACTCTCGAACTTCGGCAACACCGGCACCCG
>CAUZJR010000171.1:0-10414 GCA_963580005.1 Planctomycetota bacterium
CCGGTCGACCTCCGTTTTTGGGTCGGAGCACCGTCCAGATCATCCAGCAGCAGCGGTACGGGCAATTCGACCCGCCCCGATCGATCGTCCCCGAGATTCCTCGCTGGCTCGACGAAGTCGTCTGCCGGCTGATGTCCAAGGAGCCCGAGGACCGTTACCCCGACGCCTATGTGTTGGGCCTGCGGCTGCAGGAGATTCCTCGCAAGGTGGCCCTGTCGCAGGGTGAACCTTCACAGCCCCCACCCGAGGACGCCGACGACACCACGAGTGTCTTTAGCCTGGCTGATCTCGAGGATGATTCGGCAACGCAGGGCAGCGACGACCTGACGATGGCGGCCACCGCCGTGACGGCCGACGCCTTGCCACGGGCCGAGGTTGAAGCGAGTCCGGCAGGAGCGACGCTGGCGCGGGACTTGGTGAAGTTCGAAATCGAGCGGCAGGCTCAGCGAGGTCGCTGGAGCAGTTGGCTCAACAGCACGCCCGGACTGCTGGTGGCACTCGTGCTGGTGGTCTCGATCGGTGTCGTGATGTGGCGGATGGGTCGGATGAATTCGGATCAGCGATTTGCCGAAGGAGTGAGGTTGCTGGAGCTCTCGGAGCCCGATTGGCAGACGGCTCGAGACCGGTACCTCGCACCGCTGGTGGCCGAGGACCCGGGTCGGTGGCGGGATCGGGCGGCTCCGTACCTCGATCAGATCGAGCGGTTGGAGGCCAGGCAGCTGTCTCGGCCGAGGAGGCGATTGCAGGAGGGGGATGTGAGCGAGGTGACCCGGTTCCTGAGACTGGCTCGAGAATACAAGCGGCTGGGTGACCGGGCCCGGGCGATTCGGATCGTGGAGTCGGTACTCGAACTGGTCGAGGGACAGCAGGGGTGGGAATCCGAAGCGGGGGTCGCCCGGGGGCTGCTGAAGCAATGGCAGGGTGAATCGGTCGGTTCGGCGAGCGACTCGAGGCTGGCGTCCGAGGCGCTGGCCCGGGCTCGAACGGCACGGCAGGACGGTCGGATTGAGGAAGCTCGCCGGGTGTGGCAGAGTATTGTCGAGTTGTATGCCGGGGACACGTCTGCCCGGGAAGCGGTCGCAGAGGCGCGGCGGGGATTGGTCGAGACCGAGGATGAAGCTGATGAATGACGAGAGCGGCACGAGCGGTGAACTGGACCTGAAGGCTCATATCCGCACCGTGCCCGATTTTCCGGTGCCCGGGATCCGCTTCCGAGACATCACGCCGCTATTGGCCTCACCCGAAGCGTATTCGGAAGTGATCCGCCGGCTGGCCGATGCGTTCCGCGAGGGGGGTGTCGACGTGGTGGCGAGTGTCGAGGCTCGGGGGTTCCTGTTCGGAGCACCGCTGGCATTGGAACTGGGAGCCCGCTTCGTGCCCGTCCGCAAGCCGGGCAAGCTGCCTCACGAGACCCGCTCGCACTCCTACCAACTCGAATATGGCGAGGACACTCTTGAAGTCCACACCGACGCGGTGCAGGCCGGCGACCGGGTGCTGATGGTCGACGACCTGCTGGCCACCGGCGGGACCGTCGCCGCCTGCAACCGGTTGCTGGTCGAGGCCGGAGCCGAGGTGTTGGGGTGTGCGGTGGTGATCGAACTGTTGGGGTTGGGGGGCCGAGAAGCGTTGGCCGGATGCGAGGTGACCACGTTGATGACCTACAGCGAAGATGAGTGACGTGGCGAGCAGGGAAGACCGACTGCAGGGAGTCATCCGGGAGTGCCAGGACATGATGGCACACGCCTGGGTGGTCCGCACATTTGTGAAGCACAGCGAGGAGGTCGAGGATTTTCCGGAACTGATGGGGATCGTGCGGGCGGTGTTCGATACGTCGAGGGCCCTGGAGACCCGGCTGCACGACCCGGCGGGCTACATCAAGATGCTGGGCAAGAAGATTGGTCGCATGCGAAGGGCGACCGAGCAGTTTCGCCGTGATGCGCCGTTGGCCTCGACCCACACCAACTTTGTCCAGGCCGTTCGCTCGATCGATCTCTGTGTCACTCGGCTCGAAGAGCTGCTCAAGGAAGGCAGCTGACCGGTTCTTGCGGGGCCAAGTCATCTTTGCGCGGTTGCGACTCTCGAGATATACTTCCGCGGCTTGGGACTTGCGAATCGAGCGAGATGATCTAGTGCGGACGATCGCGGTGATGAACCAGAAGGGGGGCGTCGGCAAGACGACCACCAGCGTCAACCTGGCCGCGGGACTGGCCGCGACCGGTCGCCGCGTCTGCCTGGTGGATCTCGATCCCCAGGCCCATGCTTCGCTGCACCTGGGAGTCGAGGCCGAAGTGGGCACCCCGAGTCTCTACGACGTCATGCTGGGTCGACGCACGTTGATCGAGATCCGTCGGCAGGTGGCCGAGTCGCTGTGGGTTGTACCGGGCAACGTGGACCTGGCGGGGGTCGAGCGGGAACTGGCTGTTGCGGCCGGACGCGAGACGGTGTTGCGGGACGCACTGGGAGAACTCGAGACCGGTTGCCCGATGGACTACTGCCTGATCGACTGTCCGCCGTCGCTGGGTGTGCTGACCATCAACGCTCTGGCCGGGGTCGGTGAAGTGTTCATCACCCTGCAGCCCCACTTCCTCGCTCTGCAGGGACTCTCGAAACTGCTCGAAACCGCTGCGCTGGTCAGCCGGCGGCTGAACCGCGAGTTGAAGATCAGCGGGATCGTGCTGTGCCTGTTCGAGACCGGGACGAGGCTGGCGGCCGACATCAGTGAGGACCTGGGCGACTTCTTCGAATCCAGTGATCTTCAAGCACCCTGGGCCGGTGCGACCATCTTCGAGTCGCGGATCCGTCGCAACATCCGGCTGGCCGAAGCCGCCGGGTTCGGGAAGTCGATCTTCGACTACGACCCCGATTGCAACGGGTCGGTCGACTATCGCGGGCTGGTCCGGGAAGTGATCGCCAGCGAGGCGTCGGGTACGGTGGCAAGAGCCGCCTGAGCTCACCCCAGGGACTGGCTCCGCAGTCCCGCCCTTTGGCGGGACGGAGGTGCCTGTCCCGATTGGAGCAACCAGCCGACGAGCGCTGGGACAGGCACCGGCGCCCCGCCACGCGCGGAGCTCTGGAGCCAGTCCCCGGGCCGGAATCCGCTACAACCGCTGCAGGTGGTCCTCTGCAGGGTCAATCGGATTCGGAAAAACCCGCAATTGGCTGCAACAACTGGTGCCGGTCTGGCATCCTAAAGTAGATTGGCAATCGGAATTCCTTACCCGGTCTTCCTAAACCACAGAATCACTCCAGCTTTCGGTTCGATGCACGAGTTGTCGCACGCGTATTGAAACTCAGGCTGACTGAAAAAAGAGATGCAGGGGGTATGCAGATGCGTGTGTTCGAGACGGTCGTCGTGGGAATCAGGCGGTTGCTGGCGGTGACCGCGGTGGCTGCGATGTTGACCGCTGTGGCCGCGGTGTTGCTGGTGGGACCGGTACATGGCCAGGACGCGACCAAGAAGGCTGCCGCTCAGCCTGTGGTGAAGCCGGCCGTGAAGCCGGTGGCTGCGAAGGCGGAGAAATTCGAGCAGTGGATCTACGTCCCATACAAGGACCTGCAATCGGTATTCGACAAGCATCCTTCGGCGGTGTTCCTTCCGTACGCGGAGTACCTGCGATTGTGGGAGGCTGCTGGTGGATCGGACCAAATTGCGAAGGGGCCTCCGGTCGAGGGGGTGATCACCCAGGCGAGCTACGTGGCCACGGTCGACGAGAACCTGGCTCGGATCGTCGCCACGTTGACGGTGCAGGTGTTGGGCAAGAGCTGGGCTGAGATTCCGATCCAGTTTGGCCAGGCGGCGATTGGCCGCGTGACTGCGACTCGCAATGGCGAGGCGACCCAGGTCTTGCTCCGCGGCACCGGTGCGGGTCGTTACGCGTTGTTGTTCCCCGAGACGGGCACTCACTCCGTGACACTCGAGCTGACAGCCCGGATCCGCGCTTCGGCCGACGGTCATTCGTTCGAGTTGGCTTGTCCGACGGTGGGGATGACGACGTTCGAGTTGAGTGTGCCTCGACCCGAGCAGGCTGTTGACCTGACACCGAGGCTGGTGGCCTTGCCGGTCGAGGCGGCCGAGGGTCGCACTCGAGTGCGAGCTCGCTTGGGAGCGACTCCGAAAATCACGGCCTTGTGGTATCCCCGAGTCGGCCAGAAGCCGGACATGGACCTGTTGACGAGCGTATCGAACTACCAGCAGATCTCGATTCGCGACGGGCTGGTGCACACCGATGTCTTCCTGCACCACGAGGTGTTGCGAGGCGAGCTGACCGAGCTGAGGATCGCGGTGCCCCCCGGTCACCAGATCCTGGACGTGGCGTCGACCCAGGCGAAGATCCGCAAGTGGACTCCGGTGACCGAGGAGAAGCGTCAGGTGGTCACCGTCGAGTTCATTGGAGCGGTGCGTGGCAAGTTCGTGCTCGAGGTCCACACCGAGCGTCCGGCTCCGGCGATGGGTGCGGTGTTTCCGGTATCGGGAGTGGACACGGCGGGAATCGAGAAGTCGACGATCGACGATCCCGGCATGGCGATCCACGGCATCCATTCCCTGGACGCGGTTCGCGAGAGTGGCCAGGTGGTGCTGACTCACGGCACCGATCTGACGCTGAATGTTCTCCCGCCTCGAGGCCTTGTGAGGATCGAGCCGGGCGAGGTGTTTGCTTCGATCCGCCGTCCTGGCGGCCGTTCGTACAAGTACTTCAGCCCCCGTTTTGATCTCAGGGTGTCCTACGAACCGGTGCAGCCGCGGATCACCGTCGACCATTCGACCCGGCTGGAATTCCGGGACGACGAGCTACGGAGCCTGTCTCGGTTGAAGTACACCGTCGAGCGTGCCGGGGTCTTCGAGTGGAAGCTGCAGTTGCCCGAGGGTCTCGAACTCGACGGGGTCACCGGCGATGCGTACAAGGAGCACACCTTTGACAAGGCGAGCCGGCTGTTGACCGTGGTGCTGGCCCAGCGACGCCAGGGGGCCCTGGGCCTGACGATCAACGCCCACCGGGAGTTTGACGGCGAGGCGGAAACGGTGGACATTTCGTTGCCGGTGATCGAGCCACGGGGAGTGGTTCGCGAGAACGGGACGGTGTCTGTTTACGCTCCGGACGCGTTTGAGGTGATCACAGACGAGGAGAAGCTCTCGGGGATCCAGCCCAATCGCAGTGGCAAGGTGGCTGCGGCGGTGGGCCGGGCCCGGTTGGCCAGCACGTGGCAGTACACGTCGTATCCGACCGCCGAAGCCGCCCGGCAGCTGGCTCTGCCGGTGACCACCCGCCGACGCCCCACCAGGCTCTCGGCCACCGTCGCCACCACCGCCAACGCCAAGCAGCAGGTGGTCGATGTCGATTCGAAGGTGATCTTCACTGTCGAATACGCCGGGAAGGACACGTTCCGGATCCGCGTGCCCGAGTCGATTGGCAAGGACGCTCAGATCACCTCCGCAAAGGCTCCCGGTGGAGCATCGACACCGGTGCCGATCCGCGAGAAGACTGCCGGAGATCCCGAAGACGGGTTTGTGACCTGGACGATCGTGATGCAGCAGGAGTTGACCGGGCCGGTGGCGTTTGACGTCAGCTGGGACTTGAAGACCGGAGACGGCGAGGGGACCGAGGGCACCACGGTTACGGTTCATCCTCCCGAAGCTCTTGATCTCGACAACGAGAACATCACCGGCGAGGTGGTGATCAAGAAGGACGACGCGCTGGAGGTCAAGTGGCCCTCGAGTGACACGCTGGCCGACTTGGGACTCGAGTTCATCGACGTGCGGGAATTGAGGCTGTTGCCGACGGGCGGATCGGCCGCGTTCCGCTTTCACACTCAACCGGTCAGCATCGAGATTTCGACCCGGAAGTTCGAATCCGAGAAAGTCGTGCAGACGGTCGTGTCTCGAGCCCTGGTCGAGATCGTGATCAATAAGAACGGCAACGCCAGCGTGAGGGCCCGCTACAGGCTCAAGAGCAGCGAGCGTCAGAGGCTGCGGGTGGACATGCCCAATGGGACGAGTGTCTCGGAGGTGTTTGTCGACCAGAGGAAGGTGCTGGTCGAGAAGGCCGGCGGCGGTCCGCAGGTCGAGGACGGCTGGACCGCCTACTCGTTCAACGTGGCCGGTACCAGGACCGACGAGGAATTCTTCCTCTCGATCCGCTACGACCTGAAGCAGAAGGAGTTCTTCGACAGCTGGTTTGGCAGTACCGAGACGATCAAGCTGCCCCAGATCGGAGGCGTGGGGTCTGATGAGCAGGAGGTGGTGACCCAGGAACTGAGGACCGCGGTGTTTGTGCCGCGTGAGTACAAGCTGGTCGGGGTTCCCGAGGACTTCGTGATTCTGGGGACCCCCTACGGACGACTCGAACGCTGGTTCGACAACCAGCAACGCACCTCCACGCTCGGCTCTCTGCCCGTACAGGGCCACCCCTTCGTCTACGGCAATCTCGGCGGCGCCCAGTCACTGGCGGCGACGTGGTGGGAATCGTCGTCGATGGCCGCAGGGATCAGCATCCCGATCTTCGCGATCGGCTGTGTGCTGCTGTTTACCCCGTGGACCAACCGGATGAGCGTGGTGCTGGTCGCCACCTTCATCGTGTCGCTGTTGTCGTTGTCGTACGCCGACAGCGTCTACGAGTCGCTGCTGGCCGCTCGCTGGGGAATCGGATTCGGCGTGGCCGCATGGATGCTCGCCGCGGTGATCGGGTTCCAGCAATCAACCAGCGTCGCATCGGCTCTGGACAAGATGAAGCAGTCGATCGCAGGAATCGTCTCTCGCGACAAGCAGGCGGCCGCGGAGAGTTCCGACACCGAACCGGGCTATTCCTCAGCCGGGGAATCAGCCGGGGAATCAGCCGGGGAATCAGCCGGGGAATCAGCCGGTGACGCCGCCGCCACCGAGGGGTCCACGAGCGAGGATGCCGGCGATGCGGCACTAGCCGAGGACGACTCGGGCGACAGTCAGGAGGTCGATGATGGGCCAGGCGGAGCTGCCGGGGAGGAACCCGGCGGTGAGTCCGACCCGGATGCCTCGGACGAAGCGGATCAGGCGGAGTCTCAGCCGTGAGTAAATCACAAGCGAGTCGGATGAGAATTTTGTGGGGCGTGCTGGTGGCGATGTGTCTTGCCGCCCCGGTGTTGGCCCAATCGGGCAAGGTCACGAAGCGTCCGCGGCGGGTGTTCATCCCGATCGAGGATCTGGGTGTGGTGATCGACCGCGACGGTCGCGGCGTGATGCTCGAGAAGGGTGAGTACACCGAGTTGCGTGCGCTGGCGGCCAAGAACGAGGCGACGCTCCCGCGGACTCCCGCGGCGTTGGCCTTGCGTGAAGTGATTTACACCGCGCGTCCCAGCGGCGACCAGTTGCTGATCGACGCATCGATCCGTTTCCAGCAGTTTGCACCAGGCTGGCAGTCGCTGCAGCTGCCTCTACGGGGGGTTTCGGTCGAGCGAGCTCTACTGGGTGGCAAGCCGGCTCGGGTGGCCCGATTCCAGTTGACCCGCAACAAGGCGACGGTTTCGGGGCTGGAGTTGTTCCACGAGAGTGTTGGCAGGTCGGTTTTGGAGTTGGGACTGTCGACACCTCTGGCGGCGGTGGGCAGTGATCGGGTCGCAGCATTTGGCCTGGTGCCCGCCGCGACGGCCTCGTTGGTGGTCCATCTACCGGCCGGCAAGCATTTGCTGGTCGACGGGCTGGCGGTGCGTCGACCTGCGGCGGCCGATCAGCCGGCGACTTACAGTCTGCCGGTGGGTGGTCGCAGTGACATCCGCCTGGCGGTGACCGACCGGCAGACCCAGCGAGCCGGCGACGCCCTGGTGTTCGCCTCGACGGCGTTCGGCATCGGGGTGGCTCCTGGGGAGGTGACCTGGCAGGCGGTGACGGGGCTGGAGGTTTTCGGCGAGGCGTTGGACGTGTTCGTGGCCACCGTGCCCCGGACTCTGGAGATCACCGACGTATCTTCGAGCGGGCTGGAGAACTGGGAATTGGCCGACGATCCGGACAACCCGCGGCTGACGCGGATCACGTTGCGGTACCGCCAGAGGTTCATCGGTTCGCGTCGCGTGACATTCCGGGGCGTGATGACGACCGCGGTCGGCCAATTGTGGCAGGTTCCTCGCCTGAGGCTCTCGGGTGTCACATCTCACATCGGCCAGGTCCTGGTCCATTCGCCTCCGGGTGTTCGCCTGCAATCGGGTCAGGCCACGGGAGTCCGCCGGGTTTCGGATGTCACGATCCTGGCCAAGATCCCGGCCGGCAGCAGCGTGATACGGTTCGATGCGTGGCGCGAGGATTTCAACCTGTCGTTTGCGACGGAGACGAAGCGGCAGGAACTGCAGGCGGCGTTGGCGACGATCCTGAGTATTACCGACGACGGCCTGGACCTGGTGACCGATGCGACGATCGAGAGCCTGTTCTCGTCGCTGTTCCAGGTCGACTTTTCTCTTCCCGAGGGTTGGAACGTGACCGGGGTCCGTGTGGCGGGCAAGCCGGTCGCGTGGCAGCGATTGCCCGGGTCCGATGGTCGCCAGAGGTTGCGGGTGGCGTTTGCCAAGGCGATTCCCGAGGGGACCGAGGTGAGTGTCGCCGTGCTGGCTCACCACGATCTGGAAAACTGGCCGCTGGGAAGTGTGACCAGTCGCCAGGTGCCGCTTCCCGACATTGCACTTGAGATTGGTGGCAGTGATCCCGAGGACCGGGCGGGGTTGATCGTGGAGGGTCGATACCTGATCCGGGCTCCGGACGTCTACGACGTCGTTGCCGACTCACTGGTGGGACTCGACCAGGCCAACCTGAAGCTGCCTGGCCAGCGGCTGGGCTACATGTACCAGGCCCCGCGGGTGTCGGGCACGTTGCGGATCGGCCGTCGTCCGCCGCGGGTTTCGGCGGAATCCCTGACCGTGGCCCGTCTCGACCGCGAGACACTCTCGGCTCACCTCGAGTCTCACCTCGACATCCAGGGCGGTGGCTTGCGGGCCGTGGTGGTGGAACTGCCCGAGTCGGTGGGTTCGGACCTGAGATTTCGTGTGCTGGGCTCTACGACCCGAATCGTGGAACAATTGCCATCCGCCGCACAGGACGGGCGGCGTCGCTTCCGCCTGAAGCTTGACGAGTTCGCTCGCAACCGGCTGTCGTTGGCCGTGGACCTGACGATGGCTCGCGAAGCGGCCAGGGACAGCGAGTCGCGATTTCCGCTGCCAACGATGACGGTGGTGGGAGCCGAGCGGGACAACGGATTCGTGGCGATCGAGGCGGCTGATGATCAGCGGATCGACGTGACGGCGCTGGAACGGGCGGTCCGCGAGGGTCAGCCGGGTGCCGAGTTGGCCGAGATCGACCCGATCGACCTGCCGAGCTCGTCGTACCGGCCTCGCGAGCGGATCGTGAAGGCCTACCGGTACCTGGTGCCCGGTTACCAGGTCAGCCTGGGCGAGACTCGCTTCGATCATGGCACGGTGGCAAGGGCCGTGTGTCACGGCAGCACGGTGACCAGCATCCTGGCCCGGACCGGAGAAATGCAGCACCGTGCTTCGTTCGACCTGACGGCCGCCGGGGTCCAGAGCCTGGTGGTCGACCTGCGGGGTCGATCCGAGGAGCAGAGGTCTCTGTGGGCGGTGACCGTGGACGGCCGACCGGTCAAGGCCCACCAGCGTCAGGGTGAGTCTCAGAGCAAGACCTTCGTGGTCGGGTGGCCGGTTGACGCCCGCGGAGCCGGACGGCACACGTTGCAGGTGTTCTATCGATCGGAGGTGGGTCACGAGATCCGTGGTTCGGATCGACTGGTACAGAATGCTCCGGTGGTATCGCTCAAGAGCGGCACCGGCGATCCGGTGCCGATCGAAGTGCTCGAACAGGACTGGGTGCTGCACCATCCGTGGCAGACCCTGGTGGTGGCCTCCGACGGCCGCTTCATTCCCAGTGATGCTCTGAACCAGGTCAGCCTGCTGGGTGCGATGAGGGATTCGATGAGCAATCTCTCGCCGGACAACCTGCTCACGCGGCTGATCGTGCTGGTGATCGTGGCCGGTGGGATCGGGATCCTGACGCTCGCCTTTCGCCGCCGCCGCTATGTTGGCCTGGTGACCGCCGTGGGCGCGTTGTTGATACTGGGACTGGTCCTGCCGGCGATTCTGCTGATGGCTCCGTTGGGGGCGCGTCGCATGGCTCCGGGGGCAGACTCTTCGGTCGCCGCCACCGGGTCTGCGGCGGATGCCGACTTCGAGGCACCGCAGGAAGCGGCCGAGGCCTCGACGGCGGAAGGCATCCTGCTGCAGATGGACGGAGCCGGCAGCATGGGTGGTGGTGGTGGTTTCGGTGGCGGCATGGGTGGTGGTGGCATGCCGGGTGGCGGCGGGGCGATGGGTGGTGAATCGGTCGACCAGTCTGACGCGGCGGCGACCTTCAGGGACACTCTCAGAAACGACGTGAAGTCGGACGGGC
>CAUZJR010000172.1:0-10384 GCA_963580005.1 Planctomycetota bacterium
GTGCGGATTCCGTGGTGACCCGCGGCGTGAGTGTCATTGCGGGGTGTCCCAGATCGAACGCTACATGTCCAAGATCAGCGGCCCGCTGCTGGATCGGATCGACATCCATGTCGAGGTGCCTGGAGTGTCGTTTCACGAGCTCGCCGATGACACGCCGGGGACCGACAGCGAGTCGATGGCCGAGCAGGTCGAGAAGGCACGGGTGGTGCAGGTTGAGCGGTTTGAAGAGACCGAGCGGGACGGTGTGGTGGCGACGCGGACCAACGGGAACATGACCCCGCGTCAGATTCGGAGCCACTGCAAGTTGAGCGATCCGGCGGGGAAGTTGCTGAAGCTGGCGATGGACCAGATGGGACTCTCGGCGCGGGCTCACGACCGGATACTCCGCGTCTCCCGCACGATCGCCGACCTCTCGGGCCTACCAGAGATCGCCGAAGACCATCTCTCAGAAGCCATCAACTTCCGGGCGCTGGATCGGTCGTACTGGAACTGAGTCGATGGAACTTCCCGCGGGAATCTCGCGATATCGTCTCAGCAGCCATGCGGCACGGTCGATGCGAAGCCGGGAGATCGATGTGAAAGAGGTTGAGGAGGTCATGCGATCACCACAGCAGCGAATTGTTCTTTCGTCTCAGCGCGACGTGTTACAATCCAAGGTGGGACCGGCCAACCGGGTCAGGCTGCTCAGAATCATCGTGGATTTCGAAACCGATCCACCGGCGATCGTCTCTGTCTACAAGACCGGCAAGATCAACAAGTACTGGAGGCCCAGGTCGTGAAGGTCGCATACGACGTCGAAACGGATTCGCTGGTCGTCGTCTTCAGGGACGGCCACCGGGTGGTCGAGAGTGATGAAGACACCTCGGGAGCCATTCTCGACTACGACGCCGACGGAGGGCTGGTCTCGGTTGAGATTCTCTCGGCATCCAAGAAGGTGACCGATCCAACCCATGTCGACTTCACGCAGCACGATTAGCAGCCCGTCACTCGGAGGGTTCAGGCCCCCCGCAAAAAGGCGGGGCGTCTGACCCCAGGCTCCCGGTTTTTCATCGGGCAACTAGGTCGTGACCCGGGCAGGGTTATTCGGCTGTGGGTTTGAGTAGCCGAGGCGAGGCTTTGTTGACCCAGCCGGCTTTGCGCTGGCCCTTGCCGGGTCGATTGGTGTCGCCGAGGTCGGCTCGAGCCGCCTCGATCAGACCCGTCAGTCTCTTGACCACCTCGGGGTTCGCCTTGGCCACGTTCCGGTCTTCGTGGATGTCTCTGACGAGGTTGAAGAGTTTGAGTGGCTGAGCCGGTTCGGGCTTGCCCCAGTTCCGTTTCTTGGTCTTCATGGCGACGAACATCTTCCACGGTCCCGAGCGGACCGCCTGCAGCTGGTCCATCTGGTAATAGTAGAAGGCGTTGTGTCCGGCGTCGGTTCCGGACTTTGCAGATTGGCCTGAGAGGATCGGCCAGATGTTCTTGCCGTCGATCTTGCGATCTCCGGGCGGTTTGGCTCCGGCGAGGTGAGCGAGGGTGGGCAGCACATCGAGTGTGCTGGTGATGTCCTTGCTGCTGGTTCCGGCCGGGATCTTCCCCGGCCAGCGGACGACACACGGCACCCGCATGCCTCCCTCGTCGGTCCGCCCCTTGCGACCTCGCAGCGGCAGGTTGCTGCCCTGTCGGCCTCGAGCCGAACCGTTGTCCGAGGTGAACAGGACCAGTGTCTGCTTATCGATCCCGCACTCGGAGATCGCCTTGAACAACTCGCCCATCGACCAGTCGATTTCCTGGACCCAGTCTCCATAGAGTCCGTCTCGCGACTTGCCTCGAAATCTCTGGGCGGGCACCAGCGGCAGGTGCACGGCGGTGTGGGGCAGGTAGAGAAAGAAGGGTCTCGACTTGTTGGCGTGGATGAACTTGACCGCCTCGTCGGTGTACTGCCTGGTGATGGTTGAGTCTTTCTGAATGCCCGAGGCGAGGACCGTGAGGTCACGGACCAGGGGCAGTGGTACGTTCTTGCGGTTCATGTCGTTGCTGTAGGGGATACCGAAGTAGTGGTCGAAGCCCTGGTTGGTCGGCATGAAGTCGGGGTGGTCGCCCAGGTGCCACTTGCCGATGGCCATCGTGGCGTAGCCCCGGGTCTTGAGTACTTCGGCGACGGTGATTTCGGAGGGGTTCAGGCCCTTGCGTGCGGCGGGGAACAGCACGCAGAGGTTCTTTTCGTCGCAGTGCATGTTGACCCGTCGCGGGTAGCAGCCGGTCATCAGGCTTGATCGCGAGGGGGTGCAGACCGAGCAGGTCGAGTAGAAGTCGGTCAGCTTCATGCCCTCGCGGGCCATCCGGTCGAGCACCGGCGTGTCGTGGGTCTTTGAGCCGAAGGGTCCGATGTCGGCGTAGCCCAGGTCGTCGCAGAAGACGACGATGAAGTTGGGGCGGGTATCGGCGGGGGCACAGTTGAGTGTCAGGAGTGTGAGCAGCAGTGCGAGTGAGTGTCGCATGGTTGGGTCTCCTGGGGCCCGACCCTTTTTTCCTGAGGGCATTGCTGGCTGGTAGCAAGGGGACAGGCACTCCCCTCGATCCGCCTGCGACGGACCGCGGGGCGAGCCAGTCCCTGGCTCGCAGCTACGACGCGGTGGCCATGGCTGCGGCGAGGATCTCGGAGGTACTCTCGCGCATGATCCTCGGGTCGACCATCTCGCCCTGTTGCAGGGTGGCCCGGACGTCCTTGCCCGAGATGAACACGGGTTTCTCGTCGGGGTGGTTTTGCATCAGGTCGACCCGTCCCAGCGATTCGTAGTAGGCGGCGAATCCGACGTTGATCGGCTGGATCTGCAGTTCGCCGGCGAGGCTGTCGAAGATTTCCTGGGCATCGAAGTCGCCCCAGATGGCGTCGCCGTCGTGGAACGGGGCATCGGCGTGCTTGCGGCCGATGACGATGTGCGAGTAGCCCATGTTCTGGCGATAGATGGCGTGCATCACGGCTTCGGCCGGTCCGCCATAGAACATCTTGATATCGAGGCCCAGCAATCGGACTCGGTCAGGAACACTGTCGTCTCGATTGCCCCACAGTTCCTCGTCGCTGTCGCCGTCTCCCATCGCCCGATCGCTGATCAGCTTTTCGTAGGTCTGCATGCGAATGGCCGCGTTGACGTCGTCGCCCTTGGTTTCTCCGATCAGCGGGTTCAGCACGGCACCGGCGTTCCGGCCGTCCTTGAGCAGCGATTCGAGTGCGTAGACGAGAGCGTACTCGTGGGCACGATGCAGTGGGTTGCGAGTCTGGAAGGCGACGGCGGCGTCCCAGCCGACTTCCGAGAGCAGCGAGCGGACTTGCCGTGGCGAGAGCACGTACTGGCCGAAGTCGGGATTCGGGGTCGCCGGCAGGACCCGGATCGAACCGCCGACCAGGTGCGTGCAGTCGGCGTCGTGGACCAGGACCATGTCGCCACCGGGGTGGTCGGTGCGGTCGGTGCCGTAGACCGAGGAGATGTAACGGGGCTTGTCCCACTCAAAAATGCTCTCGACACAAAGCGTTCCGACCACCTGGCCATCGGGGCCGGCCAGCGCGACGGTTGCTCCGACTTCGAGTCCGGCGGCGATGTCCGAGGATACTGGCAGGGACAACGGGATGGTCCAGGCGTACAGGCCACCTTCAGACTCGATCACCTGCTGATCGAGAACGCGGTTGAAGACGTCCTCATTCATCGGTCCGACGAGCGGGCTGAGTGTGCCGTCGCCGATTCGGTAGACGGTTGAGAGGTCGGCGGTGCTGACGGGCAGCACGGGCAGGCTGGCAGCTTCGGCCGCGAACGATTCGGCTTCTTCGGAGGAGACCATCCGGCAGACGGGTTCAGAGAGACCACCATGGGGGGTGCTGAGGTCGGTCATCGGGGGCCTTTTGTGGTGTGATGGCGTCGGCTGGGTCAAACCTGCGAGGGTAGGGGACGAGGCGGTTGTTGACAACTAGCCTCGCAGTCCTGCCGCCTGCATCAGTCGGTCGGTCGACTCGTAAGCCTCCCGAACCCACTCCTCGATCTTCTCCGGTTCGGGAGAATACTCCAGCTCGATCGACACCGCCCCGTCGATCTCGAGGCTGGCGATCTCTTCGAGATACGGGCCAAAGTCGACCACTCCACGACCCGGCGGCAGGTCACCGTGGACCTTGCCGTCGCAATCGGAGATGTGGACGTGGATGGCCTTGCCCTTGAGCAGTTGCAGTTGCTCGGCCGGTACGTTGGCCAGCAAGAGGTGTGAGACATCGATGTTGGCCTGCAGGGCCGGGTGATCGACGTCGTCGATGAAGCGGACCATGTTCTCGACGTTGCCCAGCAGGGACAGCGGGAAGGGCTCGAGTTCCAGGGCGATCTTCAGGTCCAGGCCACTGGCGTACTCGGCCAGCTGCCGGCAGTTTTCGACTCCGACCTGCCACTGCTCCTGCGGCGGGATCACTTCCTGGTTCCAGATGTACTCGCCCAGCACCAGCAGCAGGTTGTCGGCGTCGTATTCGTAGCAGAGGTCCAGGAAGGCGTGGCAGCGGTCGATGTGAAAGCGTTGGACGGAGGGGTTGAAATCGATGAGCCCGACGGCGACGCAGCAGATCGAGACGATGGGCAGTCCGGCCTTGTCGCATTCGGTCTTGATCAGGCGTCGTTCCTGGATGTCGATGTCGAGTGGGTCGGTGAAGATGTCGATCGAGTCGAATCCGAGTTCGGCGGTCTTGTGGATGCCCCAGGCGGTATCGCGACCGGCCTGGGTCCAGGCGGAGTTGATCAGGCCGAGTTGCATCGCGGGATCCTGTGGGTGGAAAGCCGCATTGTAGGTGAAACCCGAGAATTCCGGAGTCCGCCGGGGTGCCACGTCGAGATCGGGGCGTGCTGACGCTGGGCTCTGGAATGAATCCCCTTTTGGGTTGGGTGTTGGTGGGTGTTGCGGGAAACCCAGCGTGGCTCCCGCCCGGGGCCGGGGTTTACACTCCGGGGCAAGTCATGCCGTCCGCCGCAGGCGGACTCACGCAATCCTGCGGGCGTCAGTGGTTGAGGTGCCTGTCTGCTGACTCCGCTCTTCCCCGCAACCGGTTACAATACGCGTTCGTACCGTTCGTTCTGTTCGAGTCACTGTCAGCATGGACCTCGCCCTCTCGAACCACGTCGCGGTCGTCACCGGTGGAGCCAGTGGTATTGGCCGTGCTGTGGCGTCGGGTTTTTTGGCCGAGGGTGTCCAGGTGGCGATCTGGGATATTTCCGACTCTGTGCAGACGACCGCCGATGAACTTGCCGCCGGGGGCGGTCCGACGGTGATCGGCATCCGGGTCGACGTGACCGACGACGACTCGATTGCCGCAGCCCTGCAGCAGACCATCGAGTCCCTGGGTCCGATCGATCACCTGGTCCACTGTGCCGCGATCGGTTCGGGTCACTTCGGGTACCCGTTCACCAACCTGCAGCCTGCAGATTGGTCACGGACGCTGGAGGTGAACATCATGGGAATGGTGCGAGTGACACATGCGGTGGCCGAGGGGATGGTCGAGCGGGAATCGGGCACGATGGTGTTCCTGGCCAGCGTGGCCGGCCAGTTCGGGTCTCAGACCGACCCGCCCTACAGTGCGGCGAAGGCGGCCAACATCAACTTTTCCCAGTGCGTGGCCAAGGACCTGGCCGGGCACGGGATCCGCGTGAACACGATTTGTCCGGGGATGATCGAGACGCCGTTGAACCGTGGGGTGTGGCAGGCGTGGAACGATTGCCAGCCGGAAGAGGCCAAGCTGGACTACCACGAATGGGCGGCTGGGAAGATCGAAAACGTGGTCCCGCTGCGGCGGTGGCAGCAGCCCGAGGATGTTGCCGACATGGCCGTGTTCCTGTCCTCAAAGCGGGCACACAATGTCACCGGCCAGACGATCAACGTCGATGGGGGATTCATCATGCATTGGTGAGTTGGGAATGAAGACGGTTAACCCGGAGCGGTCGAGCCCGCCACAGGCGGACGGGCTCGGCTATCAACGGCTCGGACAAAACGAGATGTCAACCATGCAGATTGTCGATCGCGGCCTGATCTTTGATGCCTCTGCCGTCGAGGGTCCATTACGGGTCTGCTCGTTCACATCACTGCTGCGTCTGGGCAGCGGTACGCTGCTGGCCTCGTTCCGCCGTGGCTCGGCCAAGGACTCGGCCGACGGCAACGTCGTCGTGTGCGAGTCGACCGACGAGGGTGCCAGCTGGTCGGTGATCAGCGAGGGGTTCGAGTCGACATTCGAGGGTCTGGCCGGCGAGATCCGTTCGACGGAGTTGGCCGAGTTGGACGACGGGCGATTGCTGGCCGTGGAGGGCTGGGTCGACCGATCCGGTGGCAGCGGAGTGTTGCGAGACGCCGAGACGGATGCGATGCCGTCGATGCACATTCTGCAGGACTATTCGAATGACGGCGGTCGCACCTGGGGCCAGCGGCAGGTGCTGAAGCGTGACGCGGTGCTCAGTGGACCGGTGATGCGGTTGCCGGGCCGCGGCTGGTTGGCGACCAGCGAGTTCTCACATCCGGGCACACCTGATCGCGAACGATTCCACGGCGCGTATGCTCACTTCAGTGCCGATGGTGTGACGTTCGAGGCGATGGTGGAGGTGGTGGATGAAGACCCTGACATTTTCTTCTACGACCAGCGTCAGAAAGTGTGTCCGCGGACGGGTCGCCCGGTGGCGATGTACTGGACGTACGACAACCGGGCGGAGGCGGACATCGAGATGCACATGGCGTGGGGTGACGCCGAGACTCTGTCCTGGCAGGCACCTCGATCGATGGGCCTGGCCGGGCAGATCGCGATGCCGATACCTCTTGAGGACGGACGCCTGCTGGCGTTCTATGTCCACAGGCACGAGCCGGGTTCGTTGAGGTTGATCGGTTCGGCCGACGAAGGCCTGACGTGGGACACCGAGAACGAACTGGTGGTCTATTCGAGCAGTGGTGCCGGTGAGCAGGGGATCTCGGACGAGACAACCTACGACGAGTTCTGGGAAGCGATGGGCACCTGGAGTTTCGGTCACCCGACCGTGGCGGTGCTGGGCGACGGTTCGCTGCTATTGGCCTACTACGCTGGTGCCGACGAATCGTGCCTGGACGTGCACTGGGCGCGGGTGGAGGTGTAGGGCCCGGGTTGGGTCAGACCTCGAGGTTCTGGAACATGGCGATGCGTTCGAGTTCGGTGACCAGGTCGGCGGGTTCCTGGAATCGGTCCTCGGGTCGCTTGGCCAGCATTCTCAGCACCACGCCCTCGAACATGTCGTCGATCGAGAGTTGGAATTCCTTGGGCCGTTGCGGCTCTTCGTCGCGGATCTTCATGATCAGCTCGGGCAGGTTGCCTCCTTCGACAGGCGGCCGCCCGGTCAGCAGGGCGTAGACGGTGGCGAGACGACCGTCGCAGCCGAAGCGTCTCCGGCACGAGCGGACATCGGCGGCGGCGGGGCGGAGATGATGACCAGTTGAAGAGACGACATGAGCGGAATCCGGCAACGGGGTGTGGGGTCTGAGTTGAGTGGCGCAACAGGATCCGAAGTACAGCAGCAGGCCGCTCGTCGACAAGCTAGCCCGGCCTACTTCAACCAGACGACCAGCCCCGCGGCGATCCCGCCCACCACGACTACCCCGATCACGATCGCCAGCCAGGGCGGACCGGTAGCGGCAGAGGTCCTCTGGTCCGGTTCGGACTCCTCGACCTTCTCACCCGCCTCCGAGAGTGCCATCAGTTCATCGACACTCAACGCGGAACCTTCGGATTCCATCTCCGAGGCCATCTCCATTTCCATCTTGTCCAGCGTCGCGGCAAACATGTCGACGGGCACCTTGACCGCCCCCTGGCATTTGCGACATCGGAACGATCGTCCGGCTCGGTCGTCGGCCACCTTGTACGACTCGCCACACTTGGGGCACTTCAGTTTGATGGGCATGAGCAGCAGGCTTTTGGAGGAAGGGGGTTGGCCGTGTCTCGTTGGTTCTGTGCTGTTCGTTCATGAAATCGCCCGGGCGATCCGGGCTCGGAGATTGAAACCCTGTCGCAGCCTGCAACCCGACGAAGCCTGCTGGTCCGGCGACACTTTGTCAGTGTCACGAGGCGTCTTTTTCTCATCGGGTTTGGGCTTGTCCAAGGACTGGATCAGCGTCTTGTAGTCCTCGCGATTCTCGATCGTCTTGAAGGCGGGGTCGTCGAGGAACTTCTTCACGTTCTTGGGTGTTTCGAAGAACTTCCGTCCCTGGAGCTGCTTGATCATCATCATGGCAGCCAGGCTGTATTTGTCGGCAAGCTGGACTCTCTGTTCGGGTGTGACCTTGGGGTCCTTGAAGGCGACCGCGCTGGCCAGTGCCAGCATCCTGGCGGCGCTGTATCGTTGGCCCCACGGGTCGTGACTGGCCGGGACCTGGCCAACTCCCACGGCCATCTTCACGGCTTCGGCATGAGCGCCCCTCAGCAGGCAGAGTTCGGCAATCCGCAGCCGCGAGATGGCGATCCGATTCCCGATGAACTTGCCGGCAATCACCTTTCCCAGCTTCGAGAAGAGATCCTCGGCAGAACGAAACGCGGCTTCGGCTTTCGTCTTGTCCGGCAAGTGTTCCCACATCTCGGCAAGAAGAAGAGTCTGCACCGCCAGGTCGACATACCGTCTGCTGTTTTTGGGTTCCAGCCGTGTGAGTTCCTGGAATGAGGCCACGGTGGCCTGCTGGAGCGACTTCTTGAGAGCCTCTTCGGTGGTGTCGACTCGACCATACTTGAAACTGAACACGCCCAGCATCCTGTGTATGACTCCCATGGTTGCGAGGCGATCGGCATCTTGCGGGTCGTTCTTCTGCAGTCGTTCCCCGGCGGCCAGGGTCTCGGTATAGACTTCGACCACCTGCTTGTTTTTCAGCTTGGACGCCAGGGCAGTGGTCCAGTCGTTTGCCATGTTGAAGAGGCCTTCGGCACCTTCGAGGTTCATGGGTCCCAGTGCCCTGTACAACTCGGCTGACTGCTGGAATCGCTTCAGCGCCTCCTCTTCCTGTTTTTGACCGGCCAATTGGCTTGCGAGCTTGTGTGCCGAGAGTGCCAGCATCGACTGGATCTGCTCATCTTCGGGTTCCTGCTGGAGCAGGTTTTCGAGGTGTGTCACTGCTTCTGAACGTGTCATCCCGGCGATCGAGGGCCCCTTGGGTTTCGATACGGTGGTTTTCGAGGGCATGGTCCTGACCAGTCGAAAGCCCATTATCAGCGTGTAGTTTCGCGGCGCGAGGTCACCACGGAAGGCTGACCGGCAACTGGCTGGTAGAGAATCGAATGCTCCGCCACGGACGATCCGAAACCTGTTGTTGTCGACCGGATCGAGACCGGGTGTGTCGTCCAGGGTGGCTGTGGAGATGGCGTACGGTTTGTCGAGGTCGTAGCACCACTCGTTGACGTTGCCGAGGATATCGAAGAGGCCCAGGTCGTTGGGTTTCAGGCTGGCAACCGGCCGAGTCCTGCGCCCGCTGTTGACCCGGTTCCACGCATAGTGCGTCAGCAGCCGATCGGTCTGTCCGAAGAAGTACTCGGTGGTTGTTCCCGCCCGGCACGCGAATTCCCACTCGGCCTCCGTCGGCAAGCGGTAGCCTGTCAATTCCCAGAAACGCTCCTTGGCCTGGATGCCCGGTCCGAATTGTTTCTGGCTGTTGGTCTTGTAGCACCATTGGTCTTCGAGAATGCCCTCCCGCTTGCTCAACCAGTTGCAGTAGTGTGCTGCGCCAAACCAGTTGACGGAGCGATTCCGCGGCAGGGCCGCTCGACGGTGAATCGGCAGGCCTGTCAATTGGAGCTGTGGGCTGCCGGCTGCGTTATTCCATCGGCGGGTCGTCTTCGTCTCGACCAATCAGCTTCTCGAGCATCTTTTCGACGCGTTTGATCATTCGCCGGACCGTGCGTTCTGAACACTGCATCCGTCGGGCGATCTCCAGGTTTGTGTGATTTTGCAGTTTCAGGTCGACCACCTGCTGTTGCTCGACGTCGAAACCCTTCAACAAGTCTTCGATCTCCTGCAACGCCGCCAGTTCGTCGGGAGTCGGCTGGTCGCCACTCAAGTCGGCCATGGTCTCGAAGTACCTGTCGCTGTCTCCGCCACGCTTTTGTGCGGCAAAGTGACGGACCTTCTGGCGGATCTTGTTCAGCGTGATCGTGGTCAAGAGCGACAACAGGTTCTGGCGATCGCGGAGTTCGAACTCGTCCTGCCCGGCGCGCCTGAGGAACGTGCGAAAGGCCGACTGGACCACGTCGTCGGCGTCGACACGACGCTTCATGCGATCCGAGAGATTCCGTTCGGCCAAGCGTCTGAGCCGCTCTTCGTAACGGGCCCAGAAATCGGCAACGGCGCTGTCGTCGTTTTCGCGAAATCCACGGATCCAGCGCTGGCTGTCA
>CAUZJR010000173.1:0-10371 GCA_963580005.1 Planctomycetota bacterium
GACGGTACAGCGGCAGCTGCAGGTCGACCCACTCGCGGTCGTTCTTGCTCCCCTTGCGATGGACTTTCTCGGGCGGGTTGGCCGTGCTGCTGGTCTTGTAGTCGATCACCCGCCATTGACCGGTTTGCTCGTGGCGGTCGATGCGGTCGATCCGCCCGGTGACCGAGAGTCCTCCGGCGGGGGTATCGAGAATCACTCGACCCTCACCGATCGATTCCTCGGTGTAGGCAATCCTCCAGCCGTCCGAGACGGCCGCGACGTGCCAGCGGGCGAAGGCGGCGAGTCGGTCGTTGAGCTGGGCCACCTGCACGTCAACCGCCGCGGGCCGATTCGGACCGTGCCGCCGCCAGGCCCACCGCCAGGCGGCCTGGTTCAGGAACTCACCCACCTCCTCGACACTGGTCGACTCGGCCAGGTCCGACTTGCCGAATTCGTCGAGTGCATCGTGGGCGAGGTTTCCGAACGAGAGTGGTGTGAGTTCCGCGGATTGGTCGTCGATGGCCCTCAGTTTCAGCACGTGCTTCAGATAGAAGCGGTAGGGGCACTTGAGGTAGTCGCCGAAAGCGGTGACACCGACCCGGTTGAGACCGGTGGCGGTGGGTGGCGGCACGCGGAATTCCGAATCGAGTGGTCCTGTTGCGAAGACACCCGGCAGCCGGGCCGCCCGAATTTCCGGCGGGGTATCGAGCAGCCGGAGCACCCGGGCCGGTTGTCCCGGGTCGTCGGCAGCCAGCAGCAGGCGGCTGGGACGCAGCGGGTCGCCACTGTCACTCTGGCGGCCGCCCACCAGCAGCAGCAGCTCGTGCGTGGCTGTCAATGCCGACATCGCGTAGGCATCGCGGGCGATGCGACGGGTGTTGTCGAGGATGCCCAGGCGTTGCCTGAGCCGGTCGGGGAGAAACAGGTCGGAGGTGGACGAGGCGGGGACCTGGCCCTCGTTGACACCGACGACGGCCAGGATCGGTGCATCGTCCAGTGGCAGTTCGAGCCATCCAACCATCTCGACCGCATCCGCCTCAGCCCGCGCGGGGATCGTCTCGCCGGCGGCCGATTCGAGAGCCAACCTGATGGCCTCGATCGCGTCGACTTCCAGGGCCACCTCCTCAGGCACCTCGCCCAATCGCCCAATCCCCGTGTGCACATGATGAGCAGCGGACAGCAGCACATGGCCGTCGCGGTCGTCTCGATCGGCCAGCCGACCCGAGTAGATTGTCGACAGCAGAGCCGACAGCAGACTCGTCCAGTTGGGCAGCTTCTGCGGCGACCCCGCTTCCGGGGCGAACAGCGGTTGCAGCAGGCCCAGCAGCAGGTGCAGCGACGTTTGCAGCGTGGTCGGATCGCCGGAGCCGTCGTCGGGATGCTGCGGCAGTTCCAGCCTTGAGGCAAGATGCTCGGATCGGTACGCGTCCAGCGCGATGATGGCGTCGGGAATGGGGTGGGGTTCGAATTGAGCGTGCAGCCAGGCATCGAAGTCGGGATGCCGCCAGAGTTCGGCCAGTGGTTGATAGCCGATGGTGATCACCGAAGTGCCGCCGGGTGATTCGGTAGCGTCGGTCGTGTTGTTGCTGGAGTCTTCGATCTCGAGGCTCTCGAGGCAGTCGGCGATGGCCTCGAGCAATCGCCAGGGCCTGGTTTCGGGCAGTGCGGCTTCGTGGACCCAGCGGGTTTCGACGTGGCAATCGGCCATCTGTCGTGCGACGACCGGGACCATCGATTCGTCGGCGATCCCCAGCGTGAGGTCATCGGCTTGCAGGGGGCCGGGCAGTTGTGAGAGCCAGGCGGCGACGGCGGCGGCCTGGTCGTCGGGGCGATCGGCGACCTGGACCGAGTGGTCGGCGGGAGACACCGCGGGCTGTCGCCAGTGGTCGGGGTCCAGGCAGCCCAGCGGGTCGAATCGCTCGGCGAGGCTCTTGGGAGCATGCACCAGTGCGGTGACCCGTCCGGCGACGCGTTCGGATTCGAGCATGCGTCTCATCGAACGATTGATGTCGACGGTGCCCACCAGCACGATGTCGACCGTGGCGTGGCACTCGTCGAACTCGATGGCCTTCAGCCGGGCCGTCTGAATGTCCCAGAATTCGAGTTGTTCGAGGATGCCCAGGTAGTGGGTCTGAATCGCATGCAGCACCTCCCACCGGCGACGTTCTCGGGGCAGGGGATCGAGCATCTCGCAACCGGCCACGTCGGAGAAATCGAGACCGTCGCCGGCCAGTTCACGGTGCTGCCGACGCAGCAGGTCGGCCAGTTCGAGCCAGCCTCGTGGATCGCCGTCGTCGGGTCGCTGCTGGCAGACGTCGCCGAGTTCATCGTGTGAGGTCTGCTGCAACGCCGCGACCCAGGCACACCGTTGCACCAGGTCGTCGGCGAAGGGCTTTTGTGAGACGTAGAGTTGTTCGGGGAGCGAACCGACGGTGAGCGTGCTGGGTGGGACGAGCCGGAGCGACTTCTCGGACGCATGGTCGACGAGCAATTCGAGCAGCCGGCGGCCGGCTCGGGCTCCGGGCAGCACCAGCAGTTGTTCCGAGAGGTCCAGTACACCGTCATCGGTGTACTGGTTGGCGAGCCAATCGACAGCCGCGGGCAACGCGGGCCGGTCCCAGTCGAGAAACACTCGGGTCGAAGCCATCGGCGTCCTTGCTGTCACGAGCGAACCCCTCCCTGTCGCTCTGCCGGATTCGCCAGCCTACCGGCCCTCCGCCGGTCCTTCAACAGGCTCTTTCGTCGACGCTACGGCTTTTTCAGCTTTGGCCGATCGGGGCACGGATGCCGAAACGGGGCCTGGCCGCCTTTCCAGGACCCCTTGGCCTCGTGCCGCGTCGCCACGTACTTCTTGAGCAACTCGACCACCGCGTCGTCGCTCTTGTCGACATGCAACTGGAACCACGTCCCGGGCTTGCCCCGTTTGGCGACCTTGATTCCCGCTGCCAGCCGACCGCGATGGTCGCCTCCGGCACAGTCCCCGGCGATCAGGGCTGCCATCAGTCGATCGGCCAGGCTGCCCTTGGTCGATTCGTAGGCCCGGGCCATCTCGGCGATCACCTTGCGACCGGCCAGCGTGTTGCCCTGGCACGAATAGAATCGACCCGACTGGGCACCCCAGTAACGGCTGCGGGCCGGGGCGGCCGAGGGGTTGTGGTTGGCCACTCGGCCACTCATGTCGATGATCGCCAGTTGCCTGAGTTCTCGACGAGGGTCCTCGGACAGCAGCTTGCCGAGTACCGCCTCGGGTGCCAGACCCTCGCCGAGTGCCTTCAAGGCCTGCGGACCCCAGGGCGGGTGGTGGTAGTGCTGAGTGCAGAAGGCTCCGACATCAGCCTTTACGTAGGGCACAACCTTGCCGACGGCCGGGTACTTGCTGGCCACCGCCGCTCCGCATTCCCCCGTCTCGGGATCGACCGCCACGATCGAAAAGGTCGCGGTGATCGGGCCGGGCGTGGTTTCCTGCCGCTCGGCCGGCTCGGAAGGGGGCGAACCGGGCAGCGTTGCCGTGATGACCACCAATAAAGGAAGCAGGACTCGCGGATGGATCATCGAGTGAGTCTCCGTAGCCGAATTCGTGAGGATCGGGACGCCCCGGCTTGGCCCGCGTCGGAATCCTGGCGGATTCGGTTACGGAGCAAGTTGTTGTGACAGAGGTCAGCGGCAGTCTAACCTAGATCGAGACGCGAGTCGGTCTTGGGTGGGCCAGAAAGAGGTGGGCGGATGCGAGTGCTTGTGACAGGCGGTGCCGGGTTCCTCGGTAGTCACATTGTCGATGCGCTGCTGGCCTCCGGCCACGAACCTTCTGTCGTCGATGACCTCTCGAGCGGAAGCCGCGAGAACCTGCCCGAGGGGGTACCGGTTTTCGAGGCGGACATTCGCGACAGGACGGCCCTGGCTGCGGCGTTTGAGGGGTCACGGCCCGAGGCGGTCTGCCATCACGCGGCCCAGGTCTCGGTAGGCCGTTCGGTCAACGACCCGGCTGCCGACGCCGAGATCAATATCGTGGGGATGCTCAACGTGATCGCCGAGGCGGTTCGCGTGGGTGCCGACCGGTTCGTATTCGCCTCCTCGGGCGGAGCCCTGTACGGCGAGACGTCCGAGGCGGCCGATGAATCGACCCCGGCGACGCCGATTTCTCCTTACGGGATCGCCAAGTGGATGGGCGAACGGTACCTGGGGTGGGCGGCGGCCGAATGGGGGCTGGCCGCGGTGAGCCTGCGGTACAGCAACGTCTATGGGCCTCGCCAGAGTCTCGAAGGTGAGGCGGGCGTGGTGGCCGCCTTCTGCCGCGATCTCGAGGCGGGTACCCGCCTGAGGATCTTCGGCGACGGACTGCAGACTCGCGATTTCGTCTACGCCGGCGACGTCGCGCGGGCCAACCTGGCCGCGCTGGAGATGGCTCAAAAAGGCCAGTGCCCGGAAATCAATGTCTGCTCGGGTGAAGCGATCGATATCAATGTGCTGGCCGAGATGCTGAGTGAACTGGTCGCGGAGCGAATGGGTCGAGACTGTCTTGAGATCGAGCCGCCCGGGCACGAGCCGGCTCGGGCCGGTGACATCCGTCACAGCCTGCTCGATCCCTCTGCCGCGGCACAGCTGCTGGGGTGGCGACCGCGGGTCACATTGCGTGAGGGTCTCGAAGAGACCGTCGCCTGGCTGCTGGCGAATTCGGCCACCGGAAGCGGCCCGGCGTGAGCAAGTGTTGCGTCTTGCCTCGCCGAGTGACTTTGACCTACAGTCAAATCTGACCTCCCGTTTCGCCTTTCGTCCCGCCCCACCCGGCCCCAGCTGGATACACCCGCACGATGGCCGCGATTCTCGTCACCGGTGGCGCCGGGTTCCTGGGCAGTCATCTCTGTGACCGGCTGATCGAGCGTGGCGACGACGTGACCTGCGTCGACAACTTTTTCACTGGCCGCGAGGAGAACGTCGCGTCACTGATCGGCCATCCGAGGTTCCAGCTTCTCGAACACGACATCGTCCAGCCATTATTCGTGGATGCCGAGCAGGTCTACAACCTGGCCTGTCCCGCGTCGCCGGTGGCCTACCAGTTCAACCCGATCAAGACGATCAAGACCTCGACGGTCGGCATGGTCAACGTGCTCGGCCTGGCCAAGCGGTGCCAGGCCCGGTTGCTGCACACCTCGACGTCCGAGGTCTACGGCGACCCCCAGGTGCATCCTCAGACCGAGGACTACTGGGGCCACGTCAACCCGCTGGGTCCTCGTAGCTGCTACGACGAGGGCAAGCGGGTGGCCGAGTCGCTGTGCATGAACTACCACGTCGAGCATGGCCTGGAGATCCGCATCGTGAGGATCTTCAACACCTACGGACCGCGGATGGACCCACACGACGGCCGAGTCATCTCGAACTTCATCCGCCAGGCCCTGGCCGGTGAACCTCTGACGATCTATGGCGAGGGGGACCAGACCCGCTCGTTCTGTTTCGTCGACGACCTAGTCGAGGGGTTGATGCGGATGATGGACTGTGATGAGACCGGGCCGGTCAACCTGGGCAATCCCTCGGAAGTCACGATCGGCGAGACGGCCGAGACGATCCGGAACCTGACGGGGTCGGCTTCGGAGATCGTGCACGTCGATCTGCCCGAGGACGATCCCAAGCGGAGGTGCCCGGACATCACGCGGGCACGCGACTGGCTGAACTGGGAGCCGACGACGGACCTGGAGATCGGGTTGGGCCGGACGATCGAGTCGTTTCGAGACAGGATGGAGGCCGAAGCATGAGCAGGGTGCTGGTCACCGGGGCGGCTGGGTTCATCGGCAGCCATGTGGCGGGTCGGTTGCTGGATCGAGGCGACGAGGTGGTCGCCGTCGACAACCTCAACGACTACTACGACGTCAGGCTCAAGGAAGACCGCCTGGCGCGGCTCGAGTCGCGCGACGGGTTCTGCTGCCATCGACTGGACGTGGCCGATCGCCCGGCGATCGAGCGGGTGTTTGCCGAGTCGGGAGTCGAACGCGTGGTGCACCTGGCGGCCCAGGCCGGCGTGAGATACTCGATCGAGAACCCTCATGCCTACGTCGACAGCAACCTGGTCGGGTTTGTCAACGTGCTGGAGGGCTGTCGTCACAACGGCATCGAGCACCTGGCCTACGCCTCGTCGAGCTCGGTCTACGGCTCCAATCGTACGGTCCCCTTTTCGGTGCACCACAACGTCGACCACCCGATCAGCCTGTACGCGGCGACCAAGAAGGCCAACGAACTGATGGCTCATACCTACAGCCACCTCTACGGACTGCCGACGACCGGCCTGAGGTTCTTCACCGTCTACGGGCCGTGGGGCCGACCCGACATGGCGTTGCACCTGTTCACCGAAGCGATCCTGGCCGGGCGACCGATCAATGTCTTCAACAACGGCCAGATGCGCCGCGACTTCACTTACGTCGACGACATTGTCGAGGGAGTGATCCGGACGCTGGATCGCACGGCCGCTTCGGATCCCGACTGGCAGCCGACGCACCCGGATCCGGCGGGCTCGAGTGCTCCTTACCGGGTCTACAACATCGGCAACAACGAGCCGGTCGAGTTGATGCACCTGATCGAGACGATCGAGAGTTGCCTGGGCGTGAGTGCTCAGAAGAACATGATGCCGATGCAGCCGGGCGACGTTCCCGAGACGCATGCTGATATCGGAGACCTGCAGCGGGATGTCGGGTTCCGGCCGAGCACGTCGATCGAGGAGGGCGTGGGTCGGTTCGTTGAGTGGTACCGCGAGTACTACGATGGACGGGCAAGCGAGGGGAGCGAGTCATGACTGATCCGGCAGGTCGCAAGGGGATCATCCTGGCCGGAGGGGCCGGGTCGCGGCTGTTTCCGGCCACTCGGGTCGTCAGCAAGCAGCTGCTGCCGGTCTATGACAAGCCGATGATCTACTACCCGCTGACGACGCTGATGCTGGCGGGGCTCAGGGACGTGCTGGTGATCAGCACCCCGCAGGACCTGCCCCGCTTCGAAGCCCTGCTGGGAGACGGCAGCCAGTGGGGGATCGAGATGTCCTACGCACAACAGCCCGAGCCGAAGGGGCTGGCCGAGGCCTTTTTGATCGGCGAGGAGTTCCTGGCCGGTGGACCGAGTTGCCTGGTGCTGGGCGACAACATCTTCTACGGCCAGAACCTCGGCCGAAACCTCCAGAGCGCCGCGGGGCGCGATGCGGGGGCCAGTGTCTTTGCCTACCACGTGCGAGATCCCGAACGGTACGGAGTCGTCTCCCTGGATGAATCGGGACGGGCGACCAGCATCGAGGAGAAGCCCGAGCATCCGAAGTCCAATTTTGCGGTGACCGGGCTGTATTTCTACGACGAACAGGTGGTCGAGATCGCCCGGCAGCTGGAACCCTCGGACCGAGGCGAACTGGAAATCACCGACGTCAATCGCGTGTATCTCGAGCGAGGTGAACTGCAGGTCGAGACGCTGGGTCGGGGTACCGCGTGGCTGGACACCGGCACCCATGAAACTCTGCTCGAGGCCGGGATGTTCGTCAGCATGCTCGAGGCCCGGCAGGGGCTGAAGATTGCCTGTGTCGAGGAGATTGCCTGGCGGATGGGGTGGATCGACTCGGAGCAACTGAGGCGATTGGCCGAACCGATGGCCGCGAACGGGTACGGGCAGTACCTGTTGTCATTGGAATAACCGTTACAACCGGAGTTCCGGCTGTGGGCTTTCAAGCGGTTGTTCGCTTTAGGCCGATAACTCGAACCAGACCGATCCTGCGGCGGAAGTGTGCGGCAGGGGGGTGTCGGCGTTGGATTCCCACGAGTGAGGAATCCCGGGCGAATTCTGTTGGTTGGGAGTGGTTCGATGAAAGTCACGGCATTCGTGTTGCCGGTGGTCCTGGTCGCGATCGGGTTTTCCACGTCGCAGGCCGGCCTGTTCGATCGTTTTAATACCAACCTGCTCGAGCAGTTGGGGCTCCGCAAGAGCAAGTCGGCAGCCGAATGCGGGCCGAAGGCCACAGCGGTTGCAGATTGCGAACCGGGCAAGAAGCTGCGGGAGGTCGTCAAGGAGCCGTGCGAGCCGACTCTGCACACCTACCAGCGACAGACCGCCCGGCCGCTGCCGGGGGGCCAGAGATGTGCCAAGCCGCCCAAGCCGATTGCCGAGTGTGAGACTGCGGCCGAGGCTGCTGCTGTGGCGCAGCGGGTCGCGGCAATCTCGATCGCCCGGTTGATCTTCCAGTCACAGACCAGCTGTTATGCCAGCGACCGCCGTGCCGCGATCCACCGCCTCGGCGACGGATACGATTGCTCGAAGAACCCCGAGATCCTCGTGGCGTTCGTCTATGCACTCAACGATGCCGACGAATCGGTGCGGTCCAAGGCGGCCGACGAGATCGGTGACCAGGTCGGGCAGCATCCCGATTGTGCCGCTCCGGAAGTCATCGCTGCTCTGAAGGTGGCCTTGGGCGATTGCGACAAGAGGGTCCGACGCGAAGTCCGGCAGGCCCTGGATGCCTGCCGGATCGACGTGGTCCGGGTCCGCGACGGCAGTTGCGTTCGCCCGGCCGCCGAGTGCGCGCCCAAGAGCGGCACTCCCTTGAAGAAGCCCGGGTACGAGAAACCGGCGACCGAGCAGCCCAAGACCGAGCAGACCAAGACCGAGCAGCCCGCTGCGGAACAGCCCTTCGGTGAGGTTGCCGAGGTGGCGGAGGCTGTGGCCGCGGAGCAGGCTGCGGACGTGGACGAGAAGCCGGCTGCAACGAGGGGTCTGCCGAGGCTGATCGAGTACATCAAGAGTCTGAAATAGCCTCGCGCGGCCCCGTCGCTGCAGAAGCTGTTTCCGACCCGCTGAGTGGTTCCGAATCCGGGTTGACACTGGCGAGAGCAACGGGCTATCACTCCCGCCTTGCCTCTCACGGTTCTCCCCTCCCACCACTCTCAGATTCCGTCACCGGGATCCGTCTGCATGACGGAGACCGCTGCGGGTCGTTCCGCGTGGACGTCGCATGGACACCGATCGACTCGGGCCGACATCCCCCAGGCTGACCCGTCGGGTCCAGAGCCTGACCGGGGGACACTGGGCTATCGTGGCGGTGCTGGCGGCCCTGGCGATCGTGGGTGGCTGGGCCTGGACCTCCTGGCCGGCCGAAGACTCAGATCCCTGGATCACGCTCTCGGTCACTCGCACCGCAGAGGGTTCGGGATCAGAGAGTTCCGTTGCCGGTGATCCGCGTGCGATTGCCACTGCGCTGAAGGATGCGGGGCTGGACGGCTACCGATTCCAGGGCAACAGCCTGCAGGTGAAGGCAAGCCAGGTCGAGCGGACTCTGGCGACGCTCGAGCGAAACGCGGCCCCCGAGGGCACCTGGACGGCTCGATGGGAGGACCAGGTGGGGCAACTGGGTGCGTTTCCCACCACGGCACAATACGAGCAGGGTCGTGAGATCGCGTTGCGGAAGGAGATCCGGCAGCTGCTGACGGCGGTACCCGAGATTGCCGAGGTGCAGGTCCTGCTGGCTCGCTCGAGGGCTCCTCGTTCGTTCGGATCCCGGGGCCGGCGCGTCACGGCCACCATCGGCATCAAGCCTCGCCAGGGCATTCAACTGACCGACGACCAGATCGAAACGCTCAGGCAGGTGGTCGCCGGTGGAGTTCCCGATCTCGCGGCCCAGGACGTGGTCATCTTCAACCAGTCGGCACTCATCGATTCTTCGCCCGCTCTGCCGCCGCCCACCGCGGCTGTCGCACACGTGGTTCCCAGGGGTCAGCAACCCGAAACGCCCACCGCTGCGCCTCGTGTCGAGCAGTCCGCAGCGACGAACCAGCCCGCCTGGCTGATTCCTCTGATTGCCTGCTCGAGCCTGGTCGGCCTGGTACTGATCGTCACGTCGCTGCGACGCCGCGACCCGGTGGCCGACGTGCTCGACCACGAACAATTGCTCTCAACATGGATCGACGATGCGGCTGAGGTTTCCCCCGAGACGGCAGACGAGGAGGAAGTCGATGCCGAGGTCGACACCGAACCGGGTCCGGTCGCGGACGAGACGCCTGCGGAGGTGGCAGAGGAAGAGCCTGTTGCCGATGCGGCCGAGCAGGACGCCGGGCGGAGCCGAGAATCGTCGGGCGGGCGGCTGGCGTTCCTGGTCAACGCCGAACCGTCGTTTCTGGCCGGTTGGCTGGCGGAAGAACATCCCCAGGTGGCCGCGGTGATTCTTGCTGAATTGCCCGAGGAATTCGGCGGCGAGGTGCTGGCGTCTCTGGAGGGCGAGTTGCGAGCGGACCTGGAGGCTCGATTGGCCGACGGGGTCAAGGTCCACGAGGATGTGCTCATCGACCTGGCCGAGACGTTGCGAGACCGCTGGAGGGATGCCGAATCGAGGCTGCTGGACGACACGGTGGCCCAGGACCAGTCGCTGCCGCCTGCACCTCTGCA
>CAUZJR010000174.1:0-10369 GCA_963580005.1 Planctomycetota bacterium
CGTGGCGTTGTTCAGCAGGCTACTAGGCCGCGTCGTCGTAGAAGTTGATCCGGTTGTGGGGCTGGAAGGCGACCGTGTCGGCGGCGGTCTCGTAGATGCGGAATCGCATCACGTAGGCGTCCTCGGTCGTGTCGTCGTAGTGAGCCCTCATGACGCGAACGGCCTGGAAGTCCTGGGCTTTGAAGAAGAGTTGAGCGTGGAGGTTTGATTCGCGAACTTCCAGCAGGATTTCCTGTCGGCGTTGTTGCGAGAGCTTGTCGGCGAGCTTGTTGACCATCTGCTGCCCGACTCCCAGTCTGCGGAAATCGACACCGGTTGCGAAGTTCAGCAATTGCAGTCGGGCCTTGTGCAGCTCGTAGATCATGAATCCGACGATCTGCTGGTTGTGCTCGGCGACCATGCCGATGCAGTTGCGTTGTCGGAGGAATCCGAGGAAGTCCTCCTCGGTCCACGGCTGCTGAAAACTCGACTGCTCGATCGCCAGCACCTCGGGCATGTCCCGACGGATCAGCCAGCGGATCTGGACCTTGAGTTCTCCGGTCACGTCGCCGGCGGAATCGGCCGGTTTGGCCGGTTGGTCCGATGAACGCCCCGGCGATGGCTTGGACGAATGTCCCCAGCTCACAGCGGCCTCCTTGCCGTTCGCCCTCGGGAGCCTTTCGAGCGGGGTGCTTCGATTGGCGGGCGAGGCCGAGAAAACTAGCAAAGTTGTAGATCGAGGTCGAGACCTTTCTGCGGCCCGTTGTCGGGTGAGGCGGTGACCGCTACGATGCCCGCGTCGATCGTCCGAGTTTCGCCTGCTGCTGGCTCGGGCCCGACACGCTCCATCCCAGGTGCCTGACCACCCATCAGCCATGCTCCGTCTCGTGATCGCCGCCGCGGTACTCGGGGGCCTGCCCGCCCAAGTGCGCGGTGGTGGCGGGGTTGGTGGCGGGGGAGGTGAGCCGGCTCAGGAGGTGTCCGGGTCGTCGGAGCCGCTGTCTGTGGAGATTGAACCGGGGGTGTTTCGGCCGGTGCTGGTGCCCGATGGCAGCCTGGTGTCTCGAGGGATCCGGGCTTCGGAGGCCGAGGCGTACTACCTGGTCCTGGATCATGTGCGGCGAGTGGATCCGGGGGAACTGGATCGTGCGGCTACGGAGTTCCTGGTGGGGCGGCGGCGGGCATCGAGGAATCCGGCGACACGGCGGCTGCCGATCGAGGAATTTCCGGTGTTCGTGGACCTGTACAACAACGTCGACAAGCCCGAGATCTATCTCGGAAAACCCATTACGCTCAGGGGGCACGTCCGCAGGGTGGTGAAGATGCCTGCCGGTGAGAATGCCTACGGGATCAAGCAGCTGTACGAGGTCTGGTTGTTCACCTCCGATGGACAACAGCACCCCGTCGTGCTGGTCACGACCTCGGTCCCCGCCGGCCTGCTCGAGGAGGCCGGACGACTGAAGGCGGAAAACCGGCCGGTGGTGATCAACGGAGTATCCGGGAGCGGCTACTTCTTCAAGATGTACGGCTACCCGGCCGCCGACGCCTACCGGTTTGCTCCCCTGGTGCTCGCCGGGAGTCTCGAGTGGTCTCAGCCACCGGAACAGGGTCTCGAGAAGTCGTTGCCGGCCGTGCTGGCCGTCGGGCTGATCGTGTTCGGCCTGCCGATGGGATGGTTCGTCTGGAAGAACCGCCGCGAGGATCGGCGGCGACGGACCAGCCGAACGGCCAGCGTGCCCCAGACGTTCGAGTGGACCGATGAGGGCAGCGAGCGGGGCAGCGAGGCGAGCAGCGAGCGGGACAGGGAGTCGGATAGCGGCGGTGGGGTGGAATTCGAACAATCCGATGGACCGACTGAGGAGATCTAGACGTGCAGACCCTGCTGGGACCTCTTGATCGACCCGTCCGGCTGGCGGTGTTTCTGTCCGGAGGAGGCCGGACGCTGGTCAACCTGCTCGAAGCGATCGGCCGGGGAGAGCTGGATGCGAAAGTCACGGCGGTCGTTTCGGACCGGGACTCCGTGGCGGGGATCGATCGGGCCACCGAGGCGGGGTTGCCGGTGACGGTGCTGGTGAGGCGCGAATTCGCATCGGCTGCGGAGTGGAGCGATGCGGCCTTTGCGGTGTGTCGGGAAGCCGGCGCCGACCTGGTTGTGCTCGCCGGCTTCCTGTCGCTGGTGGTCGTGCCCGAGGACTTCGGGCTGCGTGTGCTCAATATTCACCCTGCGCTGATCCCCGCGTTTTGTGGCAAGGGCTTTTACGGTCGCCGCGTACACGAAGCTGCGATCGAGCGAGGCGTGCGGGTCAGCGGCTGCACCGTGCACCTGGTCGACAACCAGTACGACCATGGCCCGATCATCTTGCAGCGGACCGTGCCGGTCGCCAGTGGCGATTCGCCCGAGGAACTGGCTGCGCGGGTGTTTGAGGCGGAATGCGAGGCGTACCCCGAGGCGATTCGGCTGATGGTCGGCGGCAGCCTGAGGCTCGCAGACGGTCGATTGCTGATCGACTGAGCGGCCTGGTGCATCGCCGCGAGTTTCTTGCCTGACCGATCCGCGACTTGTCATTCCTCGCTTCGCTCGAAATGACAGATATCTGGAGACGCTCGAAAATGACATAAACTGACAGAATATGATTGACCATGGGGGTATCGGTTGTGAATATGGGTAATAAGAAGTCATATTGTCCCATCAGGTCGATTGATGCTGGTTGATCAGAGGCGGAATCGGATACTGGAAATCGTAGAAATGCAGGGATTTTCTGCGCTGCAGGACCTGGTATCGGCCGTGGGCGTCAGTGAATCCACGATTCGCCGCGATTTGGAAAGTCTTGATCGAAGTGGGCAGATTCGGAGGACACGAGGTGGTGCGGCGTACGTGGGCGAGTCGTTGACGGACTTTGACGACCGTCGTCACAGGGCACGACCTCAGAAGCAGCTGGTGGCTCGAGCTGTGGTCGAGATGATCGAGAGTGGCGAGACGGTGTTGCTTGATGGTGGGACGACGACGCTTGAGGTGGCTCGTCAGCTGCAGGGCAAGTCTCTTCAGGTGATCACCAATTCGCTGCCGATCGTCAACGTGCTCTTGAATCAGCCTCGGATCGAGCTGATCCAGATAGGTGGATTCGTCTATCCCAAGACGGGTGTGGCGTTGGGTGCACTGGCGGTGGAGGCCCTGGGACGGGTGCATGCTCGTCGGTTGATCATGAGCGTGGGTGGCATCACCGAGCGGGGTTTGTTCAACAGCAATGCTCTGTTGGTGGAAACCGAGCGGGCGATGATGGCATCGGCTGAGGAGGTGATCGTGGTCACCGACAGCGGCAAGCTGGGCCACGCGGCCTTGGCGAGGCTGTGTTCACTGGAAGACGTGGACCAGTTGGTCGTCGACGGGGGCATCAGTCACGAGTGGCGAGACAAGCTCGAGTCGGCCGGAGTGGTTCTGACGGTGGTCGAGTCGGAAGTGTCTGATTCGGAGTTTTCGGAACCGGAACCGGAACCGGAACCGGCGGTCGCAGCGGCGGGGACGTCTCGATGAGCGTGATGTCACAGATTCCCGAGGGCCTGGGTCGACCGGAGATCGAGGCGATGGTCCGCGAGATCCTGAATCGCGGCTCGGATCCGGAGTCCTCACCGGTTTCGGGCTTACCCGAGTCTCACGACGGCGCCCCCAATCCTCTGATCGTCAACGTATCGGCTCGCCACGTGCATCTCTCGCAGGAGCACCTGGAGGCGCTGTTTGGCCGGGGTGCGGAGTTGGAGGTCGACCGCGAGTTGTACCAAGCGGGTTATTTTGCGGCTCACCAGACTGTCGCCGTGGTGGGTCCTCGTCGCCGGATGCTCCCCAGTGTCCGCGTCCTGGGTCCTTGCCGCGGAGCGACCCAGGTCGAGTTGTCTCTGACCGACGGCGTCTTCCTGGGCCTGGAGTTGCCGATCCGAATCAGTGGCGATCATCACGACACACCCGGTTGCCTGCTGGTCGGTCCGCGGGGATCCGTCGAGTTGGAGTCGGGCCTGATCCGTGCGATGCGGCATGTACACATGGGACCGGCCGACCTGGCTCACTTTGGGGTCGAGCCCGGTGATTCGATGCAGTTGCGAGTCGAGTCGGCCGGTTGCACGAGTGTTCTGGAGGAGATGGTGGTGCGGGCCGGCGAGGAGATTCGGCTCGAGGTCCACATCGACACCGACGAGGGCAACGCGGTGAACCTCTCGTCTGCAAGCGATGTGCGGCTGGAGCGTTCGTCGTCCTGTGCCTGTCATTCTCCGGGGGGGTCCTGAGCGGAGTGCATCACTGGGTGACCTGGGTCGGTGGTCACCGCGAACCCCGAACACGCGAGAGAAGTTTTGTAGCAGTGGAATCGAACAACCAACGAGTCGAGCGGCATGTTGCCGCTGGCATTACACCATGATTGAGAAACAGGAGAGTTGAGCGATGGCTAAGAAACTGGAAGCTCTGGGAATGATCGAAACGCGGGGCCTTGTGGGTCTGATCGAAGCGTGTGACGCGAGTCTGAAGGCGGCCAACGTCGAGATGCGGGGTTGGCGTCAGGTGGGTGGCGGCCTGGTGACCGGATTCCTGGTTGGCGACGTGGCGGCGGTCAAGGCGGCCGTTGACGCGGGCGCGAGTGCCGCGAGCAAGGTGGGCGAGGTGGTCAGCGTACAGGTGATTCCTCGCCCGCACGACGAACTCGATTCGATATTGCCCACTTCCGACTGATCCTGCCGTCGGTCTTCGTGCCGGTCTTCGTGCCGGTTGCCGGGGGCCGCTCCTGTTCGGGACAGGCTTCTTGGACCTGGTCTCGGAAACGGCCTGAGGGTCGACGGCCTCGTGTCATGCGACGTTGGGGTCGGACTGTGCCGGCAGTGAATGGCAGTTGCACCTGTGCCCCCACGGGGGGCTGAAAGAGAGAGATTCCGATGAGTACTGAATCGATTGGACTGGTCGAGACTCGCGGCGTGGTGGCTCATATCGAGGCTGCTGACGCGATGGTCAAGGCGGCCAGCGTGACGCTGTCGGGCAGCGTGACTTTGGGAGGCGGCTGGATCACTGTGTTTGTCGAGGGTGACACCGGCAGTGTGAAGGCGGCGGTGGATGCAGGAGCCGAGGCGGCCTCGGCCGTCGGCGAGCTGATCTCCGCTCACGTGATCGCGAGACCCGCCGACGGGCTCGTCGAGTTGTTTATTTCCTGAAACCGGTACTGGGAGGTTTGAAGGATCGAACCATGAAAGTCCTCGTCGCCAACCTCGGGTCGACCAGCTTCAAGTTTCGGCTGTACGACCTCGACGGTGAACACCAGCTGGCCCGCGGTGCGATCGATCGCATCGGGGAAGAGAGCAGTCGTGTATCGATCGAGATCGCTTCGGATGACGGAGGCGAGTCCGATGTGGTCGAGTCGACCGAGACGGTTGCCGATCATGCCGTGGCGGTGGGCCTGTGCCTGGACGCCCTGGTCGACCCCGAGCGGGGTTGCCTGGCGGGTGTCGAGGAGGTGGCTGCGATCGGGTTCAAGGCGGTCTTCGCCTCGGATCTTTCGGGAGTCCGCCTGGTGGACGACGTGCTGCTTGAGCGAATGGAGTCACTGTCGGAGGTGGCCCCGGCTCACAACCCGCCGTATGTGTCGGCGATGCGTCAATTGCAGAGTGCGTTTCCGGGCATCCCGTTGGTGGCGGCCCTGGAGACAGGTTTTCACGAGACGATTTCCGGCGCTTTGCGTGCTTACGCGGTTCCCGTGGAGTGGCAGCAGCACGGTGTCAGGCGTTGGGGCTACCACGGTGCCAGTCATCGTTACATCGCGACGCGGATGGCCGAGTTGACGGGTCGAGAGGACCTGAAGCTGGTCTCGTGTCACCTGGGCGGCAGCAGTTCTCTGTCGGCAATTGATGCGGGAGTCTCTCGCGCGGCGAGCATGGGCATGAGTCCTCAGAGCGGTTTGCCTCACAACAACCGTGTCGGCGACTTCGATCCCTTTGCGTTGCCGGTCCTGATGCGGGCCACCGGCAAGAGTCTCGAGGAGCTGCTCGACGACCTCGCCTCACGCAGCGGCCTGTTGGGACTCAGCGGTCTCAGCGGGGATCTCAGGGATCTCGAAGCTGCCGCCGCACAGGGACATGCGGGGGCGACGCTGGCGGTGGACCACTTTGTCGCTGCGATCCGCGGCTACCTGGCATCTCAGATGGCGGTCCTTGGTGGCAGCGACATGGTCGTCTTCACCGGTGGGATTGGAGAAAACAGCGTCGGCATCCGCTCTTCGGTCTGCGAGGGCATGCAGTGGTGCGGGTTGGAGATCGACGAGGGTGCCAATGCGGAGGCGGATGGGGAGACGGACATCACCGCGGAGGGGAGCCGTGTGGCAACCTGGGTGGTGCCGACCAACGAGGAGCTGATTGTGGCTCGGCAGGCGGCCGAGCTGGTTGGTGCAGGAGCCTGAAACCTGGACAGCTTGCGGAGATCGACGGCGATGTTCATGGCACAAATCACCGGCAGTATCGTATCGAGCCAAAAGGTGGAATCGATGGTCGGGCAGAAGCTGTTGATTGTCGAGCCGTTGCGGGTCGACGAGAAGACACGAGCGAAGCTCAAGCCAACCGGTCGCACATTCATTGTCGTGGACACCGTGGGTGCCGGCGAGGGCGAGGTGGTCCTGTGTGTCCAGGGCTCCAGCGCCCGCTTCACTACCCAGACCGAAAAACTCCCGATCGACGCCGCCATCATCGGCATTGTCGACCAGGTCCAGGTGGGGGACACCAACGTGACGGTTCCCAGTTGACCCGGAATCCAGAAGACGTTTGAGCGATTGCAGCGGCCCAGGGGCGACACAACCCCGACCAAGAACGAACTCAAGACAGATAACTGAAGAATAGAGGTATTTCGATGATCCAAGCCAACGAAAAGGCTGTTCGCACGGTGGTTGAAGAGGTCCTGGCTCAGTTGGGCAGTCGCTCGAGTGCTCCGGCCAGTGCTCCGGCCAGTGCCGGACCGTCGGTCGACGGGGACTGGGGCGTGTTTTCGAAGGTCGATGACGCGGTGGACGCTGCGTCGCGGGCGTTCCGGCAGTTGCAGGAGAGGACGATCGAGGACCGGGCCCGGGCGATCGCCTGCGTGGTCCGCATCTGTTCGTCTCAGAGCGACGAGCTGGGTCGTGCCGAGCTCGAGGAGACTCGGATCGGGCGTCTGGACCACAAGATCGAAAAGCTGCAGATCATCAAGTTGGTACCCGGCACCGAGTTCTTGCGTTGCGACGCGATTTCCGGCGACCGCGGCCTGACCGTGACCGAGTACGCTCCGTTTGGCGTCATCGGTGCGATCACCCCGGTCACTCATTCGTTGCCGACGTTGGCCGGCAACGTGGTGAACATGGTGGCATCGGGCAACACTCTGGTCGTGAACCCTCATCCGTCGGGTGCCCGGATTGCCTGCGAGGGTGTCCGGCGGTTTAACCGGGCGATCAAGGATGCGATCGGGCTGGAGAACCTGGTGACGATCGTCAGTGAGCCGACACTCGAGACGGCCGGCGAGATCTTCGAGCACCGTGGCGTACGCTTGCTGGTGGTCACCGGTGGTCCGGGCGTGGCCCGTGCCGCGTTGGCCAGTCGCAAGCGGGCGATCGTAGCCGGCCCGGGGAATCCTCCGGTTGTCGTCGACGAGACCGCCGACCTGGACAACGCAGCGGCCTCGATCGTCAAGGGAGCCGCCTACGACAACAACCTGTTGTGCATTGGCGAGAAGGAGGTCTTCGCGGTCGAGTCGATCTTCGATCCTCTGCTCGAAGCCGTCTCGAACCACGGCGGTTACCGACTCTCGACCGACCAGATGGACCAGCTGGCCGCAGTGGCGTTCTCGGCACCCGCCGAAGCCGGTGGCCACC
Organism: Planctomycetota bacterium; assembly: GCA_963580005.1. Taxonomy (GTDB): domain Bacteria; phylum Planctomycetota; class Planctomycetia; order Planctomycetales; family Planctomycetaceae; genus UBA8437. Next base: position 7,842 of record CAUZJR010000174.1, read on the forward strand.
ACGAATTGAACCGCGAGTTGGTTGGGGCTGACGCGGAGGTGTTGGCCGAGCGGATCGGGGTCAAGGTCCCCGTCGGCACGCAGATCCTTTATGGAGAAACCTCGACCGACAACCCGTTTGTACCCGAGGAGCAGATGATGCCGTGCGTACCGTTTGTGCGTTGCCGGGACGCGTCGGAGGGGATCGAGTTGTCGTTGGAGGCGGAGCACGGTTTCGGGCACACCAGCCTGATCCACTCGCGCAACGTCCGCACGATGACCGAGATGGGTCGGGCGATGAACACCACGCTGTTCATCAAGAACGGTCCGAGCATGGCGGGGCTGGGCCTGGGCGGCGAGGGGTACCTCTCGTACAGCATCGCCACTCCGACCGGCGAAGGTGTGACCAACCCGCTGACATTCACTCGCCAGCGGCGGTGTACGATGGTCGATGACCTGAGGATGATCTGATGCGATGGGGTCGTGTCATCGGCCGGACCACGGCCACCGTCAAGCACGCCTCGCTTGAGGCTCAACGCTTGATCCTGGTGCAGCCACTCGATGCCAGGTCGACCGCCGAGGGAGATCCGATGGTGGCCATCGACGCGGTGGGCAGTCGCCTGGACGACCGGGTGCTGTTGACCAGCGACGGCCGATCGGTCCGCCGCATGCTCGGCTCCGAAAACGCTCCGGCCCGCTGGGCCATCATCGGGATCATCAACGACTGACCGCTCAACCGCCGGATTCCTTTCCCCGAAACCCCAGACACTGTTCTCGACTTCTTCACCCCGGACTCGACATCACATGACTCCCGACCCGATTCTCATTGAACAGATCGTCGCCGCCGTCGAGAGTCGGCTGCGGGACGATTTGGCCGGCGACGGCGGCGTGCCGTTGATGGCTGGAGGAGCCGAGGGTGAGGTGGTGTGTGTCGAGCGGGTTGTGACCGGCGAGATGCTCGTGGAGTGCCTGGATCCCGAGTCGCGTCAGCTGAGGATCGGTGCCGATTCGATCCTGACCCCTTCGGCTCGCGAGGTGATTGCTCAACACGAACTGGCCGTGACCGTCGACGGGGCCGATTCAACGGCTGGCCTTCAGAGGGGTTCGGGCTGGAGCGTGTTGCTGGCCGGTTCGGACGCTTCGGACTTGCGAGGCATGAATTCTCAGCGGTGCGACAACCTGGATTCGGCTCTCAGCAGTGCCTGCCAGCGGTTGTCTTCGGCGGGGTGTTCCGGCGTTGTGGTGCTCTGCAGCGACCCTCACCGGTTCGCCTGCCTGGCGAATCGTCGCCCCGAGGTACGTGCGGTGGTGGTGCGGGATGCCCAGGAGGCGACTCGCTTGATCGGCCGCATGGGAGCCAACCTGGTGCTGGTGTGTCCGTTGGCCGCCGGGGCCTGGCGGTCTCGCCAGATCGTGGAAGCCTGCCTGTCCGGCGATCCGCCTCAAGTGCCCTCCGACTGGCCCTCACAACGAGGCTCAGCGGAAACGGAAACGGGCTCCTGATGAACGTAGACCAACCGACTCACCGGAGATCCGACTGATGCGTGTCGCCGAAGTGATTGGCAACGTGACCCTGTCGGCGTGTCACCCGAGTCTGGACGGGGCGACCTGGCTGATCGCCGTCCCGTTCTCTGGTGCCGGCCTGGCCGGAGAGCCTGGCGGCCGCGGCGAGCCGCTGGTGCTGTACGACGAGCAACATGCCGGGCACGGGGCTGTGATCGCGGTGGCCGAGGGTCCCGAGGCGTCCAACCCGTTCTTGCCCGAATTGAAGCCGCTGGACGCCTACACCGCCGCAATCCTCGACAACATCGATCTCGGATGATCACCCGACTCTCACAGGCAGCCTGACCCGTTTCATTTCCGGGACACACAACCCGGCCAGCATTCACGAAGAGACAACACGCGAAAGGACAGGGAATACGATGAGCGAGAATCACTGGGGACGAGGGATCCACGATCGGGAGTTGAAGCAGGAGATCTGCGAGATCGGCCGTCGGGTCTACGACAAGGGATTTGCCGCGGCCAATGACGGGAACATCTCGATCCGCGTGGGTGAGAACGAGGTGCTGTGTTCTCCGACGATGATCTGCAAGGGTTTCATGGAGCCCGAGGACATCTGTGCGGTGGACCTGGAGGGCAATCAGATTGCCGGTCGCCGCAAGCGGACCAGCGAGGTGCTGTTGCACCTGACGATCATGAAGCATCGTCCCGACGTGAGGGCCGTCGTCCACTGCCATCCGCCTCATGCCACCGCCTTCGCAGTGGCCGGCGAGCCGATCCCTCAGTGTGTGCTGCCCGAGGTCGAGGTCTTCATGGGCGAGGTGCCTCTGGCGCCTTACGAGACTCCTGGCGGCCAGACGTTTGCTGACACGGTGATCCCGTTCCTGGAGGGGACCAATACGATCATCCTGGCCAGCCACGGTACGGTCACTTTTGGCAAGGACCTGGTCGATGCCTACTGGAAGACGGAGATCCTGGACGCGTATTGTCGGATCCTGCTGTTGGCCAAGCAGCTGGGCAACGTGAACTACTTCGACGAGCGTCAGACTC
>CAUZJR010000175.1:0-10363 GCA_963580005.1 Planctomycetota bacterium
GACGCCCCGGTTGACCCGGTTGCCCCGGTTGACCCGGTTGACCCGGAGCCCTCGTCGTGACCGCGCCCGGTGACGCCATCACCCCCTCGACCGATCCGCCCCGGCCCGATGCCCGGCCCGACAACTGGCCCCGCCGACTGGCTCCACTCGCCGTGGCACTCGTGTGCCTGGTCGCCGCAGCCTACGCCGCCCGAGACGTGGGATTCACCACCGACGAACCCCGCTACATCGACAACAGCCAGAGACTCCACGCCTGGTTCGCCGACCTCTTCACCCAGGGACCCTCAGCCGCATTCGACAAAGACCGCATGGCCGAGGGCTGGTACTGGGCACGGCCCGAGAGCAAGAACCTGCCGCTGGTCAGCCTCCTCGGATCACTCGGCCACTACACCCTCGGACTGTTCGACTCGCCACCACACTCCTACCGCTGGGGAAACCTCGTGGTGCTGGCGGTCACCTGCGGAGTCGTCTTCTCGTGGATCCGCGAGGAACTCTCGCCGCAGGCGGCCACCGTCGCGGTCATCGCACTGGTCGGCATGCCCCGGGTCTGGACCCAGGCGCTGTTGATGAGCATCGATCCGCTGGTGGCTTCGTTCCAGGTCCTCGCCTGCTGGGCACTCTGGCGCAGCCGCAGCGGCAGCCGCGACGAGGCTGGCGGCGGCCGCTCCTGGCGCTGGCCGATCGCCTTCGGAGTGCTCGCCGGAGTCGGAGCCATGGCCAAGCCCACCTTCTGGCTGATCGTGCCGGCCTGGATCGCCTGGGGCCTGCTGAGTGGGCCTCGACGGAACCGCAAGGCCGCACTCTGCCTGGTCACCGTCGCACCCCTGGCTGCCCTGGCACTGATGCCGCCCTGGTGGGGCAATCCGGTTGGAGGATTCCTCGACTACATCAACATGCTGCTCGATGACCCCGCCGGCTGGAAGATCGACGTCTACTACCTCGGACACATCTTCCAGGCCGAACTGGCTCCCGGCACCGAACCGGTGCCGGTCCCCTGGCACAGCGTGCCGCTGCTGAGCCTGGTTACCACGCCGCCCTGGATCTTGGTGCTGATCGCTGTCGAGGTGCTGGGGCTGGGCCTGCGTCAGCTGGCGGTCCGCCTGGCCCGCCGGGCTCAAACCGCACCAGCCACCGTCGATCTCCCGCCACCTCACGCACCGCCGGCCCTGGAAGGTCTCTGGCTGATCGCGCTGCTGGTGCTGCCCCTGGTGGTGATGCTGCCGAGCACACCCGCTCACGATGGCACCCGGCTGTACCGCCCCGCCTTCTACTTCGCCGCACTCATCGCCGCCGCCGGATTCGAACGACTCAGACGACGCTGGCTCTCGGATTCGAAGCCACTCCTGGCCTGGGCCGCTGCCGCCGGACTGGGGATCGCAGCCCTGTGGACCCACGCGTCGATCCACCCCGCCGGACTCTCGTATTACAACGTCACCGTCGGTGGCTTCACCGAAGCCGTACGTCCCATCCGACAGCCACGCACTCTGCCCGAACTCAACCGCCCGCTGTTCGAAGTCAGCTACTGGTGGGAACTGTTCAACCGCGAGGCAATTGACTCGATGCAACAACACCTGCCACCAGGGGCCCGGCTGACGTTCTTCCCCGAACACTACGGACGACACATGCTCAAGCAATGGGGACACCTCCGCGACGACATCCAGCTGGTCGGGACCTCCGAAGCCCAGTACATGGTGATGTATGCACGGATGGGACGGCTGCTGGATCCGCGGGTGCACCCGTCAGGCTCACGCTTCCTGTACGATGACCCGATCTGGGAATGGACCGTGCACGGAGTCCGAGTCGTGGTGCTGGTACGCGTCAACCAGCCCCGGGCCACCCAGCCCGGACCCCACCCGTCACCTCGCTGACAACTCGCGCCTGCCATCTGCCCCCCCCGAACCGCCCCCCCGAGGTAGACCCATGCCTCTGCCCAACCGGCTCACCCTGGCCAGCGTCCTGTGCACCACCTGCCTGCTCGGCGGCGTCGCCTGGCTGGCCACGGCCGTGGCCAAGCCGCCGGCCGCAGCCACTGTGAAGCTCTCACAAGTCATCTCCCGGGCCGACCTCCGCCTAAAGGCCTCCGCCCAACTGGACCTGGCCCGGCAGCTGCTGGAAACCCGCAAGTCCTACAATGACTCGGCCAAGCACGAGTTGCCTCGAGCCGCCGGCCTGCTGGCGGTGATCGGCCAGGCGGTTGCCGAGCACGATGCAAAACGATCCGCCAAAACGCCGGATACCGGGAAGCCGATTCACGGCCAGACCTTGCGTGTTGCGGCCCTGAAGCTCGCCGCCAGCAAGTCGCGATCCGAGGCACTCGCTGCCATCCCGGCCCTTCAGGCAGCCGTCGACGGCCAGGCCGCCCCCAACGGGACCCGTCGCAAGGCCTGGACCGGACTGATCTCGCTCGACCACATCATGGAAGAACTCAACTCACGCAACAGCCGGCTCCGCCGAGCCGTGCGACGCTCGCGCGACCCGAAACTCGATGCCCGCAACGCCGCAACCATGGCACTACTGGGGGTCGTCGTGGCCGCCGACACCCACGAGGTCAAGCAGAAGGCCCAGCTGCCGGCCTGGAAGAAGTACGCCCTCCAGTTCCAGGTCAACGCCTCGGCCACCGCGGCCGCACTGCGAAAGGGCGACGCGGCCAGCGTGAAAACGCGGTACCTCAAGGCAGCCAAGGCCTGTGCCGCTTGCCACTCGGACTTCCGCCACGACGAATAGACCAGTGGCTTCTAGTCCGCCTTCGGCAGGTTGAAGAACGCGAAGTGCCGGGGTCAGACGCCGCCCGTGGCGAGGCCTAAACCCAGTCTCCCAGTCGTCGACGGGCTGCTAGCGGCCTTCCGCGATGCAGTACAGGCCCGACTTCGTCCTCAGGAAAATCTCCCCGTCCGAGAACACCGGAGTCGAATTGCTCTTCTCCTCGGGACCCAGCCGATTGCTCGAGACCAGATCGAACTTCTTCGGCGACGGTCGAAAGACATGAGTCGCCGCCGACTGGTCGGTCACGAACAGGTAATCACCGGCCCGCACGGTCGAGCCCCAGGCATTGCCCGAGGGCAGACGGGCCTGCCAGGCCAACTCACCGGTCTTCACCGAGATGCACTCGACGGTCCCCGGCCCGGCGTTGGCGATGTAGACGTGTTCGCCCACGACCACACCCGATCCGATCCGCTGGGGCTGCTTGGCCTCAACTCGCCACAACCGGTGCGTCTTGGTCACGTCGCCACTGCCGCCCAGCCGGAACCCCATCCGAGGTCCCTGGTATCCTCCCATCGCGATGCCGATGTCTCCGGCGATCAGGGGCGAGGTGTAGACCAGGTCCCCACGTTTTGTGGGCAGACCCGCCACACTCCACAGCACCGAACCGGTCTCGGGATCGAAGGCAGCGACACGGGTGGGCATGCTGCAGATCAACTGGTCGGTTCCCCCGACGCGGGCGATGACCGGTGTGCTGAACGAGGCCACCATCCGCGGGTCCCGGTCGTTGGCACCACCGGCCTCTTTCGTCTTCCACAACACCTTGCCGCTCTCAAGCCCGACAGCCAGCATGAATGTCTGGACCCCGGGACCATGGTGCAGGAAGACCCGGTCGTTGTAGATCACCGGCGAGGAGCCGTAGCCCCAGATATGAGTCACATCGCCGGGATCGAGCATCCACTGCAGCTCGCCCGAGTGGTCGTAGCAGAACAAGCCCGCCGAGCCGTGCCAGACGACCACTCGCTTGCCATCGGTCACCGGAGACGACGCGCCGTAGGGGTTGGTCTTGTGAGTCGGCTCGACGGTCGAGAAGTCGACGACCCGCTTCCAGAGTTTCTTGCCGGTGCCGCGGTCGTAGCAGTACAGGCCCCGCTGCTTGCCCTTGAGACTGGAACAGGTCAAAAAGACCTTGCCCCGGGACACGACCGGCGTGCTGTGACCGGGAAACGGCAGCGCGATCCGCCACTTGACGTTGTTCGTAGCACTCCACTTCACAGGAACCTGCTCGTCGGAGTGACCGTCTCCCCGGACCCCCCGGAACGCGGGCGAATCACCGGCCTCCGACACACCCCCCACCCACGCCAACGACAACGACAACGACAACGACAACGACAACACGCAGACACTAAGACCGAACTTCGCTGTCCATCGCATGGCAGAGGCTCCCGTTCCTGAATTGATAGAATCACTCTACGAAGCCTTGGCCCGACGAACAACATCGCCCAGCCCACTCGGCCCTCCCCCATGAAGCTCTCGCTCGCACTCGATCTCGGCACCACCTCGATCGCGGCCATCGCGGTCGATCCCGACGGCCGAATCGTCTGCAGTGTCCAGAGTCCCAACACCGCCCGGGTCCCGGACCTGCCGGCCGGCCACGCCGAGCAGGACCCCGAGGAGATCTGCCGGATTGTCGCCGAGGTGCTCTCGGAACTGGCTCGAGACCTGCCGGGCACACCCGCCGGACTCGGACTGACCGGGCAGATGCACGGCATGTTGCTCAGAGATGAGGCCCGCCGACCGCTGACAGGGTTGATCACCTGGCAAGACCGCCGCGCCAACGAGGTGTCTCAGGTGAGTGCTGACCAGGGGACGGGGTCGGGCTCGAACTGGCTCGAACGTTTCCGGCTGGCCTGCCCCGAGACCGACCTCGCCGCCACCGGCGCCCGCCCGGCTGCCGGGTACATGGGAGTCACCCTGGCGATGCTGATTGCCAAAGGCAGGGTGCCCGAGACCACCAGCGGCGCCACGTTCCTGGCCGACTGGGTGGCGGCCGAGATGACCGACAGCTCGATCGTCACCGACCGCAGCAACGCCGCCGCCTCGGGAGTCTACGATCTGGTCGACGACCGCTGGAGCAGTTCGTTGCTGGCCGCCGGTGAGATCCCCGCCGACTGGATGCCCGAGGTCGTCCCCAGCGGCTCGGTGATCGGCGGACTGGACCCCGGCTGGGCCGACCGGACCGGGCTGCCCAGAGGGCTGCCGGTGTGCTGTGCCATCGGCGACAACCAGGCCGCCGTGCTCGGCAGCCTGCCCTTGGGCGAACCGGCGATCCAGATCAACGTGGGCACCGGCGGGCAGATCAACTGGCCAATCGACACCTTCCAGCGCCAAGACGACATGGACACACGCTACCTTCCTCACGATCGCTTCATGCTGGTCGGAGCCGGACTGGCCGGAGGCGACGCGTACGCCTGGGTCAACCGCGCTGTCGCCGGTTGGTTGGGAGCCTTCGGCGACGAGCCAGCGGCCCACGAGATCTACTCGAGGCTCGCCGCATGTGCCGCCACCGTCCCGGCCGACGCGGACGGACTGGTCTGTGAGCCTCTGTTCCGAGGCACACGGCGACACCACTTGGCACGGGGTCGGTTCGAGGGGATCACGTTCGAGAACTTCACCCCCGGTCACGTCGCCCGGGCGGTGCTTACCGGGATCGCCGACGGGTTCGCCTGGTTCTTCGAAAACGCCGGAGAGGCGCGTCCGAGTGACTGCCGGAGAATCGTCGGTTCGGGCAATGGTCTGAGACAGAATCCGTTGCTGATCGAGAGCCTGCAACGGAGATTCGGCCTGCCGGTGGTACTGGCCGAACACGACCAGGAAGCGGCCTTCGGCACCGCGCTGTTGTGCGGCAGCGTCTGCGGAGTCTGGCCCGACCTGGCGACCGCCGGAGAAACGATCCGCCTGGTCGGCTAGGCGACGGCCCGACGCACGCCTGGCTTTGCGGCGTCCAGCAACCGGTCCAGGCCCAGGCAGGCCTCCGCCGCCGAAACGTCCCGCAGGCAGGCCATGTGACGGTCTCCACGATACGGACACCGCTTGTGATAACTGCCCCCGCAGGAGACGTCGGTCTCGACCAGGACATGCTGAGCCCCGGGTGGCCCCGAACGGCGGGCCGATGTGCAGGTAAATACGCCCACCACGCCGGTCCCCATCGCCGCGGCCAGGTGCATCGGGCCGCTGTCATTGGTCACCAGAGCGTCGACCGATCCCAGGACCGCGGCCAGCTTCTTCAACCCGGTCTGCCCCGCCAGGTTCTCGACCACGCCGCCCGCCGCCTGGCCCAAGATCAGTTCCTTCAACCGGGCCGCCACGATCCGCTCGTGAGACGACCCGACCAGGACCACCGCGGCACCATGTTCGCGAATGGCATGAGCCCCGACGGCCGCAAACTGTTCCACCGGCCACCGCTTCGTCTCCCAGCGGGCACCCGCATGCAGGGCCACCACGTTGTCACCCAGCCGACGCAGCATCACGTCCGACCAGGCCTGCTCCGAAGACGGGATCGCAATCGTGGCCTCCCGCTCAAGATGTCCCAGCCCCAACCACTCGGCGATCCGCCAGTAACGACGGTGGGCCGGAACCTCGCGACCAGTGTCCTCGAGCAACCCGTGGCAGGCCCAGCCGGACCCCTCGCGGGCCGACTCGAGACCGATGCGGATCGAGGCTCCCGTGGCACGCGTCATCAGGCCGGTCCGCAACAGGCCCTGCAGATCGAAGACCAGGTCGAAACGACGCTCACGCAACTCACCCAGCAGCCCGCGCCAGGCCGACCAGCCACCGCGACGTCGATACACCAGGCTCTCGTGCAGGTGCCGATGATCGGCAACCAGCTCCGCAATCGAGTCGCCGATCACCCACGAAATCCGCGCGTCGGGGAATCGCTCGGACAGTGCACCCAGCACCGGCAGCGACTGGACCACGTCGCCCAGTGCCGAGGGCTTGATCACCGCGATCCGCTGTACGTCCGTCTCGGCCAGGCGTCGGGCGATGCGATCAGAGATCATGTCACGAGCAGGCGAGAAGTACGAAATCAGCCTCCGGCAGCGGCGAATCTTACCGGCAACATCCGTGACCCAACAAGATCAATCACACCGGCCACAAGAGAGCAGCCCGCACAACTCAGCTGCGACCGCCACGCCGGAAATATCGACTCAGCACACGTACTCGGAAGACCTGGTAGGCCACCACAGTCCCCATCACCGCCAGTACGACCGCGAAGATGACCGGGTACTGCCAGGGAGGTTCGGCGACTGCCACATCTGCAAACAGCTGGCGACGGACACCCAGCAGGATGGCGTAGCCGACGACGCACGAGAGCGTCATGAACCAGACCAGGCGGACTCGGAAGAACAGGCCCGAAGCGGCAATCAGCAGCGGATAGCCCACCAGGATCGGGCCCGGGGGGACCGAGTTCTGTGCCAGCACCGCGGTCAGCAACGAGGCGTCGGCCGCACACCAGGCAAAGTGCACCGCCGTCTGCCACCGCGGACGACGCAACAGCCACTGGCACACAAGCGAGACCACCACCCAGCAGCCCAGGATCGACATCACCCGCACATGAACGGCCGGATGCTCGACGTCACCCCCCACCAGGAACCCGACCTGGTTGATCGCCGCCGAGAGACCCAGGGCGACCAGGTGGGCCACGAGCACCGGCTGGCGACGACCCCAACGCCTCAGACGAGGGATGAAGCCCCCGGGACGAGCCTTGACGTTCTCGCGACGCAGGTAACGCTCGAGATCATCGGCCAACTCGCCGGCGGTGCGGTAACGCTTCTGAGGGTCCTTTTCGAGACACTTCAGGCAGATGTTCTCGAGCTCGCGAGACAACCACGGTTCCAGCTTCGTGGGCGGCTCGGGATCCAGCTCGATCACTCGGACCAGGGTGTCCAGCGGGTTCTTGACCCAGAAGGGCGAGCGGCCCGTGATCAGCTCGTACAACATCACGCCCAGGCTGAAGATGTCGCTGCGTTGTGAGAGCTCCTCGATGTGGCCGCTGGCCTGCTCGGGCGACATGTACGCCGGTGTCCCCACGATCGCTCCACCACCGGTCGCAGTCGCCTCGTCGCCGGTGACCAGCGCCAACCCGAAATCGGTCACCAGCGGACGCTGATCCTGATCGAGCAGGATGTTGGCCGGCTTGAGATCCCGATGCACGATCCCGTTCTCGTTCAGGTAACACACCGCCCGGGCAATCTCCGACACCCAACCGGCCGCCGTGTCCGGCTCAACCCGGTTCCCCTCAACCGGCTTCCTCCACAGGCCCGCCGGGGAGGTCAGCAACAGGATCGAGTCGTCGGGCTGAGAGGACCTGGAGCCGAGGTCTTCGGACTGGACCTGGAGGTGTTCGGCGAGGCTGCCGCCGGAGACATAGTCCATGGCGATGTAGTGCTGGCCGTCGAACTCACCGACCTCGTGGACCCCCACGATGCCCGGGTGCCGCAAGCGAGCCGCGGCACGAGCCTCGCTGTAAAACCGCGCCACGTCCGCCGTGGCCCCCACCCGACCCGGACTGATCAGCTTCAACGCCACCGTGCGGTCCAGGTCCGTCTGGCGGGCCAGGTAAACCACCCCCATCGCACCCCGGCCAATCCGCTCGATCAACTCGTATCGACCAATCTTCGCACCCACCCGGTCCCCGGTCGCTCCCGACTCGCCGGTTGCCCCGACCCCTCCCGGACCGACAGTGGCCTCCAAAGATCCCGTCGACTCAAAGACCTCAACCGCCGGCAGCAGGCCTTCCAGCCGGGATAGGCAATCGATGAACTCGCCCAGCTCCGGACGAGTCTCCAGCAGTTGGCTGCCGGCTGACTCGTCGTGGGCCTGCATCGCGTCGACCAGGTGATCCAGCGCGTCGACCAGTTCCCGCTCGTGTGGCGTCTCGATCGGATCGGGATCCTCAGGCACCCTCGACATCCTGCAAGTTCGCTTTCAGTTTCCTCAGAGCCCTCAGCCACAGCATCTGGGCGGCCGGCCGCGAACGGTCCATCCGCTGGGCCACTTCGTTGAAACTCAGCCGCTGCACATTCCGCAACAGGATCACCTCCTGGTAATCCTCGTCCAGCCGGCTGACCGCCTCGGCCAACTGGATCTCGTTTTCATACTGCATGACCAACTGGCTGGGCGAGTCACCAGGGTCGGAGAGATCCATGCGGAACTGGCTCGATCCGTGCCGAGGTGACTCGATCGACACCTCACGCTGGATCCTCCGCTTGGCCGTCCCCTTGTAGCGGCGGATGTAATCGGTGGCGTTGTTCTTGAGAATCTGCTTGAGCCACGCCAGCCACTCGCCCTCGCTCTGGCCCTTGAACCCGCCCATCCCACGATAGGCCTCCAACAGGGTCTGCTGGACCAGGTCCGAGGGATCGACCCTCGCCTGCAGCCAGCTCTCGATGTGCACCCGAGCCAGCAGCGAGACATAATTTCGGCAGCGGTCAAACAACTCGTCCCGCGCCCCGTCGTCTCCGTTACGCGCCCGCTCAAGCAACTCGACCAGCACCGAGCCGTTGGATTCGGAGTTGGAGTCGGATTCGGAGTCGGACATGGCGGGGCGGGACCAGGGAGGTCGGGATGAGGGGTTCAGTCTATCCCAGCTGTCGGGCAACCCGCCAGCACGCTGTCTGATCCTCGATATTGCGTTTGGCGACACAACCGCGTTGAATGAACCGGACTCTTGGGACTGAGCAGAAAAAATTGACATGCGGACACGGCGAGAACTCTCGAGACATATCACGGCCGGATTGGGATTGCTGTTGGCCTCGATGCTGGCAACCGAATCGCTGTTGGCCGAAGACGCTCCGGCGCCGGGGAAACAGGTCGGCCGGATGTTCCGCAGCCAAAAGGACAAGCGGCACTCGTGCCGGTACCTGGTCTTCCTGCCCAGGTCCTACAAGGCCCAGGGCAAGCCGTCACCGCTGTTGATGTTCCTGCACGGTTCCGGCGAGCGGGGCAACGATCTCGAGCTGGTCAAGATGCACGGCCCTCCCAAGCTGGTCGACAAACGTCCCGACTTCCCCTTCATCGTCGTCTCACCGCAGGTCCGCCCCGGACGGCAGTTCGACGCCGCGGCACTGCTCGCGCTACTCGATCACCTCCAGGACACCTACAACGTCGACAAGAAACGGACCGCTGTGACGGGGTTGAGCATGGGAGGAGCCGGGGCCTGGGCGGTGGCCAACGCGGCCCCAGCAAGATTCTCGGCGATCGTGCCGATCTGCGGCACCGCGAAGATCGATCACAAGAACTTCCTGTCACTGCCCACCTGGGTCACCGTCGGCGGCAAGGACAAGCCGAGCCTGGTGGCATCGCTGCAGAAGACCGTCGCGGACCTCCGGGCCCAGCAGGCCCCGATCCGCTTCACGCTCTATCCTCAGCTCGGCCACAACTGCTGGGACGCCACCTACGACAACCCACAGCTCTACACCTGGCTGCTCGCCCAGTCGACCGACAAGCGACCCAAAAAAACGGATCATCCGGCAAGCGCACGTTGAAGTCGATATTAGCCGACCAATCTGAAGCGTGTCTTGTGTAAGGCATAGAGCTTGAGTCTGAGGTATTCCTTGTTGCGGTACCCGTAGGCGGAGCGTGTCAGTGTCTTGATCTTGTT
>CAUZJR010000176.1:0-10338 GCA_963580005.1 Planctomycetota bacterium
AGGGATGACGGGGGGTGGGGGGTGACGGGTGTGCTGGCGGGTGTGCTGGCGGGTGGGGACAGGCACCTGTCCGCCGGGGGCGGACGAGAGCCAGTCCCTGAGTTTCAGGTGAGGATTTTGGTGAGGACGTTGCCGTGTACGTCGGTCAGCCGGCGTTCGAGGCCGTTGTGGTAGAAGGTGAGTTGTTGGTGATCGAGCCCGAGCAGGTGCAGGATCGTGGCGTGGAAGTCGTGGACGGTGGTCACATTTTCGGAAGCGGCGAAGCTGAATTCGTCGGTTGCCCCGTAGCTGAACGGTGCCTTGACCCCTGCTCCGGCCAGCCAGCAGGTGAAGCCTCGCGGGTTGTGGTCTCGGCCCAGCGTTCCTCGCTGAAACATCGGTAGCCGACCGAACTCGGTGCAGAAGACCAGCACGGTGTCCTCGAGCATCCCGCGTCGGGCCAGGTCGATCAACAGGCCTGCGACCGGTTGATCGAGAATTTCCGAGTGGTGATCGTACTGGGGCTTGAGCTTGTTGTGTCCGTCCCAGTTCAGGCGTCCTCCGGAGGCGTAGGCGCCGTTGAAGAGCTGGACAAACCGCACGCCCTGCTCGACGAGGCGTCGGGCCAGGATGCAGTTGCGGGCGAACTGGGCCTTGATGGTGTTCTGCGTGTCGTCGGCTCCGTACAGCGCCAGGGTCTCGGGAGTCTCGGATCGCAGGTCGGTCACTTTCGGCACCGAAAGCTGCATCCTGGCAGCCAGCTCGTAGCTCGCCACCCGAGCCACCAGCTCGCTGTCTCCGGGAAACCGCTCGGCGTAGCGTCGGTTGAGTCGTCCGAGTGCTTCTCGCGCGGCGAGGTCCTTACCGGCTGAGACTCCGTTGGGCCGCTTGAGGTATCGGATCGGCTTGGTCGTGCTGAACGGTGTGCCCTGGAACCCGGCGGGCAGGAATCCGCAGGTCCAGTTGTTCGGCCCCGCCTGCGGGTTGCCTCGAGGGTCCTCGATTGCGACGAACGAGGGCAGGTCCTGGCTCTCGCTGCCCAGCGCATAGCTGGACCAGGCCCCGATGCTGGGGAACCCATCGGGCACAAACCCGGTCGACATCACGTTTTCGCCGGGCCCGTGCGTGTTGGTCTTGGTCGTCAGCGAGTGCAGGTAGCAGATCTGGTCCGAGAGGTTTCCGATGTGCGGGACCATGTCCGAGACCATCTTGCCGCACTCGCCTCGTGGCCGAAACGTCCACAGCGGTCGCTGCAGGTTGCCATTTTCGCCCTGGAAGGTGACCAGCCGTTCGTTGCCCGGCAGTGGCTGGCCGTCTCGCCTGATCAATTCGGGCTTGTAGTCGAACGAATCGACCTGGCTGAACGCTCCGGCACAGAAGACCACGATCACGTTCCTGGCTCGTGCGGCATGATGCCCGCTGCGGGCCGCCGCCGGCCGGGTGGTCTGGGTGGAGTTGCTCACCGGTGCTGCGCCCAGCCGACCCTCAGCGTCAAGCAGTCCGGCCAGCGCCATCGCGCCCAGGCCTCGCGTCGTGTCGCCGAAGAAGCGACGACGATCCAGCAGCGACAGGGCCTGGGATGAAGCGAGAGGAGAAGGCACTGGTGAGGTCACTCCAGGAACACGAACTCGTTGGAATTCATCAGCACGCGACCCACCTGCTCGACGCCGAACTCGCGGGCCAGGCCAAGCAGCACCGAGTGTTCTTCGGGCTCGGGCCGACGTCCCAGCGTCCAGCCGACCATGGCCTGGACCTGTCGCCCAACGTCTTCTCCGACCGCCTTCCGGGCTCGCTGTGCCAGGAACTCGGCCTGCCGGTTGACGAAGCGGCTGTTGAACAGGCCGAGTGACTGGATGGGTGTCGTCGAGCGTGACCGCTTTGGTGCCATCTGGCCTGCGTCGGGGCAATCAAAGGCTCCGAAGATCCCCGGTCTCATCAACCGAATCCGAGTCCCGTAGACCATCCGCCGCCAGCCGACCGCTTCGAATTCCTCCTTCGGCACGTAGTCTCCGAAGGTGCTCTCGGGCACGTCGTAGAAGTCGAAGCCCTGGCCGTGCATCTGGTCGTTGAGTCGCCCGCTGGCTGCGAGGATCGAGTCGCGGAGCGCTTCGGCCGAGAGCCGCCGGGGCGGGAACCGCCACAACAGCCTCGAATCGGCGTCCCGGCTCAGCGGCCTGGCCCGTGGAGTTGACGACTGGCAGAAGGTGGCCGAGAGCAGGATGCGGCGGTGCACATGTTTCAGAGACCAGCCGTGCTGCACCAGGTCCCGGGCCAGCCAGTCGAGCAGGTTGGGGTGAGAGGGTCGGGTGCCGTTGCGGCCGAGGTCCGAGGGTGTGTCGACCAGCCCGGTGCCGAAGTGGTGCTGCCAGATCCGGTTGACGATCACTCGCGGTGCCAGGGGGTTCTCGGGGCTGGTGATCGACCGGGCCAGGGCCACCCGGCGGGTGGTATCGGTCGCGGTGGCGTCCAGATCGAGTGATCCGAGCAGGCCTGGGGTGCCTGGGGCAATCGGCTCGAGTCGTTGCATCACGTCTCCCCGTCTGAGCCGAAAGGTGGCCTGGGGGGGCTGGAACGAGCCGAGGAATCCCTGGGGACCGGCGGCGAGCCGATTGAGTTCGGCCTGGGTCGACGCGACGCGGCCGGCGAGACTGCGGAGACGTGAGACTGCTGCGGGGGGGGCGTCCTGCAGCCGGATGGTCTTCGCGGCACGTCGGTCGCCGGGGTGGATGGTCCGGTTTCGCGAGTGGGCCACCGATCGCCAGGCACCGGGACCGTCGGGGACCTGGAGGTCGTAATCGACCGGCGCCGAGCCTCCCATGGGTTTCAGCACGACGCGGTTGATGGTCACAGGCTTGGCGAAGGTGAGTGTGACCCAGGCGGGTCCCGATCGCGCGGCCTGCCAGAAGAAGTTCAGCTTGCGGGATCCGTCGATCAGGTTCTCTGCCAGCCGCGACTGGTTGGCCATGGCGAAGCTTGAAGAATCGGCCACCGTACCCAGTTCGGCCAAGGCCACGTTCTGCGATTTGCGCCTCGTTGTCGCCGGTGTCCAGGCTTCCAGGTCGTCGAGTTTCGGGGCTCCACCGTCGTTGGTGGCGTGAATGGCCAGTCGCAAGACTCTCGAGTTGACCGCGGCAAACGTCTCGGTGGTCTCCCGAAAGTCGACCGCTTCGCGCAGCCGCAATTCTTTCCTCAGGGCTTCTCGCCGTGCCTCGAGTTCTTTCAGTTGTTTGCGGACTGCCGGCAATCGAGCCTGCCAGCGGTCATTTTCCTCGCCACGGATCCGTCGATCGCCATAGCGGAGCCCGGAAAAAACGGCTTGCACGGCGTAGTAGTCGGCCTGTGGGATGGGGTCGAACTTGTGGCTGTGACATCTTGCGCACCCGATTGTCAGACCCAGGAACACCGAACCGGTTGCCGTGATCACCTCGTCGAGTTCGTCCTGCCGCTGCTGCCGTGTCAGGCGTTCGTCGGGGCTCTTGACCGTGTCGCGGGGTCCGGCGACCAGGAATCCCGTGGCGGCGTCCTGGCCCGAGGTGTCTCCGGCGAGCTGGTCGAAGACGAAGCGGTCGTAGGGTCGATCGTCGTTGAGAGCTCTGATGACATAGTCGCGGTAGTACCAGGCGTTGCCGATTCTCGTATTGGTCTCGTACCCGGTCGTCTCGGCGAAGCGGACCACGTCGAGCCAGTGACCGGCCCAGCGTTCTCCGTAGTGCGGGTTGGCCAGCAACCTGTCGACGGCTCGTTCCCAGGCCCCGGGTTGTCGGTCGTCCTGGAAGATCCGGGCCTGTTGGGGAGTTGGAGGCAGTCCGATGATGACCAGTGAAGCCCGTCGCAGCAGCCTGCGACGGTCGGTCGGTTCCGAGAGTTCGAGGCGGTTGGCCCGCAGCCGAGAGATAATGAACTGGTCGATCGGCGATCGTGCGAGCCTGGCGTGGTCAGCTGTGAGCCTGGGCGGAGGCACATGTTTGAGAGGCTGAAACGACCAGTGCGACCTCGGGTCGTCGGCGTCGTCGGGCATCACGCCGCCCAGGCGGATCCACTCGGAAATCAGTCTCACGGAGCGGTCGTCGAGCCGGGGTCCCTTTGGGGGCATCCTCACATCGGGGTCACGGCTGGTGATGCGTTTGATCAGCTCGCTGGCGGCGGGCTGACCGGGCCGGATTGCGGGCAGTCCCGAGTCACCTCCGGCCAGCAGCGACCTCCGCCGATCCAGCCTCAGGCCACTTTCCTGTTTTCCTGCCCCGTGGCATCGGTTGCAGTGTTTTTGCAGCAGGGGGCGGATATCGGAAATGAACTGCGGTCCCGCGGCGCGCAGTGGGGGCGTGAACAGCAACAGGCTCAGCACGACGACCAGGCGACTCATGAGGTCGATTCTAACCTCGAGCACCCAAGGCAAGCATCCCCGAGGGACCTCCACCCCCGCATCTCCAGTCAGGCGAGGATCTCATTGACAACTCGGCCATGGACATCTGTCAGCCGGAAGTCACGGCCGGCGTAGCGGTAGGTCAGCCGGGTGTGGTCGATTCCCAGCAGGTGCAGCATCGTGGCGTGCACGTCGTGGATGTGCATGGTGTCGGTGACGGCCTTGAAACCGAAGTCGTCGGTTTCTCCGTAGGTCATTCCGCCCCGCACGCCTCCCCCGGCCATCCACATCGTGAAGCCGTGGTGATTGTGGTCGCGGCCGTTGCCGTTTTCCGAAACCGGTGTCCGACCAAACTCGCCTCCCCAGACCACAAGAGTGTCCTCGAGCAGTCCTCGCTGTTTCAGGTCGGCCAGTAGCGATGCGATCGGACGATCGACGTTGCGGGTCAGGGTGACCATCCGTTCGTTGTGGTTGTTGTGAGTGTCCCAGGGCTGTCCGCCGTCGTAGTACAACTGCACGTAGCGAACACCTCGTTCGCACAACCGCCGGGCCAGCAGGCAGCCGTTGGCGAACTTGCCGGTGCCGTAGGCCTGCCGGGTTTGCTTGCTTTCCTGCTCGAGATTGAAGGCTTCGGTGGCTTCGAACTGCATCCGGAACGCCGTCTCCATCGACTCGATCCGAGACGCCAGTGGGTCGCCTCCGCCTCGCTGCTCGAGATGTTTCCGATTGAGTTGTCCGAGCAGGTCGAGCTGTCGTCGTTGCACCTTGCGGTCGTAGCGCGAGTTGCGGAGGAAGGGGATGATCTTGCCGGGCGAGAGATCGGTGTGGTTGATGTGGGTGCCCTGGTGGTGGTTGGGCAGGAAGGCACTGGTCCAGGTCAGAGGCGCTTCGACCGGGTACCCGGTGGCGAGCACGACGTAGGAGGGCAGGTTGCGGTTTTCGGTGCCCAGCCCGTAACTGATCCAACTGCCGACGCTGGGCACCGCCGAGGTCAGGGCGCCGCAGTTCATCAGGAACATGGCCGGGTTGTGGTTGGGGTTGTCGGAGTGGCAACCCTTGAGCACGCAGATTTCGTCGATGACCCGGGAGATTTCCGGCAGCAGGTCACTGACCACCACGCCGCTGTTGCCTCGAGGTGCGAATTTCCGGATCGAGGGCAACAGGCCTGCGGTGATCCGTTCGGTCCGCAACGTCGCTCCATCGGGACGCTGGCCTTCGAACTTTTTGAGTGCCGGCTTGGGGTCGAACAGGTCGCCCTGGTAGGGGCCACCGTTCATGAACAGCTGGATCACCCGCTTGGCTTTTCCGCCGTAGTGCGAGGGTGCTTCGTCGGCCGAGAGGGCCGAGGCGACTCCCACGGCACCCAGGCCGCCTCCCAGTCGACCGATCATGGCGCGACGCGAGAACGGAGCGAGCGGGTTCGAGGAGGACGGTGATGAGAAATGATCGGTTGTCATCGGTGCTGCAATCGGTACTGCCTTGGGAATCGGGGTTCAGTCGACAAAGAGGAACTCGTTGCTGGCCAGCAACGCGTGCAGGTACTGCGACCACCGCGAGTTGATCGCTGCGGTGTCTGCGGTGTCAGCCGATTTGCCACCCGCCAGGAATCTCTCGCCCAGGGCCAGCTCGTCGACGGTAGGCGTTCGTTGGAAGAGAGCCCGGTAGGCGGTGTGGATTGCCGAGGGCACCGGTTGCTGACCGGTGGCGGAGATCTGGCCGGCCAGCCGGTCGGCCTGCCGGAACAGGAACGGGCTGTTCATGGCGAAGAGCTGCTGGACGGGTGTCGTAGTGGGCTTGCGATGCGGGCTGTGCGCGCCGGGGTCGGGGAAGTCGTGCATCTTGAGGATGACCGAGAGAGTTTTGCGGTCGATTTTTCCGTAGAGGGTTCGGCGCGAGTTCTTGTCGTTGGCGAGATCACCGGCGGGTCCGCCGAGTCGTCGGTCGAGCGAGTCGGTGACCTGCAGCATCGCATCTCTCCACGGTTCGATCGCCAGCCGCCGGGGGCTGAATCGCCACAGCAGTCGGTTGTCGGGATCGGCGGCCTGGCCGTCGGCCCGGTTGTGGCTCGACTGCCGATACGTCGCAGACCCCACGATCTCGCGGTGCAGCCACTTCAGGGACCAATCGTGAGCGACGAGCCCAGCGGCGAGGTCATCGAGCAGTCCGGGGTGGGAGGGCAGTTGGCCCTGGGTGCCGAAGTTGCTGGGTGTTCGGACCAGGCCATGGCCAAAGTGCTGTTCCCAGACGCGGTTGACGATCACTCGTGCGACCAGGGGATGTCCGTCGTCGAAGAGTGCCCGGGCCAGTTCGAGTCGTCCGCTGCCGTTTTGGAAGGGCCTGAGTTTTCCGGTGGTCAAGACTTCGAGGAACCGGCGAGGCACCAGTGGCCCCTTCCTCATCGGGTTGCCCCGGATGTGGATGTGCAGGTCGCGAGGTTGTCGGTGTCGGAACTCGATCCGGTTCCGAGCCGGTCCGTCGGGGACGACATGGATACTGGCCTCCTCGACCGCCCGCACCATGACGGTGCTCGAGGCGAACTCGGCCGATTTCCTGATCCGCTTGATCTTCTCGTCGATCTCCTTGAACCGCTGCTTGTTCGCCTCGGTCTTGGGCAACTGTTCCCTCATCTTGGCCAGGCTGACGGTCAGGTTGCGGACCTCTTCGCGAGCCTTGCGGATCGGCAACCAGACGTCGTTGTCGGCCAGCGGCCGATCGACCGGCCGGCTGCTCATCAGCACACCCCCGATGGCGTAGTAGTCGCGGTTGGAGATCGGGTCGAACTTGTGGTCGTGACATCTCGAGCAGGCCAGGGTCAATCCCAGGAATGTCCGGCTGAAGACATCGACGCGTTCCTCGAGTTCCTTGGCGACGGTTTCCCGAACGAGGCTGATGTCGAGCTTGAGTTCTTTCCAGTAGGTGGGGCTGAGTCCGAAGAAGCCCAGTGCGGCGAGGTCGTCGGGCCCGGTTTCGTCGATCAGGTCCGTGGCGAGTTGCCTGGCGACGAAGTCGTCGTAACCGGTGTCGGCGTTCAGCGCGTCGACGACCCAGTCGCGGTACCGCCACGGGTTGGCCGTACTGGCCTCGAAGCCGGGCAAGGCGTCGGCATAGCGAGCCTTGTCGAGCCAGAAGCGGCCCCAGTGTTCGCCGTAGGCCGGCGAGGCGATCAGGCGAGCGACGAGTCGGTCGTAGGAACCGGGAGCGGTATCGGCGACAAAGCGGTCGACGTCCTCGGGTGAAGGTGCCAGGCCGTTGAGGTCGAAGTTGAGGCGGCGAATCAGGGTGCGGCGGTCGGCGGCGGGCGAATGGGGCAACTTGCCGAGCCGGAGCCGATCGAGCACGAAGCGGTCGATGCGGTTTCGCGACCAGGAATCGCCGGGCGGGTTGGGCACATGGGAGCGGAAGGGTCGGAAGGCCCACCAGGCCCGAGCCTCGGGGCTGTCCGGTGCCACGGCGGAAATCGAGGGACCACCGATTCGCGGGTCGGGGGCACCCAGCTTGACCCATCGCTCGAAGACGCGGATTTCTCGAGGCAGCAGCTTTTTCTTGGGAGGCATCTTGATGCCGTCGTGGCGGACCGCGTCGATCAGCAGGCTCTGTTCGGGCTTGCCCGGCACCACCACGGCTCCCGACTCGCCTCCCTTGCGGGTCGCGGCACGAGTGTCGAGCCGCAGGCCTCCCTGCAGGGGTTTCGATTTGGCCGAATGGCATTCGAAACAGTGCTTGACCAGCAGTGGCCGCACCTCCCGCTCGAAGAACTCCGCCTGTTCGGGCGGGATCTTGCCGGCCTGGGGACCCGGTGTGTCGTCGGCTCCGCCGGCGACCGGACCCAGCAGTGCCAGCGCGATCAGCAGGCGGCGGCTCACTTGCCCGCCGCCGACTCGGTTCCGATGCAGAAGAGGTGCTTGGTGCCTCGGATGTAGAAGCGGTCATGAGCGATCGCGGGCGAGGCGTATGTGAACTCGCCCAGCTTGTTCTCGGCGACAACCTCGAGCGTCTTGCCGGGCTTGATCGCCTTGGTGACTCCGTCATCGGCGATGAAGAAGGCCAGTCCGCGAGCGGTGACCAGTGATCCGCTGTAGTGACGGCCGAGTCGGCCCTGCCACAGGCGATCACCCGTCTTGGCATCGAAACAGTTCCCGGTGCCGCGGTCGTCGGCGACCAGCAGGTAGTTCTTGACGATCACCGGGCTGGGCACGTAGCACTTGGCGCCGCGTGAGTGCCAGGTGACGTGCGACTTGGTGACGTCGCCGTTGCCTCGAGGATTGATGCCCATCACGTGATAGGTCGGGTAGCCACAGGCCATGAAGAACAGGTTGCCGTCGTAGACCATCGAGGCCACGAACTGCTCGGTGGGACCCTCGATGATCCAGTACGGCTTGCCCGTGCGGGGGTTGAAGCTGGTGATGTGCTGGCTGCCCGAGACGACCATTTGTGTACGTCCGTCGATCTTGCGGATCAGCGGCGTGACGTAGCTGCGGATGCCGTACTTGCGACCGGTCTTCCAGACCGTCTTTCCGCTCGCCCGGTCCAGCGCCAGCATGTAGCTCTTGCCGTCGTGGTCACCGTTGACGATCAGCAGGTCCTCGTAGATCACCGGGCTGCTGCAGAAGCCGTGGGCGCTGACGAAGTCGCCGGGCCGGACGGCCCAGAGTTTCTTGCCCGAGGCGTCGTAGGCGGCCACGACCATGCGGCCGGGAGTGATCTTCCGCTTGCTGCCGACATTGGGTGCCGAGACTTTCTTGGAGCCCACTTCCAGGAACGACACGTAGATCGTCTTGCCGTCGGTGACCGGTGTGCCGGAGGCGTAGCTGTTGAGGTTGTGCTTGGATTCCAGGGGCGAGGCGAGTACGACTCGTTCCCAGATCAGCTTGCCGGTGTGAGCGTCGAGGGCCGAGAGGGTTCGCTGCTGCTTGGCGTTGATGCAGCCGACGATGTAGGCGCGGTTGCCGTGGATGATCGGAGACGAATGTCCGGTGGACGACAGCGGTGTCTTCCACAGCAGGTTCTTGCCCGTCGTGGCGTCCCAGGAAATCGGCACCGATTGACTGGCACTGGTGCCGTCGCCCCGAGGCCCTCGCCAACCGGGCCAGTTCTCGGCCTGGACGGATCCGGTGGTCCAGGTGATGGCCAACAGCAGAAGCAGTGCGTGAGTCGTCCGTTTCATGGTGATTCGGTGTCCGGCAACGGGTGGAAATGGACCGTGAAGCGGGGTCCGTCAGGTGATCGTATCACATGTCTGCAGAGTGATGCGAGTTCTCCGGGAATGGGGGCGACATCGCCGGGGAGGACTCTCTCGGGAATTCCGGCGAATCCGGCTACTCCCAATGACAACGCAGTTCCTATACTCCCGCCGACCATGTCCGACGACTTCGATTCAGATCCCGAATACCGTATCGACCCGGCTCATCCCCAGCCGGATGCCGATTCCGGTACGGGCGGACATGAACCTGCCGAGCCGGGCTGGCTCGACGCGGACATCGAGGTGGCCTACATACAGGCTCTGCAGGCGAACGAGGCGGTCGAGGATGAGATCGGGCCGGGTATCGAGCTGGGCGACTGGCCCGTTGTGGATGAAGAGGATCGGCCCGAGGCGATTCATGAGTTAGACGAGCCGGCAGCACCTGAGCCTCCGCGGGTGACGGCACGGCAGGTGGTTGAGGCGGCGCTGTTTGTCGGCGGCAAGCCGCTGACCGCCAAGAAACTCGCCTCGCTGGTCGGCCCGGACACCAGGACGCCGATGATCGAGGAGGAGATCGAGTGTCTCAACGGGTTGTACAGCAGCGAGGCTCGGCCCTATGAGATCCGGTTGGCCGAAGGCGGCTACCGGCTGCAGTTGCGTGAAGAATACGAGCCGGTGAGGAACCGGGTATTCGGGCTGGGTCCCAAGGAGGTCAAGCTCTCGCAGGAGCAGCTCGAGGTGCTGGCGCTGGTGGCCTACCGGCAGCCGATCTCAAGGCAACAGATCCAGAAGCACGGCCGCAAGAACGCCGGGGGGA
>CAUZJR010000177.1:0-10320 GCA_963580005.1 Planctomycetota bacterium
CGTGACCACGACTGGGACAACTTGCCGAGCGTCTCGTCGAGAGCACCCTCCGCGGCGTCGGACTTTCCGCGGGCCGCCGTGGCCGTGGCCAGCAACGGTGCTCTGAGCTCGGTGAGCCGAACGTGGCTCTTGGTCGCGGCGTCGAGTGCCACATTGGCCGCCTCGGCTCGCTTGGCCGTTGCCGTGGCAGCCGATTGATGGCCGGGCAAGACCTTCTTCGCATCGGCCAGTTCCTTGTTCAGCCCGGTGGATCGCCCGGCCAGGGTCTTGCTGATGACGGCCAGTTCCTTGTCCTCGCCCAGTGTCTTGAGTGCTCGGGCGGTCTGCTGAGCCGCAACCGACAACGACTCGGTCAGCCCCGGCAACTTCACCAGCTTCGCCTGGGTCCCGGCCAACTCGCTGGCCGCCTTGTTCCGGGCCGTAGCGGCCGTGGCGGCTTCCTTCTTCGCCGTACCCAGTACGGTGCCCGCCTTGCCGTATTCGGCCGCGACCGGTGCGAGAGCCTTTTCGGCAGCCGCCAGGACCGTTCGTGACTCATCGGAGTTTTTCCGCGCCGCGGCCAGGCCGGCGAGCACTTCGAGCGTTCCCTT
The DNA here is from genome assembly GCA_963580005.1 of Planctomycetota bacterium. Taxonomy (GTDB): domain Bacteria; phylum Planctomycetota; class Planctomycetia; order Planctomycetales; family Planctomycetaceae; genus UBA8437. The sequence continues at coordinate 591 of CAUZJR010000177.1, forward strand.
GCGTCGCAAGTTGGCAGTCAGCCTGGTGTTGATCGTGCGTCGAGCCGTTCTCAACTGATCGACCTTCCACATCTCGGCCTCGAACAGCTTCACAGCGACGTCGTGCTTCTTGACCACCGCGTCCCGAGCCACTTCGGCCGTCTTCAGCGCCTTGCCCGTCAGCTGGGCCGCCGCCTGCTTGGCCGCCTTGTCCTTCTCCAGAGCGGCCAGTTCTGCCGTCATCGACTTGGCGCGGGCGTTGAGCTTGGCGATGACCGCCGAGAGTTCCTTGTCAGAAGGCAGCAGCTTCAGGGCCGCGGCTCCGCCGCGAGCAGCGGCCAGCAACGGGAGACCGGTCTTCTGCTTCAGTTGCAACTTGTTCGTCGAGTCGGCCAGGGCCTTGGCCGCCGGGTCGTGCTTCTTCTTCTCCGCGGCCACCTTGTCGTTGACCGGCTTCAGGGCCTTGGCCAACGCCGAAATCGGCTCGGCCGCCTTGGTCTCAAGCACCACGGCCGCCTCGATCTTCTTGTTCGCAGCAGCCAACTCGACCGTCAACCTCTTCTCACTCTCGGCCAACGGACCCAGCAACTCGCGGGCACGGGCCGACCGAGCGACCAGGTCCGACGGCAGGCTCGATCCGCGGGCAAATGTCCGAGTCAGGACCAGCTCGCGGACGAAACCGCGGATGTCGTACTTGGTCGCCATGAAGCGGTCGGTGAGCAGCCTCAGCAGCTCGGGGTGCGAGGGCGGGTTGTCGCTGTGGTGCAGGTCCACCGGCTCAACCAGCCCGCGGCCCATCACCAGCGCCCAGAGACGATTCGCCATGTTGCGAGCGAAATACCGGTTGTTGCCGTCGCGGACCAGCTTGGCCAACTGCTCGCGACGACTGTAGGTCGGGATCGGCCGCAGGTTCTTCTTCTTCTTGTCCGGCTTGACCTTGTACTCCTGGCCCGACGCAATCGCCGGCTCGTCCAACTGACGCTCGCCCAACAGGCGAGGTCGCGAAACGCCCGCGTCGCCGGTGAACACCGACTTGAAGGCCACTCCACCACTGGGCCGCTCGGCCAGTACGCCCGGCTTCTTCTTGTCGGGCTTGAAGAGATAGGTGCGGTTCAGGAAGGCGTAGATGCCGTAGTAGTCCTTCTGCAGGTAATCGTCGATCAGCGGATGGTTGTGGCACTGGGCACACTGCAGGTCGACGCCGAAGAACATCCGGCCGACCTCGCGGGTCATCTGGTTCACCTCGACTCCGCGATCCATCAGGAACTTCGCCGGACCACGCTGCTTGGGATCGACCGCGTCGGCGCCCAGGATCTCCGCAGCCAGCACGTTCCACGGCTTGTTCGTCTCGATCGACTGCTTCAGAAACGTCTGCCACTCACCTCGCTTGACCTCGCCGTCGCCGCGACGTTCCGAGAGCATCACGTCGAGCACGTTGGTCATCCGACGCACGTAGGACGCACTGCCCAGCAGGCGATCCACGGCCGCAGTCCGCTTGGTCGGCGACTTGTCGTTGAGAAACGCCCGAGTTTCCTCGACCGAAGGGATCCGCCCGACCATTGCCAGGTACAGGCGACGCAGAAACTCACCGTCACCACTCGTCTCGGACACCAGCCCCACCGGACTCGCCGCCACCAGCCGATCCACCTCGACGTGCAACGGATCGGCCGCCGACACGCCGGTCGCAGGCACCACCACCACACTCGCAAAGATCAACGCGGCCAGCAGAACTCCAACTGACGGGCGCAGCATTGCGGCGGCTTCCGGAAGGGGTGGGGGGAGGGTCACCGGGCGGGAATATGCCGCGTGCCTCCTGCACACATGCATATCTACCGATAGGTTACCGGGATGCCAGAGCATGGTCAACCTGTTGACTTTGACTGCAACCCCCCTCTCGAACGCATTCTCCTCGTGCTGGACAGGCCCGATTCTCCCCGGACCGATCACCTCATTGCCCCTTATCTATTTTCGGCGTCCGCAGCCGTCACAGTCCACTCAGCTTCTCCCCTTCGCCCAATCCGCAGCCCATTCCGCCGCCCTGACCACCGCCGCGTCTCGAGCACAACTCGACCACAACTCGACCGGAAATCTCCAACCGCGGGTCGTCACCGGTGCCCGACCGAGCCGAAAATGGCAACAATGGGGACACCGGTGACAACATGATGCACACACGCGAGCACACCAGCAGAGCCTCGATGGCCATCCTCTGGTTGTTGGTCGTCGCGGGTCCGCTGCGGGCCGAACCGACCGACTGGCCCGAGTTCCTGGGACCTCGCGGTGCGGCTCATGCCGACCCAAAAAGCGACATCCCGCTGCGTTGGCACGACCGTCTCAACGTGCTCTGGAGAACACCGCTGCCGGGCCGCGGCTGGTCCTCTCCGGTCGTCGCCGGCAACTCGATCTGGCTGACCAGTTCACAGAACGGCAACCGTTCGCTGAGGCTGCTGCAGCTGGATCGACTCACCGGCACCCTGCGTTCCAACCACCTGGTGCTCGAGGTCCAGAACCCGGGCAAGATCCACCCCAAGAACACTCACGCCACACCAACCCCGGTGGTCGCCGACGGATCCGTCTTCGTCCACTTCGGCACTCACGGCACCGCCCGAGTGGGCTTCGACGGGAAGGTCACCTGGACGACCACCCTGCCCTACTACCACCACCATGGCCCGGCCGCTTCGCCGGTCGTTGTCGGCGACCTGCTGATCGTCAGCTGCGACGGCTACACCGGCCCCTTCTACGACCGCCTGCGTCGAAGCGCGGTCAGCTCGAGGCAATTCGTCGTCGCGTTGGACCGCCAGAGTGGTCAGCCTCGCTGGCAGAAGCCTCGAGTCGCAGGCCGCCACTCGTACTCGACGCCACTGGTCCTTCGCACTGGCGACGCGAAGCACCAGACCCAGGTGATCAGTGCCGGAGGCGACCGGGTGGTGGCCTACGATCCTTCCAGCGGCCGCGAGTTGTGGTGGGTCCGCTACACCGGCTACTCGGTCGTCCCCCGCCCGGTGGCCGGTCCCGCGGGCAGCGGCCTGATCTATGTCTGCACCGGCTACGACAACCCCCGGCTGCTGGCCATCCGGACCGATGGCCGGGGCGACGTCACCGGCACGCACGTGGCCTGGCAACACCAGAAGGCGATTCCGCTCAATCCGACCCCCCTGGTCGTCGATGACGCGGTGTACCTGGTCAACGACGTGGGAATCGCCAGTTGCCTGGACGCCCGCCGAGGAAGCCTTCGCTGGCGCCGCCGCCTGGGCGGACACTTCTCGGCCTCGCCGCTGTCGGTCAACGGCCACGTGCTGGCCATCAACGAAGCCGGCGACACCCACGTCCTGGTCCCCGGCCCCCGCTATCGGCGGCTGGCACTCAACCGGCTCAAGGGTCGCACCCTGGCGACTCCGGCCGTCACCGGCAACCGGCTGCTGATTCGTACCGACCGCGAACTGGTTTGCGTTGGACGTGAGTGACCCGAAGCTCGAGAATTGGGATGTGGTCCATTGGCAGAGACGCGACATGGCACCGACTCGGATTCTCCACTGCAATAACGGCCTCTCCCCACCCCCGCTCCCGCTCCCGCTCCGCGCCACGCTCCTCGTCGTGCTCTGGCTGGCCAGCCTCCCGTGCGTGATCGCCCAGGCCCAACAGCAGGACCCCCTGGCCCGATTCACCGGAGCCCCCACCCGGATCGTCTGGGTCCAGGACAGCAGCCAGGCCGCCAAGGACGTGCAGGCCCAGGGAACCGAACTGCTGTTGATGGGCTACGACAGCGAGGATGGTCGAGGCGAACGGGAGCTGGTCTCCAAGAGATCCAACTACGCCCGACCCCTGCTCTCACCCGACGGCCGCCGGGTGATCTTCACCGACCGAACCCGGGGCCGCGTGATGCTGCTCGACTGGGGCAGCGACCGTCCGCAGCGGCTGGCCCGGGGTGCGGCCCTGTGCACCTGGCACGACCCGGACTCGAAGACCGACTGGGTGGTCGTCGGCCAACGCGTGGGCAAGGCGGGCAGTTACTTCTACCGCAACCTGGTCCGAGTCCGTCTCGATGACACCTCGGTCTCGAAACCCGTCTGGTCCCGGACCCGCGTCAGCCCCGACAACTTCCAGCTCTCGCGAAACGGCCGCTTCGCCGCGGGGGTCTTCCCCTGGCCCAACGGCGGACTCGTCGGTCTCGACCCACCCTCGCTCACCCACCTGGGCAAAGGCTGCTGGGCCTCGCTGGCTCCGGACAACAGCCGGTTGGCCTGGGTCTTCGATGGCCCCCACCGAAACCTCAGGCTCTCGGCACCCGACAACGGCCCGAAATGGAACGTGGCCGTGGCGGACGTCGCCGGGCTGGCCCGCGGCAACGCCCGCATGGTGGCCGCACAGGGAGCCGAGATGTTTCATCCCCGCTGGAGCAACCATGTCGGCTACCTGGTGCTGACCGGTCCCTACAGCCGCAAGGGCCCGATCAATGCCGTCTCAGGAGGCGGTCCGCAGGTTGAGGTCTACCTGGCACGGTTCAGTGACGACTTCCGCAGCATCAAGACCGCTCTACGCATCACAAACAACTCGAAGCCCGATTTCTTCCCCGACGCCTGGATTGCCAACGGACGAGCCAGCCAGATCCCCGATTCCGCCCTGGCCTCACCACGCCCCACCGCCGGTACAGAACCGCCCTGGCCACCGGCGATCCCCAGCCTGCTGTGGGCCTTCCGAGACACCCGCCGACCGGTCGAGCTGCCCGCCGCCGGAGACCGGCCCCGGACCACCTGCCGGCTGCTGCACAAGGGACGCACGCGGCCAGGTCGGTTCTTCGAACTCAGGCTCTCACGCGGCTCGGCCGAGATCTCACCCACCAACCCCGCGCTGGTCGCACACTGGAATGCCCGGCAGACCCTCAGCATCTCGATGCTGCTGACCGTCACTCCGACCACGTCGAAACGGCCCAGTGTCCTGCTGGCGATCGAACCTCCCACCACCCCCGACAACCCCGCGACCCCCGGCAACAGCCTCACACTCACCCTCAACCCTCTCGTGACCGGTTCCGGGTTCTCGCTGTCGCTGGCCACCAGCCAGGACGGCAAGTCGGCCGTGGAACTGGTCGGCCTGAAGCCGGAAACACCGACCCACCTCGTGCTGGCACTCGACCGACAGGGGATCCGGCTGCGAATCGACCGGCAGCCGACCCGACGCATCGACGTGCCGCTGAGCCAACTTCGGCTGGCACCGGGCAGCCGGGTGAGATGGGGCAACAACGCCACCGGGCTCCGCGGCTGCGACGCCCGCATCTCCCGCATCACTCTCTCGGCCACAGCACTCGACGATGACCAGTCGCAACCACTCCTGGACGCCGCCACCCTGACACTCAAGTCCCGGAGACCGGGCAAGCGGGCCGTCGTCCGCGCCCGCTGTGTCGAAACCTCACCGATCCCCACTCCCGCACAGATCGCACCCTACCGACGCGCACTGGTCTATCACCACTACCGGATCGATCGAGTCGAGAGCGGGCGGCTGACTCACCGGGAAATCCTCGTCGGACACTGGGCCATCCTCGATGGCAAGTTCCAACCCGGACGGCGGCGGGCCATCGGTCGCTCGGTCCGGCTGGTCATCGAACCACTCGAAGACCACGCTCAGCTCGACAGCGAACGGCAGGTGATGGAGGTCGAACGGGTCGACCTGCCGCTGTATGTTGACGTCGAGTGAGCGGCGAACCGCGGGACCAGAAACCCGATCAAGACGAGACAGCATGAAAAACGTCGAGTTCCTTCACCAACTGTTCGATCGACTCTGGGCCACGTACCGCGATCGAGTCACCTCGGTCCGCGACTACGAACAGCTCCTCGCCACCGCCGGGGCCGACTTCCAGAACGACCACATCGCCTTCCGCTCGATCGCCTGGCAACAACCCGCCGCCGGAATCTCCTCGATCGCCCGACCGTTCCAGGCGCTGGGATATCGACCCGCCGCCTGCTACCACTTTCCCACCAAGCACCTGCAGGCCATCCACCTCGATCCTCCCGTCAACGATACCGCCAACAGCAAACCACTCCCCAAGCTGTTCGTCTCCGAACTCGAGGCCTGGCAGCTGGATCCTGCCGATCGCCAGCACCTCGCCGGCAGCCTCGACCAGCACCGTCGGCCCCTGTCGCTGGAAGTGCTCGATCACCTGGCACGGATCGGCTCGTCCCCGACTCTCGACTCCGAGACGACGCTTGAGACGCTCAGCGACTGGTTCCACCAGCGTCCCTGGCCGGCACCCGAACGATCCGACGTCGAAGCCGTGGCCGAGGTGTCGCAGTACGCCGCCTGGGTGCTGATGCACGGCTACGCGGTGAACCACTTCACCGGCCTGGTCAACGCCCACCGAGTCGAATCGCTCGACTCGATCGAAAAGACCGCAGCGGCACTGGCAGCCGCAGGCGTGTCGATGAAGTCGGACATCGAGGGCGAGGCCGGATCGCGTCTCAGGCAAACGGCGACCGAGGCGGCGGTGGTCGACGTCGAGGTCACCGAGGCGGGACAGACGACCAACTTGCCCTGGACGTATGCCTATTTTGAGTTGGCCGAGAGAGGCGAGGTGATCGACTCCGAATCGGGTGAATCGACCCGTTTCGAGGGCTTCCTCGGGCCCCAGGCGACCCAGCTGTTTGACATGACCCGCCAATCCTGACGAGCGTTCGGCGGCGATTGCAAGCTAATGTCAAACAACGTTTTAGGTGGATCCCCGGGCTCGGATCTCCGGCCGCCGCGGTCAAATCCCGTTGCCTGGATGCCGCCACGCGCTAGAGTGGGTTGAGCGACGGTGTCGAACGACGGGTTCGGCGACCGGGTTGCTTGCCACGACCAGCCGGTGCATCAGGGAGACCAGGGAGACCAATACGGGGACATCACCGATTCGCATGCGGGCCGTTGGGAGGCTGAAGGATGGCCGTGACCAGCATCAGAGAGGGAATCGAATTCGCGCCGTGGCGTGAGCACTATCCCGAGAATGTCCCCACTCACCTGGGCTACCCGGCTCGAGCGGCCTGGTGTTTGCTGAAGCGTGCGGCCGAGGAGTCTCCCGACCGGATCGCCTGCTGGCACCTGGACGAGAGTTGGACGTACGCCCAGTTGTGGAATCGTGCCCAGGTGGCGGCCACGCGTTTCGAGGCTCTGGGCGTGCGTCCTGGTCACCGGGTGGCCTTGATGCTGCCCAACATGCCCGAGTACCTGGTGGCACTCAATGGTGCCTGGCTGGCCGGAGCCACCGTCGTCTCGGCCAGCCCATTGATGGTCCCCGATGAGGTCGGCCGCCTGCTGACGGCCACCCGAGCCCGCATATTGGTCACGCTCGATGTGCTGGCCGGCCTCGTCCCCGGTGATGAAGCTGCACCCGAGACCGTGCTCGCGGTTTCGATGCAGAGCCGGCTTGGCAGCCTGGGCCGGGTCGGTTACGCCCTGGCGAGGTTGCTGAAGTTCCGCATCGGTCGTCCCTCCGGAGCCACCCGCTGGCTCGACTGGGACGACGAGGTCCCCGAGACTTCCAGCCGCAGCTTCGAATCGGGATCGGCGGATGCTGCCGTCACCGGCCTGGCCGCAGAACTCGATCCCTCGCTCGGCTTCGAACCGGGCCGCCCGGCTCTGATCCTGCCCACCGGAGGCACCACCGGGGTCCCTCGCTCGGTCGTCTTGACTCATGGCAACCTGGTGGCCAATGCCTGGCAGCTGTACCACTGGGCCGGTCGCCGCACCGCCCGGGACACGTTGCTGGCGGTGTTGCCGTTCTTCCATAGTTATGGACTGACCACCTGTGCCCTGGCCGGCACGGCGATGCAGGCCACGCTGGTCATGCACCACCGCTTCCAGGTCGGCAAGGTGCTCGATCTCTTCGCCCGCCATCGTCCCACCATTTTTCCCGCCGTGCCCGCCATGCTGGTGGCACTCAACGAACGACTGCGGGGGGGTCGCAGCGAGGATGTGAGGGGCCTGGAGATGTGTATCAGCGGGGGAGCCGGCCTGCCCGAGGACGTGGCGGCTGAGTTTGCCGGGCACAGCGGAGCCGTGGTCGTTGAAGGCTATGGACTCTCCGAAGCCGGACCGGTCACTCACGCCGGACCCCTCGACGGCACCGCCCGACCCGGATGCATCGGGCTGCCGCTTCCCGATACCCTGGCCCGAGTGGTCGACATCGAGGACCGCTTCCAGGTGCTGGGACCCGGCGAGGTCGGACAGCTGCTGGTGCGAGGCCCGCAGGTGATGGACGGGTACCTCGACCTGCCGCAGGCGACCGACGAGGTGCTCATCGACGGCTGGCTGGCCACCGGAGACATCGCCAGTTGTGACCACGACGGTTTCTTCACCATCGTTGACCGGCTCAAGGACCTGGTCATCACCAGTGGGTTCAACGTGTACCCGGCCGAGGTCGAGGCGGTGCTGCGTGAATTCCCCGACGTGGCCGATGCGGCGGTCGTCGGTGTGCCCGACCCGGTGCGAGGCGAACGGGTCAAGGCCTTCCTGACGCTGGTACCCGGTGCCACGTTTGACGAGTCGGGACTGCAGAGTTTCCTGGGGCAGAGACTGTCTCGGTACAAGCGGCCACGAGAGATTGAAGTGCTCGACGGCGACCTGCCCCGCAACTTCCTGGGCAAGGTGCTTCGCCGAGAACTCCGCGAGTCGTGAACCTCCCGAGGTCCTTCTTCCGACTCATTGAAACCCACTGTAGAGTCGACTAGCTTGGTGGATCGATGAGGCCGGAGTGGCGGAATGGCAGACGCGCTGGATTCAAAATCCAGTGAGGGTAAACCTCGTGCGGGTTCGAGTCCCGCCTCCGGTACTGCTTCTCAACCGTTGTCACGGTGTCGCAATCACTCTCAATCCCCTGCATTTGCAGGGGCTTCTCGCTGCCGGCGGAGTCGGACCGAGGGGCCGTCTTGCTGTGGCCCTTTGTCTCAATCGCTCTCACCGAGTTGCTCGAAATGTCGCCAACACCGGCAACCAAACCGGCAACCACGTTTTTGACACCTTCGGTTCCCGTTGCCCTGATTGCTTGGCTTTCGGTGGCCGGAAGACCAGGCAGCGACTCGAGAGCAGCGCTCAGGTCGTGCAGCCCGATGTGTGTGTAGTGGTCCATCGTCAGCGTGATCGTGCTGTGCCGCGCCAGCTCCTGTGCCGTTTTGGGATGCACGCCGCTCTGGGCCAGCATGCTGATGAACTGATGCCTGAGTGCATGGAAGTCGAATACCCTCCCAGAATCATCCTCGTAGGGAATCCCGACCTCTCGCAGGTCATGCCGCAGCATCTTCGCTGCGTGACGGTTGGCAGCCCAGGCCCCAGACCACAGGCGTACTGGGGCGGCCTGTGACGGACCACCGATTGACAGGACGTGAGTTGCATCGTCTTCGGCTCGATCACGCTGTGCGAGCCATTCTCGCAGCCGCACCGCGAGATCGGGATGGAGAGGCAGCACGTCTGTCCGGCGATGCTTGGAGTAGGCGGCATCGACGGTGACGGTCGGCGGGTCGGCGTCGAAATCGATGGACGCTGCGGTGAGGGACGCCAGTTCCGCTGCTCTCAGCCCCGTGTAACCGGCGGTCAGGTACAGCATCGCCCGGTCCGGTCCCGACAGCCCACACACGGGCTTGCCGCTTTGCCCTGCGGCGATCAATCGTTTGAAATCCTCAATGGAGAGGTGCCGACGCTGCCGGCGGACGTCGGTCTTAGCGTTGAGCCTCGACAGGTGAGCAAACGGCGACTCACTCATGCGCCGGTCCTTCACCAACCAGCGGGCAAA